>JACPEQ010000065.1 GCA_016183435.1 Chloroflexota bacterium
CGCGTGAGCTTGATCGCCTCCTTCGGCCGGCCACCCGTGAGCGCATCGCCGAGCTCCATCGCGTAGAGGTCGATCGTCCCGCTGCGCTCGCGCAGGAACGCGAGCCACGCGCCGTCGGGCGACAGCACGCCGCTCCAGCTCCTGCCGTCGTCGGTGAGCGCGACGTCCCTCTTCGTCGCGAGCTCGTAGGCGTGGACGTCGTTCTTGCCATCGTGTCGCAGCGTGTACACGAGCCACTTCCCGTCCGCGGAGTACGACGGCCGGTACGCCTCGCCCCGCGGAAGGTCGGCGAGCCGTTGCGCGGTCCCGACGCGGTCCGCGGCCCACAGCAGGATCCCTGGCGTGTCGGTGTTGTACGACGTCAGCGCGATCGTGCGGCCGTCCGGCGACCACGCCGCATCCGCGAGGTCGGCGCCCTGCGACAGCACCGCGATCGTCGGCCGCGCCGTCGGCCGTGGCGTCCCGGGGGCGGCCGTCGCCGCGGGGAAGGTCACGACCTCGAGGTCGGCCGCGCCGTCGCCGTCGTCCTCGAACAGCGCGAGCCGCCGCCCGTCCGCCGAGACGGCCGGCCCGATGTACCACGACACCAGGTGCTGGCCGCCCGCGCTGCGCTGGCGCAGCCCGTTCAGGACGATCTCCTCCGGGCCGCCGGACGCGGACTTGCGCACGATCGACGAGTACGCCAGGCGCGCGTTCACGAGCGCGCCCTCGACGACGCGCCTGCCGTCGATCTCCTCGCGCCGCGCGAAGTACAGGGTCGATCCGTCCGCGCTGAGCGCCGGCTGGGAGTTCCGCCCTTCCGATGTCAGCGGCGCGTAGCGCCCGTCACGCAGGACGTACACGTCCCCGCGCAGCACGAACGCGATCGCCCCCGGCACGCGCGGCACGCCGGTCTGCTCCGCGGGCCGCGTCGGCGTGGGCGTCGGCGAGGACGCCGCCGGGATCCCGACGGCGGGCGACAGCAGCGACGCGCCCCACGTGTAGAGGACGACGAGGGCGACCGCGACGACGCCGAAGATCAGGTCGCGGCGGACCATCGCACCCCCAGATCGGCGACAACGTGCTCGATCTCGGCCTCGAGGCCGGGCCCGTTGCGGATCGTCAGGTACGGATCGTCGGGCTCCTCGAAGCCGCGAGACCGCATGCCGTAAAAGATGCGCTCGTCGGCGTCGGATCGATCGTCCGGCGCCCGAGCGCGGCGGCGTTCCGCGAGCCGCGCGAGCGTCTCGGCCTCGTCCGCGACGACGAGGATGTGGGCGAGCGGCACGCCGCGGCGCCGCGCGATGCCGGCCGTGCTCGCCCGCGCAGCGCGCCGCAGGTGCGTCGCGTCGACGATGACCCGATGGCCCTCGTCGACGAGACGCTCGACGAGGCCGTCGATGATGCGGAAGACCGCGGTGTTCTCCTCCTGCGCGTACGACGCCGCGACGAACAGCCGGCTGCGCAGGTGGTCGCTGGCGACGTGCGCCGCGCGCAGGCGTGCCGCGAGGAGACGCGCGCAGTGCGACTTCCCCACTCCCGGGAACCCCATCATCAGGAGGAGCGCAGGCGTTCCGTGCGGCGGCTCCGGCGGGGCGATCTCCGCACGCAGGGTCGCGACGACGTCGGGCACGCTCGCGGCGAGCGCTTTCGTCTGGCGCCGGGTCGCGGCCGCGGAGGGACGGACGCGCCGGCTCATCCGAAGCCCCGCGCGCGCAGCGCGTCGCGCGCCGCGCCGGCCTCGTCCCAGGGGCGCTTCTCCTCGCCAGCGATGATCGACGCCTCGTCGCCTTTGCCGCATAGCACGACGATGTCGCAGGGCTCCGCGCGGGAGATCGCCGCCGCGATCGCCGCCGTCCGGTCGTCGATGACCAGGTAGTCGTTCCCCTCCCGAGCCCCCGCAGCGACAGCGCCCGCCTCGATCTCGCGCAGGATCTTCACCGGATCCTCGAGCCGGGGGTCCTCCTCCGTGATGACGAAGAAGTCGGCGAGGCGCGCGGCGACCCCGGCCATCTTCGGCCGCTTCTCGCGGTCGCGCTCGCCCGCGCTGCCGAACACGGCGATCAGCCGGCCCTCGGTGAGCGGGCGCAGCAGGGAGAGCACCTTCTCGAGCGACGCCGGTGTGTGCGCGTAGTCGACGATGACCTCGAACGGCTGCCCTTCGTCGACCCGCTCCATGCGCCCGGCGACCGGCGTCGCGCGCGCGAGCGCGCCGCGCGCCTGCTCGAGCGTCGCGCCCGCCGCGATGCCGGCGGCGCACGCCGCGAGCGCGTTCTGGACGTTGAAGCGGCCGACGAGCGGCAGGTCGAGCTCGGTGCGCGCGCCGAACGCCTCGATCGCCAGCCTGCTGCCCGCGGCGTCCGCGACGAGGATCTCCGCCTGCACGTCCGCGAGCGCATCGACGCCGTACGTGATGACGCGGGCGGGCTCCGCGCGGCCGGCCAGGTAGCTCCAGTGCGGGTCGTCGGCGTTGAGCACCGCGGTCTTCCGCACGCCCTTGTCCTGACCGCGCAGCAGCTCGTCGAAGAGGATGGCCTTCGCCTCGAGGTAGCCCTGCAGGGTGCCGTGGAAGTCGAGGTGCTCGGGCGACAGGTTCGTGAACACCGCGACGTCGACGTCGCAGTGACGCAGCTTGCGCAGCGCGAGCGAGTGGCTCGTCGCCTCGATCACACCCCAGGTCCCGCCGGCGATCGCGAGCTCGGCGAGGAACTCCTGGACCTCGACGGCCTCCTGCGTCGTCTGGCGCGTCTCGTTCTTCCACGTGTGGTCGCAAACCTTGAAGTCGACGGTCGTCGCGTAGCCGGTACGCTGCCCGGACGCCTCGAGCACGTCCGAGATGAGGTGCACGGTCGTCGTCTTGCCGTCGGTGCCGGTGACGCCGACGAGGCGCAGCCGCCGCGTCGGGTGGTCGTAGAACTCGGCGGCGAGGTCCGCGAGTGCGGTCCGCGTGTCGGCGACGACCGCGACCGGCGCGCCGAGCTCGAGCGGACGCTCCGCGACGACGGCGATCGCGCCGCGATCGACGGCGTCCGCCGCATGGTCGTGCCCGTCGCGGTGGAAGCCCTTGATGGCGACGAACAGCGAGCCCTCCGTCACCTGACGCGAGTCGTACACGATGTGCCGCACGTCGAGGCGCTCGGCGCCCGGGGCGGTCGCACCCGCGGCGGCGAGCAGCGCGGCCAGCCTCAACCGCGCCGTCCGATCAGCTGGAGCGCGCGCGCGTACAGCGGCTCGGCGGCGAGGAACGCGCGGTATCGCAGCGCGTCCGGCGCGGTGTCGTGCGCCCCGACGTACGTTCGCATCGTCCCCCCGAAGCCCTTCTTGAACAGGTACGGGCCGTACATGGGATCGTCCGTGCGCGCGGGATCGATGGGGATCCCCCCGAGGTCGTAGCGTACGGCGCCTCGCGCACGCGCGCCGGTGATGCACTCCCACTGCAGGCCGTACGACGCGTAGCACTTCCTCCCTTCCTCGCTGCTCGCGCCGTACATGTAGAGCTCGCGGTCGCCGCACTGCCACGTCATCGCTCCCGCGACCGCCCGCTCGCCGGCGTACGCGAGGCGGAGGGTGGCGAGACGTGCGTCGATGAGCGTCCGCCACACGAAGCCGTAGTACTCCCAGGTCCGGGGGATGAAGGGCGCGCGGCCGCCGGTCTCCCGGTAGAGCTCGTAGAAGGCGCGCAGCGAGGCCTCGTCCGTGACGGCGCGCACCGTGACGCCGCGCTTCGCCGCCTGGCGAACGCTCCAGCGAGTGTCCTTCTCGAGGCCCTTCATGATCTCGTCGGGATCGGGCGTGATGTCGAGCACCAGCGTCGCGAGGACGGGCTGCACGTCGGGTCCGCGGACGTATCCGACATGCGCGAGGGCGTGCGCGGCCTCGTCCGGCGACAGCTCCGGGTCCACCTTCAACAGGACGGCGCGCCGCTCGCGCGCGAGCTGGGCCAGCGTCTCCAGGGCGTGCGCGAGCCCGTCCCGGTCGCCCGGAGCGACGATGGGCCCGCGCGGCACGTACCCCATGGGACCGAACAGGGGGACGTCACGCCACAGGACGAGCGCGACGGGGAGCGGGTCGCCGACGCGCACGAACTCCGCGCGCCACCCCTGCGCCTCGCGGATGCGCGCCCACGCGCTCGACTGCAGGACGTGGCCGCCCGGCGATCTGACGGCGGCCTCGTCCCAGCCCGGCGGCGGGGGGTCCTCGGGGGGCGGAGCCCCCCGGTACGCTTTCATGCTGAACGCGCGAGCCGGCGCCGGCCGAACAGGCGCCACACGGGGTACAGCCATCTCGTCACCGGGGTCTCGAGCGCTCCGATCCACTCGACCACGTCGCCGCCGAAGCCGAGCTTGAACTCGGTCACGCCGGCCAGCGGATCGTCCGCCGTCTCACTCAATCCCCACATGTCGTAGCGGCCGACGCCGAGCTGTCGCATGCGCTGGATGGCGCGCCACTTGAGCAGATAGAAAGGACGCTCCCCCGCGTGCGTGCCGCTCCAGCCGCCGTACAGCTCCCACGCGCGTTCGGCCATCCGCGCGAGCATGAGCGCTCCGACGTCCTCGTCGCCGATGCGCGCCACGAGCACGTGCAGCCGGCCTCCGAGGCCCGACCGGAGCCGCTCGAAGTACTCGAGCGAGTGCACGGCGAAGCGGTCGCGCTCGCCGACGATCCGCAGCACGCGGTGGAAGCGCTCGAGGTCGTCCGTCTCCTCGGTGACGACACCGGCGCGCTCTGCTTTGCGGATGTACTGGCGCGTCTTCTTGCGCATCGACGCCATGAGCACCTCGGGGCCGATCTCCGGGTTCATCAGCAGCGTGCGCCGCGGCTGCACGTACACCGGCGACCGCCGCACGCCGGCCGCGCGCAGGGCGTCGAGCACGGAGTCGGTCTCGGGGACCTCCGGGTCGCAGAGGAGCGCGACGCAGCGGTGCCGCCGCAGAGCGACGCGCAACGCGGCGATCGCGTCGGCGATCGATCCGACGGCGAGCGGACCGCGGGGGCAGTACGCCATGGTCAGGCCGAAGCGCAGCGGTTTGAGGAGCACCTGCGCGACGCCGCCGTCACCGAGGACGTATCGCTCCGCGCGCCATCCGCCCAGCGCCTTCGCCTCGGCCCAGCCCTTCGTCTGGAGGATGTGCGCCCGGTTCGTCGCGAGGACGAGGTCGTCCCACGACGCCTCCTCGAACGACGTCGCGAGCCGGGCGTCCGTCAGGCGGAGGCTGCCTCGACCGGCTCGGCCGGCTTCGCCGGCGCGCCGGGGAGCTCGCGCGCCGTGAAGGTGCACTCGGGGTAGCGCTCGCAGCCGAAGAACAAGGAGCGGCCGCGGCCGCGCCGCCGCACGAGCTCACCCTGCCCGCACTGCGGGCAGGTCACGCCGGTCTTCTGCTGTGTCTTCTTCACGTATGTGCAGTCGGGGTATCCGGTGCAGCCGATGAACGGGCCGAACCGTCCCCGGCGCCGCGCCAGCGGCTTGCCGCACTCGGGGCACATCTCCCCCTCGATGATCTCGAGCTGCGGGCCCTGCTCACCCTCGAGCGGGGCGGAATGGTCGCACGCGCCCGGCGGCAGCGGCTGTCCCCTCTTCCCGCGTACGAAGCCCGTGCACGAATAGAAGCGGCCGTAGCGGCCGAGCTTGATGACGAGGGGACGACCGCACTTCGGGCACGTCTTGTCCGTCGCCTCCTCGGTCACGTCCGACTTCTTCACCGTCTCGGTCTTCTCGTCGACCCGCGCGATGAACGGGTCGAAGAACTCCTTCACGACCGGCACCCACGTGGTCTCGCCGCGCGCGATCCGGTCGAGGTCCTCCTCGATGCGCGCGGTGAACCCGGTGTCGACGATGTCGGCGAAGTGTTCCTTGAGGAAGTCGATGACGGTGAACGCCACGTCCTCGGGGATGAGCGCGCGCTGCTCGCGGCGCACGTACTTGCGGTCGCTGAGCGTCGAGATCGTGGGCGCGTACGTCGACGGCCGCCCGATGCCGTGCTCCTCGAGCGTCTTCACCAGCGACGCCTCCGTGAACCGCGGCGGCGCCTGCGTGAAGTGCTGGGTCGCGTCGAGCCCGAGCAGCGTCAGCTCCTCGCCTTCGACGACCTCGGGTAGCGGAGAGATCTCGCGCTCAGGCTCGTCGGTGCCCTCCTGGTAGACGCGCAGGTACCCGTCGAACAGGAGACGGCGGCCCGTCGCGCGCAGCACGTAGCCGTCGCCCTCGATGTCGACCCGCGTCGACTCGTACCGCGCCGGAGGCATCTGCGACGCGAGCGTGCGCTGCCAGATGAGCGTGTAGAGCTTCATCTGGTCGGGCCGAAGGTGCTTGCGCAGCGACTGCGGCGCGTGCGAGAGGTCCGTCGGCCGGATGGCCTCGTGGGCCTCCTGCGCGCCCTTCGACCTGGTCCGGTAGTGCCGCGGCTTCTCGAGGGCGTACCGGGCGCCGAACTCGCGGGCGAGCACCTCGTGCGCCTGCCGCAGCGCGCCCTCGGCGAGGTGCAGCGAGTCGGTGCGCATGTAGGTGATGCGGCCTTCCTCGTACAGCTGCTGCGCGATGACCATCGTCTTCTTCAGCGAGAACCCGAGCTTGCGCGACGCCTCCTGCTGGAGGGTCGACGTGGTGAACGGCGCGGCCGCGTTGCGCGAGCTCTCGCGCTTCTCGACCTTCGAGACGCGGTAGACCGCGTCCGCGAGGGCCGCGCGGTGCCTGTTCGCGGAGGCCTCGTCCTTGATGTGGAGCTTGTGGCCCTTGTGTGACGCGACCTCCGCCGGGAACACGTCGCCGGCGTGGTCGCCTGACCCTGCCCGCGATGTGCGAAGGAGCGCGTCGAGGGTCCAGTACTCCTCCGGCTTGAACGCCTGGATCTCGCGCTCGCGGTCGACGACGAGGCGCAGCGCGACCGACTGGACGCGCCCGGCCGACAGGCCGTAGCGGATCTTCTTCCACAGCAGCGGCGAGAGCTTGTAGCCGACGAGGCGGTCGACGACGCGACGCGCCTGCTGCGCGTTGACGAGGTCCATGTCGATGTGCCGCGGATGGCGGAACGCTTCCGCGATCGCCGTCGGCGTGATCTCGTGGAAGGTGACCCGGCGCAGCTTCGCCTGCGGCGCGGCGATGAGGTCGGCGACGTGCCACGCGATCGCCTCGCCCTCGCGGTCGAGGTCGGTCGCGAGCCAGACGTGCTGCGCGACCTTCGCCTCCTTCCGCAGCCGGCGCGCGACCTTCTCCGAGTCGTCCGGCACTACGTAGTCGGGCTGGAACGTCACCAGGTCGATGCCCAGCTTCGACTTGGGCAGGTCGCGGATGTGCCCGTAGGACGCCTCGACCACGTAGTTGGGGCCGAGCATCCGTTCGAGCGTCCGCGCCTTGCTGGGGCTTTCGACGACGACGAGGTCGCCTTGCCCGCCGGCCTTTTTCGCCAAATGCACCACTCCTCTAAGACATGCCAAAGGCGCCCTATCCGGGCGCCCTCCCTTTTTCCAAGATACGCGACATGTCGAATGCCGACGCCGGAGGCGAACACCAGGACGCGCACGGGGGTAGGAAAAGGGCCAAAAAAGGCGCTACAGCAGGTCTTCGCGTCCCTCCTGGCGGAGGCGGTCGACCACGGCCTTGACCTCTTCGCTGCGCTCCTTCGCCGTGACCAGGAGCGCGTCGCCGGTGTCCACGACGATAAGGTCGTGCACACCGACCAGCGCCACGACCTTGCCCGGGACCCACGCGTAGACGCCGCTCGAGTCGACCGCGACGGTGTCGTCGGGCGACCAGTTCTGCGTGCCGGCGACGATCTCCGCCACGCGCTGCCAGCTCCCGACGTCGTGCCAGCCGATGTCCGCGGGAACGACCGCGACGTTCGTCGCCTTCTCCGCGATGCCGTAGTCGATCGTCGTGCGGTCCGTCTCCTCCCATACCTCGCTGAGCACGGCCTCGTACCGCTCCGTCCCGTGCGCGTCCTCGAGCGCGGCGAGCACGCGTGCCGTCTTCGGCAGGTGCTCGCGGTACGCGTCGAGGACCGTCGCCGCGCGCCACACGAACATGCCCGCGTTCCAGTAGTGCCCGCCCGCGGCGACCATCTTCTCCGCGGCCTCGCGCTTGGGCTTCTCGATGAAGCGCTCCACCGCGAACACGTCCGCGGGGGCCTCGAGCGCGAGCTTCGCTCCCGCTTCGATGTAGCCGAAGCCGGTGTCCGCCGACGACGGCTCGATCCCCAGCGTCACGATGTTCCCCGCTTCGGCCGCCGCGGTCGCCGCGATGAGCACGGTGCGGAAGCGCTCCCGCCGTTCGACGAGGTGGTCCGACGGCAGGACCGCGACGACGGCGTCGGGATCGAACGCGTGCAGCGCGGCCATCGCGAGCCCGATGGCGGCCGCGTTCCCGCGCGGATACGGCTCGACGACGACGTGGTCGCCGCGCAGCTTCGGGATCTGCTCGTGGATGAGCGCGCGGTGCTCCGGCGGGGCCACCACGAAGATGCGCTCGTCCGGGATGAGCTCGCTGATGCGCTCGACGGTGTCCTGGAGCAGCGTGCGCCGCCCGACGAGGTCGAGGAACTGCTTGGGCATCGCCTGCCGCGAGCGCGGCCACAGGCGCGTGCCCGCGCCGCCGGAGAGGATCAGCGCGTAGAGGCGGGGCGTACCTACAACCCGAAGTAGTCGAGCTTCATCGCCGCACGCATCTCGTGCAGCGTGCGCTGCGCCTCGGCCCGCGCCCGCTCGCGACCAGCCTCGAGCACATCCTCGACGATGCGAGGCCGGCGCAGCAGCTCGTCGCGCCGATCGCGGAACGGATCGAGGAACCGGTTCAGCGCGGCCGCGAGGCGCTTCTTCACCTCGACGTCGCCGACGCGACCGGCCCGGTAGCGCTCCTTCAGGTCCTCCACCTCGGCCGTGTCCGGGTTGAAGAAGTCGTGGTAGGTGAAGACGGGATTGCCCTCGACGTGGCCCGGATCGGTCGGGCGGATCCTGGTCGGATCCGTGTACATCCCCATGACCTTGCGCTCGACCGTCTTGGCGTCGTCGAACAGGTTGATGATGTTGCCCAGGGAGTTGCCCATCTTCACGCGACCGTCGGTCCCCGGCAGGATCCCGACCTCC
The DNA here is from genome assembly GCA_016183435.1 of Chloroflexota bacterium. Classification (GTDB taxonomy): domain Bacteria; phylum Chloroflexota; class Limnocylindria; order P2-11E; family P2-11E; genus JACPOT01. The sequence goes on from JACPEQ010000065.1 coordinate 9,055, forward strand.
GGGATCAGCGCGTCCGGGACCGGGAACACCGGGCCGAAACGCTGGTTGAAGTCGCGTGCGATCTCGCGACTGATCTCGATGTGCGACTGCTGGTCCCGGCCGACCGGGACGAGGTCGCCCTTCACCATCAGGATGTCCGCCGCCTGCAGGATCGGATAGCCCAGCAGGCCGTACGACGGCTGCGCGATGTGGAGATCTCGCATCTGCTCCTTCAGTGTGGGGATCCGCTGCGCGCGGGGAACGGTCACCATCATCGCGAAGAGCACGAAGATCTCGCTGACCTCGGGGATCTGCGACTGCAGGTAGATCGTGGTCCGTTCGGGGTCGATCCCGACGGCGAGGTTGCCCAGGATCGTCGCGCGGATGTTGTGCTCGATCTCGTCCAGCCCGGTGAGTCGCGTCGTGAGCATGTGGTGGTCGGCGACCAGGAGGAATGTTTCGTACTGGTCCTGCAGCTTCACGCGGTTCGCGAGCGTGCCCACGTAGTGCCCGACGTGGCGCTCGCCCGTCGGGCGGTCGCCCGTCAGGATCCGCTTCCGCGTCTTCATACCCTCCCGGGGGGACCCGGCCGGAGCGGTCGCGATACGTGGACGCGTCATCTCGGTCGTCATGGAAGTGTCAATGCTAGGGCCAGGTGATCCATCACGACGCGCGCCGCCTCGTCGCGCTTCCCCATGAAGAAGTGGTCGCTGCCGGGGATCGCCACGACCTGTGCCTCGGGGTACGCCTCGCGGAGCTCCTTCGCCGCGCCGAAGTCGTCGAGCTCGCCGTTCACGACGAGCGTGCCGGCGGGGACCGGGGGAGGATCGGACCGCGGCTCGCCGCGAACGCTGCGGAGTGGCAGGCCGAGGAGGGCGTACGCGTCCGGGCGGCCGCCCAGCGCGATCCAGCGCAGCGTCATGAGCGCGCCGAAGCTGAAGCCGACCACCGCGAGCGGCAGCCCCGGCGCGATGGCGCGCGCGTGCGCGACCGCGTCGGCGAGGTCTTCGTGCTCGTCGCGGCCGCCGCTCCACTCCCCATCGCTCTGTCCGACGCCGCGAAAGTTGAACCGCAGCGCGTACCAGCCGCGGTGCGCCGCCGTACGCGCGAGATGCGCCATGAGCGGGTTGCGCATCGATCCGCCGTGCGTCGGCAGCGGATGCGCGATGACGACGATCGCCGTGGGTCCGGTGTCCGGGACGCGGGGCGTCCCCTCGGGGCGGCCGGCGATCCGCTGCGGCTCCTCCCTCACGGGCGTTCCTCCTGGTGGTCCTTCAGGGAACCCACGTCGCCTCCATTTGTATGTACGCTCGGATGACGATGCGCCCTGCGGTCGTGCTCGTGCTCGCGCTGGTCGCTTGCCAGCCGGCCGTCGTCACGCGGCCGTCCCCGGCGCCGCTCAGCGCGACGGTCGCACCCACCGCGACGGCCTCCCCAGCAACACCCGCGCCGACCCCGGCACCCGGCCAGAGCCCCTCGCCCACCCCGGCCCCCGAGACCGCCCAGTGCGGCCAGAAGATCGCGAAGAGCTTCGTGCTCGCGAACGACATGACCTGCACCGGCGACGCGCTCGTCGTCGCCGCGAACGGGATCGCGATCGACCTCAACGGGAAGGTCCTGACGGGACCGGGCTACGGGCCGCAGACGTGGCCGTCGCCGCAGCTCCAGAGCGTCGGCGTGCGAGCCGAGAACGTGCGCGGCATCACGCTGCGGAACGGCCGCATCGCCGACTTCTCCACCGGCGTGTACTTCGTGAAAGTGACCGGCAGCGTCATCGAGGACGTCGCGTCGCTGGGCAGCAGGTTCGGCTTCTACATCCACGACTCCGACGGGAACACCGTCCGGCGCAGCCGCGCCGAAGCGAACATCTACGGGCTGCACCTGCAGAACGCGAACGACACGATCGTCGAGAAGAACGACCTCGTGAAGCAGACCTACAACAGCCCCGGCGGCTACGGGATCTACCTCTATGCGAGCCAGCGGAACCGGATCACCGAGAACACCATCGAGGGCAACGTCAACTGGGGCATCTGGTTCAGTGAGGCCACCGGCAACCTGATCTTCCACAACAACGTCGCCGGCAATAGCCCGCAGGTGAGCGACAGCAACGACCGCAACCAGTGGTTCGACCCCGTGAAGAAGCAGGGCAACTTCTGGGGCGACCACCGCGGCACCGACGGCGACGGCGACGGGATCGCGGACCGGCCCTACGCGATCCTCGGCGCCGGAGGGACCGTCGACGCGTATCCGTTCGTCGAGCGCGACGGCTGGAAGAAGAAGGCCGGGCCGACCATCGACCACTACCGGCCGCCCGTCGCGCAGCCGCAGCGCGAGGTGCGCATCGCGGCGCTCGCGGGGGGCTCACTGGTGAGCGCCTCGCCTCGCGACGGCGCCGCCGAGGCGACCGGGATGCGCGCCTCCACCGTCGCGCTCGGGACCGACGGACGCACCGTATACGCTCTCGACGGCCGGACGCTGCGGACGATCGACCTGCCCACGGGCGCGGTGAGCGATCCGGTCGATGTCGCGATCGACGCGACGCAGGTCGTCGCGAACCGGAACGGCCGCAGCGCGTTCCTGGTCGGACCCGTCGCGGCCGAACAGATCGACCTGCGCTCGGGCTCGCGGATGCGGTTCCCATACGACGGCGCGCCGACGGCGATCGTGGCGTCCTACAAGCACAACCAGATGTTCATCGCGACGCGCGACGGCATCGACATGCTGTACGTGTCGACGGCGCAGACCGGGAACATCTACACGCGCGGCGGCCACGTGCCCTACACGATCCCGCTCGGCGGTCCGCCCTCTGCGATGGCGATGAACGGCTCCGGGACGCGGATCTACGCCTCGGTCGACGGCAGCGGCGTCGTCCAGATCGTCGACACCGAGCAGCTCACCGTCGTCGGCCGGCTGACCATCGGGACCGACGCGAGGGCGCTCGCGGTCGACCGGCGCGAGGGACGCCTCTACGTGGGGACATCGGACGGGCTCGTCGCGGTCGACCTCGCCAAGGGCGAGATCCTGCGGCGGGTGCCCATGCCCGGGCGTGTCGCCGACGTCGCGGTCTCGCCGAACGGCGACGAGGTGTACGTCGGCCTCGCCTCCAGGCGGCTCGGGATCGCCGTGCTCGGGACCGATGACCTCGTGATCTCGAACGTCATCGACCTGGCCGCCCCACCGGTGAGGCTCCTCGTCGTCGCCTACCGGTAGCCTGAAGGCGGTGCGGCTCGCGATCGCGCTCGGCCTTCTCCTCACCTCCGCGTGCACTTCGCCGCCCGCCGCGGTCGCGACGAGCGTGCCGGCGGCGCCGGCGCCCACCGCGCCGGCGACCACCGCGTCGGCGACAGCCTCACGTACGACGCCGACCCCGAGCCCGACGCCCTCACCCACGCCGGTGCCGAAGGTGCCCGTCCTGGCCGATGCGCCGGTACAGACCGGCCTGCGCCTTCCCTGGGATCTCGCGTTCGCACCCGACGGCCGCATGTTCGTCACCGAGCGCGCTGGGAACGTGCTCATCTTCGAGAGCGGCGCACCGAACGCGCGCCGCATCGGCCACTACTCCCTGCCGAACGTGCGGGCCCAGGGGGAGTCCGGGCTCATGGGCATCGCCTTCGATCCCGACTTCGCGCGGAACGGGTTCCTCTACGTGTGCGCCTCACGCGTCGACGAGGGTGAGTTCCGCAACCAGGTCCTGCGCCTGCGGGCGACGGGCAACGACATCGCGCTCGACGGCTTCGTGATCCGGGCCGGGATGCGCGCCGCGGCGGCGCACGACGGCTGCATCGTGCGGTTCGGGCCCGACGGCAAGCTGTGGGTGACCATGGGTGACTCGACGGTCTCGCGGCTCGCCCAGGACACCGCCTCGCTGAATGGGAAGATCCTCCGCGTGAACACGGATGGCTCGATCCCGGCGGACGATCCGGTGCTACCGGGTCGCAGCGCGCCCAGCGCCATCTGGTCGTACGGGCATCGGAACCCGCAGGGGCTCGCGTTCCAGCCCGGGACCGGGGCGGTCTTCGAGGTCGAGCACGGCGAGGACACCCACGACGAGATCAACGTGCTCGAGAAGGGCGCGAACTACGGATGGCCGCTCGCGCAGGGCCCCGACCCGCAGGGGCGCTTCACGGACCCGGTCTGGACCTCCGGCGGCGTCACCATCGCGAACTCCGGAGCGGCCTTCGTGACCGGTGCGATGTGGGGCCTGTGGTCGGGCTCGCTGTTCACCGCGCAGCTGAAGGACACTGATCTGCGCCGGTACGCCGTCGAGGGGACGAAGGTGACCGCCGCTGAGATCCTCCTCGATCGCAAATACGGACGCCTGCGATCGCCGGTCCTCGGGCCCGACGGGGCGCTGTACGTCACGACGAGCAACGGGACCGGCGACCGGATCGTCCGTGTCGTCGCGACGCAGCCGCCCTAGCGGACCCTCGCGAATCGCCCGTCCGGCGTCGGCGCGATCGCTCCGGCGATCACCTGCTCCGCGATGAGCGTCGTCGCCTTCGGCCCGTCGAGACCCAGCCCGGCGGTGATCGTGTCGGCGTCGGCCGGCCCCGACGCAAGCAGCGCGAGGAGCCGCTCTCCCGCGCCGTTACCGCTCGCCCGTGGCATTGCCGCGACCGTCAGCCCGAGGTAGCTCGCGACCTGCTGCGCGCTGGCGAGAAGCGTCCCCTTCCCTTCCGCGATGTAGCGGTTCGACCCCTCCCATGTGGAAGCTCCGAGCGGCCCCGGCACGATGAAGACCGGACGACGGATGTCCCTGCGCATCCGATCGGCGGTGATCAACGCACCCGATCCCTCGGGCGCTTCGACGACGATCAGCGCATCGCTGAGCGCCGCGAGCGTCAAGTTGCGACGCGGGTAGGTCCATTCAATGCCACGCACGTCAAGGGCCCATTCCGAGATCAGCGCGCCCTGCTTTCGGATGCGCATGGCGAGCTGGCGGCGCCGAGCGGCTCCATGCTCGTCGTAGTACGCGAGGCCCTCGCCGAGCACCGCGATCGTGCGGCCGGCGGCCTCCAGCGCGGCTGAGTGGGCCACGGAGTCGACACCCTGGGCGAGCCCGGACACGACCACCGCGCCCGCTCGCGCGAGCGCCATCGCGAGCTCGCGTGCGATCCGCTGCCCGTATTGCGTCAGACGGCGCGTGCCGACGATCCCGACCGTCGGGTCCTGCGGATCCGGAAGCTGTCCCCAGACCCAGAGCGGATCCGGAGGTCGCGCGAGGCGTCGCAGACGCGGCGGGTATTCGGGATCGCGGGGCGACAGCTTGATCACGTGTGGCCCCGCAGGAGGAGCGCGAGCGCGAGGTGGTCCGCACTGATGTCATCGCCCTCCGCAAGATCGGCGATCGTGCGGGAGACGCGTAGCAGCCGGTGATATCCCCGCGCCGAGATCCGCCGGGCCGAGATCGCGGCCGACATCATCTGCTCGCCCGCCCGGTCGAGCTGACAGTGCTGCTCGACCTGTCGTTTCGTCATCTCGGCATTGCATCGGCGGCCACTTCCAGCCAGGCGCGCGCGCATGCGGTCGCGGGCGTGACGCACCCGCGCCCGGACGGTCGCGGACGACTCGCGCTGGACCCGTTCCCGGAGCTCGCGGTACGGGATGCGCGGCACCGCCACACGCATGTCGATCCGATCCAACAGCGGGTCGGAGATGCGGGACCGGTAGCGCGCGATCGCATCCGGCAGGCACGAGCACTGAGCCTCGACGTCGCCGAAGCGGCCGCACGGACACGGGTTCTGCGCCGCGACGAGGGTGAACCGGGCCGGATACGTGGCGGCCGCCCCCGCGCGTGAGATCGTGATCGCCCCTTCCTCCAGTGGCTCGCGCAGCGTCTCGAGCACGCCGGCCGGGAACTCCGCGATCTCATCGAGAAAGAGCGTTCCGCTGTGGGCCAAGCTCACCTCGCCGGGACGTGGCGGCACGCCGCCGCCCACCAGCGCGAGCCGGGATGCGGTGTGATGCGGGGCGCGGAACGGACGCGCGGCGAGGAGCGGCCGCTCCGGATCGGTCAGACCCGCGACGCTGTGGATCGCGCTCGCCATCAGGAGCTCGTCCGGCTCGAGCGGGGGCAGGATCGACGGCATGGCCCGGGCGAGCATCGTCTTCCCTGTACCCGGCGGCCCGATGAACAACAGGTTGTGCCCGCCGGCCGCTGCGATCTCGAGGGCGCGCTTCGGGGTGTCCTGGCCGGCGATGTCGCCGAGATCGACGTCCCAGACCGGATCCGTCGCGGGCGGGGGGGTCGGTGCTGGCGCAAGGCGCACTCGGCCGTCGAGATGCTCCACCGCGGCGCGAAGCGTGCGCAGCGGGAACGCATCGCAGCCGAGCGCCGCCGCCTCCGGCGCGTTCTCGGCAGGCAGGTAGGCGCGCTCGATGCCCGCGTCCCGCGCTCGGAGGACCCGGGGCATCACGCCGCGGACCGGGCGGATCGTCCCGTCGAGCGAGAGCTCGCCGAGGCAGAGCCCGTCGACGTCGGCATTCAGCTGCTCGCTCGCCCGAAGGATCGCCAGTCCGATCGCGAGATCGAACCCCGTGCCTTCTTTCCGGCGCTCCGCGGGAGCGAGATTCACGACGATCCTGCGCAGAGGGAACTCGAATCCCGAGTTGCGGATCGCCGCGCGGGCGCGCTCGCGGGCCTCGCTCACCGCCGTGTCCGGAAGTCCAACGATCGAGAAGCTCGGAAGGCCGTTCGACACATCGGCTTCGACCGACACCAGCGCCGTCTCCAATCCCCAGAGCGCGCACGTCGTCACGTGTGCGACCCGTGAGGCGCGGTCCGGTCCTGCGTCCGCCCGCACCAGCTGGAGTTCGGGCCTCAGGACCGGCCGAAGACCGGCGCGAATGGATCCCAGTCCTCATCCCATTCGTCTGACAGCTCCTCGCGCCAGTTGCCACGCGTCGACCTCAGGAGCTTCTTCGACTCGATCTCGGCCCGCTCTCGAGAGACCAGATCGTCCCGACCGCCGAGCACCCAGAGCTTGCGGGCACGCCGTGCGCGTCGAAGGAAGACATCGCCCTTCTCGAGGCGCGCGACCCACTCGCGCACGGACATGCAGTGGATCTCCATGTCGCGATCCGCGACATTTGCCAGCTGGACCCGTACGAGCGATCTTGGCGCGCTCGTGAGCACGATGAGCGCACTGCCGCGGGTGCTGGTGACCGACCCCGTACCAGGCACTGCCGAGCCCGCCACTGCCCAAGCGATCGTCCGCGTCCGCAGACCGACGAGGACATGTCGGATGCGCGGCACGCGACCTCGGGTCTGCAGGATGAGCCGTGCCAGCTCGCGGACCACGGGACCGTCGGGATCGGGCTCGTAGTGGCGCTTCCCGTCGAGCACCGCGGTACGAAGAAGCCCGGCCGTCGCCAGTCGACGCAGCTCACGGACGATGAGCTGATGTGGTCGCCGCGTCAGGCGGCCGAGTTCCGCCGGTCTCCAGGGTCTCCGGCGAGCGCCGAAGAGCGCAGCCAGCACGTCGGCCCTCACGCGGGAGCCGGTCAGGGAGCCGAGGAGGTCCACTGGCTCCCCCTATATCGCTCGCTCCTTGCGGCCCGCGGCCAGGCGGGGGTCCGGCTCGCGGCGGGCTGCATGTGGATCCGCATCAAATTGATGCGCACTCGCATCGATCTGATGCGGATCCACGTACTTCCACCGAGAAGGTGAAGGAAGGCCCACGGCACACGGTGCCCCATCGGCGAGGAGCATCGCCGCAGGGCCGGGCCCAGGCAGCTTCGGGGTCCTACTCGACGATGTCGATGATCCGCACCACGGTGCCGCCCGGACCAACGGTCAGGGCCGCTACGGCGAGCCGCCAACTGGCGTCGCGCTGCCGCTGGAGCGCCAGCCAGGCCTCGGCGAGCTTCATGAGCCGTTGGACCTTCCTCGGTCCGACGGCTTCGACGGCGGGGACGAAGGACCCCTCCCGTCGTGTCTTCACCTCGACGAAGACGTAGCCGCGGCCGTCGTGGCAGACCAGGTCGATCTCCCCGTACCGGGTGCGCGGGTTGCGGGCGACGATCCGCCAGCCACGCTCCCTCAGAGCGCGCTCGGCAGCGTGCTCGCCCGCGTCGCCGAAGATCCTCCTCGCGTGAGGCATGCCGGGAACATCGGCGCCGGCTTTCGCCGGGCGCTACCGCAGTGCTACTCCACGAGCGAGAGGGTCACGACGCGAGCTCCCGCACGACCTCCTCCATGAGCCCGAGCTCCGTCTGCTCGGCCTGGAGCAGCACGCGCACCGTGCCGAAGTCCTGCCGGTGGAGCGGCGTGAGGCCCTGCTCGCGCAGCGCGGCGCGATGGTCGATGGTCGGATACCCGCAGTTGTGTTCCCAGCCGTACCCGGGATAGCGCTCGGCGAGCTTCGCCATCAGCCGGTCGCGCGTGACCTTCGCGACGATCGACGCCGCCGCGATGGCGAACGAGCGCGTGTCGCCCTTGACGACCTCGGTGTGCTTCCCGGGAGCGAAGGTCGGGTCGAGGATGCGGCGGCCATCGACCAGCACGTGGTCGTACGCGCCGATCTGCCGCAGCGCGCGCTGCATCGCGACGTGGCTCGCGTGATAGATGTTCAGGCGGTGGATCTCAGCGACGGATGCCGCGCCGATCCCGACGCGCACGACGCGCTCGCGGATCAACGGGACGAGCGACTCGCGCTGCGGGCGCGTGAGCACCTTCGAGTCGCGCACCGCCCGGATGAGCCGGCACCCCGGCTCCACGAGGACCGCGGCAGCGACCACCGGTCCGGCGAGCGCGGCCATGCCGACCTCGTCCACACCGACGACACGAGGGAGACCCTGGGACCAGAGGCGCCTTTCGAGATACAGGGACGGCACAGCCGAGTCAGCCTACCGGCGCTTCTCCCGCAGCGTGGCGGATCTCCCGACCCGCTCGCGGAGAAAGTACAGCGCGGCGCGGCGCGCGTGCCCGTGGCGCGTGACCTCGATCTTCTCGACGCGGGGCGAGTGCACGAGGAACGTGCGCTCGACGCCGACACCGCTCGCGATCCGGCGGACGGTGACCTGCTGGTCGACGCCGCCGCCACGGACGCGCAGGACGGTGCCCTCGAAGTTCTGGAGCCGCTCCCGGTTCCCTTCGATGACGCGCACGCTCACGCGGACCGTGTCCCCGGGACGGATCTCGGGGATCTCGGTCTTCATCTGCTCGCGGGCAAGCTGCGTGAGGGCGTCGTCCATCATCAATGTCATGGTCATCCGGGGTCAGACGAGGATATCAGACCTACGACTTGGACTTCTTGAGCCGGTCGATGATCGTCACGTGGGATACACCGAAGTGCGTGGCGAGCTCGCGGACGGTCATCCCCGTCTTGCGCATCCGCTTCACCTCGGCCACCGACGGCCCTCGCGGCGTGCCTCGCGCCGGGCGCATCCGGACGCCGGCGTCCCGCAAGCGGGCGCGCACGGTCGCCGGTGAGACGCCGAAGCGCGCCGCGATGCGGTAGGAGCCGACCCCCGACCGGTACGCGCGGATCAGCTCCTCGTCGCTGACCTTCGGCCGCTTGGGCGCCTTCGGCAGGCGCGCACGCTCCTCAGGCGTGAGATCGGCGCCCGCCAGGAGGTCGGGGCGGCGCTCCGCCGTCCGTCGGATGGCCTCGGCCCGGCGCCACGTCGCGATGGCCTCGTGGTCGCCGGAGAGGAGCACCTGCGGGACGCGCTTGCCCGCGTGGTCGGCGGGGCGCGTGTACTGCGGCCCCTCCAGCAGCCCGCCGGTGTGCGACTCGTGGGCGAGCGAGGCCTCCTCGATCACGCCCGGGACGACCCGCACGACCGCGTCGACGACGATCATCGCCGGCAGCTCGCCGCCGGTGAGGACGTAGTCGCCGATCGAGAGCTCCTCGTCCACGTCGGACTCGATCACGCGCTCGTCGACGCCCTCGTAGTGGCCGGCGACGAGCACGAGATGCGGCACCGCCGCGAGGCGCCGCGCGGTCGCCTGGTCGAAGAGCCTGCCCTGGGCGGAGAGGAGCACGACGTGGCCGTCGTCGCCGCGCGCAGAGCGGATCGCGGCGCTCATGGGCTCGGCCTTGAGGACCATCCCGGCCCCGCCGCCGTACGGCGTGTCGTCGACGGTGCGATGCCGGTCGGTCGCGAACTCGCGGATGTCCTTGACCGCGATCTCGACGAGCCCGGAGTCCTGCGCCCGCTTCACGATGCTCTCGGCGAACGGGCCCTGGAACATCGCGGGGAACAGCGTCAGCACGTCGATGCGCATCAGGCCTCCTCCTGCGGCACGGCGACGATCGCGTCGGCACCGATCTCCCGGATCACGGACTCGAGCATCGGCAGGAGGATCTCGCGTTCTCCCTGCACCACCAGCACGTCCGCGCCCCCGGCGCGGAGGACCTCGCGGACCACGCCGAGCCGCGCGCCGTCCGGTGTCACGACGGCCTTGCCGACGAGGTCGGCCCAGAGGTGGCCCTCACCTGCCCTGGCCTCCTCGCGGCTCACGCGCAGCTCCCCGCGCAGGCGCTCGGCGGCCTCGCGGTCGTCGATCCCCTCGAAGTGGACGATCGGATCCGCGTCGGTGCCTCTGACCGCGGCCACCGTGACCGGGCCGACCGCGCTCAGCAGCCGTGATCCCACGCGGAATCGCTCTTCGAAGCGATCGCTGAGCGGCTCGACCCGGACGTCGCCCTTCAGGCCGTGGGCCCCGCGCACGACACCGACGACGATGGGATCGTCGCTGCCGGTCGAGCGTTGATCGACCCTAGTCGATCTCGAGGTCGACCTTGGTGCCATCGCGCGTCGCCACCACCTTCAGCAGCGCCCGGATGGCCTTGGCCATGCGGCCTCCGCGGCCGATCACCTTACCCACGTCGGCCTCGCCGACCGCCAGGTGCAGCTTGCGGATGTCGTGATCGTTCGTCTCGGTGACGACGACCGCCGAGGGGTCGTCGACGAGCTGCTTCGCGACGTGCTCGAGGACCTGCGCTTCGCGCGAGGCCGTCATCGGGGCCCCAGGGGTAGGGGCCCCTGCGAGCGAAGCGAGAGGCCGAGACAGCGAAGCAGGCTCGGCCGATCGGGGTGATTCATCGGATGACCGGCGGGACCTCGCTCTCGGGGATGCCGGCCTTGACCAGAAGGTCGCGGGTGGTCTCGGTCGGCTTCGCGCCGCTGCGGAACCAGTGCTTCACCCGCTCGACGTTCACGACCAGCTCGACCGGCTCCTTGCGCGGGTCGTAGTGGCCCAGGTTCTCGAGGAACTTGCCGTTGCGCGGGGCGCGCGAGTCGGCGGCCACCAGCCGGTACGTCGGCTGCTTCGTCTTTCCATGTCTACGCAGGCGGATATGAACTGCCACAGTGCTACCTCCGGAGAGGTCCATGGTATCTCAGGGCGGGGCCGAGCTGCTTCATCAGCTTCCGCATCTCCTCGAACTGCTTCACCAGGTGGTTGACGTCGCTCACGGTCGTCCCGGAGCCCCTGGCGATGCGCTTGCGCCGTGACCCGTTGAGGATCGTCAGGTCGGCGCGCTCGGCCCTGGTCATGGACGAGACGATCGCCTCGACCTTCTTGAGCTCGCGCTCCGTCTCCGGGCCCGTCGGGATCTGGGCCGCCAGCTGCCCCATGCCGGGGATCATCTTCATGAGGTCCCCCAGCGGCCCCATCTTCTTCACCTGCTGGAGCTGTGTGTAGAAGTCGTCGAGGGTGAAGCGGGCCTCGAGCATCTTCTTGGCCTGCTCCTCGGCCTCCTTCTGGTCGACGACCTCCTGGGCCTTTTCGACGAGCGTGACGACGTCGCCCATGCCCAGGATCCGCTGGGCGAGCCGGTCGGGATGGAAGACCTCGATCGAGTCGAGCTTCTCCCCGGTGCCCATGAGCTTCACCGGGATCCCCGTCGCGGCGCGCACGGAGAGCGACGCGCCGCCGCGGGCGTCGCTGTCCACCTTGGCGAGCACGAGCCCGGTGATCGGAAGCCGCGCGTGGAACGCGCTGGCGGCGTCGACGGCGTCCTGGCCGGCCATCGCGTCGACGACGAGGAGCACGTCGTGCGGCTTCGTCGCCGCGACGATGCCCTCGACCTCGGCCATCATCGCCTCGTCGATGTGGAGCCGGCCGGCGGTGTCGACGATCACCGTGTCGCCGCCCGGCTCCGCGACGATCCTGGCCGCGTCACGCGCCGGATCGACCACCCGGCGCACCGGCAGCTGCAGCTGCCGTCCGAGCGCCTCGAGCTGCTCGACCGCGGCCGGCCTGTGGATGTCGGCCGCGACGAGCACGGGCTTGCGTCCCTGCTTGCGCAGGAGGTTCGCGAGCTTCGCGGCGCTCGTGGTCTTCCCGGAGCCCTGCAGCCCGACGATGACGATCACCGTCGGCGGCCGCTCCGCGCGCGCGATCGGCACGGCCTCGCTGCCGAGCATCTCGACGAGCGCGTCGTGCACGATCTTCACGACCTGCTGCGCGCCGGTGACGCTCCGCACCACCTGCGCGCCGACGGCGCGCTCGCGCACCGTCGCCACGAGCGATCGCACCACCTTGAAGCTGACATCGGCTTCGAGGAGCGCGACGCGCACGTCGCGCAGCGCCTCCTCGAGGTCGGCGTCGGTGACGCGAGGCCGGCCCCGGAGCTTCGCGAACGTCGTCGTGAGGCGCGACTCGAGCTGCTCGAACATCTGCCTATCGCAGGGGCTGCGCCCCTTCCACCCCCTGCCTTAGCGCTTGGCCAGAGTGCTGACCTCCGCGGCGGAGACCTCGGGGCCGAAGACGAACCCCTGCACGATCTCGCAGCCCGCGCCCAGCGCCTGTGCCTGCTGATCCGCGCTCTCGACGCCCTCGGCCACGACGCGCACGCCGCGCGCCGTCGCAGCCGCGACGACGCCGGCGTCGAGCGGCGGGCGCAGCTTCAGGGTGTCGACCTCGGTATCCGGCAGCGATTCCACCGCGATCCGCACGCCACGCCGGCGCAGGCTGCCGATCATCGCGACGTGCGCCGGGTCCGCCGCCGCGCCGCGCGGCAGCTCGAGCTCGAGAAGGCGCGTGCCCTCGACGACCCCGGGCAGCTCCGGGCTGCGCAGCGTCTGCTCCCACACGTTCACCGAGACCAGCGGGAGGGGCACGCCCTCGCTCACCCACTCCGCGGCGTGCTTCGAGGCCGCGCGGATGACCCAGAAGTCGAACTCTTCGTGAAGACCGCCCTGCGTCACGAGCTGCGCGATCTCCTGCGGGCCGATCATCCCGTACTGGAAGTGCGGCCAGCGTACGAGCGCCTCGACCCCCGCCAGCGTCCCGGTGGGCACGTGCACCTGCACCTGGAACTGCAGCGAGGTGCCGTCGTTGCGCAGCGCTTCGCGCAGGTCAGCGGGTCGTAGCCGGACGACGGCCATCGCCGCCGAGCATAGGCCTACGGCCGTTCGTCGCTCGTCCTCACGGGTCGTCCTGCGGGACGCCCCTCTCGTCCTCGCTCGAACATAGCCGTCACGAACGCGCGCGGGTCCATCGGAACGAGGTCGTTCGGCCGCTCGCCGACGCCGAGCCAGAGCACCGGCAGCCGCAGGTCGTTCGCGATCGCGAAGACCGCGCCGCCCTTCGCGGTGCCATCGAGCTTCGTGACGACGAGTCCGGTCACGTTCGCCGCCTTCGTGAACTCGCGCGCCTGGACGATCGCGTTCTGCCCCTGCGTCCCGTCGAGGACGAGCAGCACCTCGTCCGGCGCGCCCTCGCGGGCGCGACCTGCGACGCGCACGATCTTGCCGAGCTCGTCCATGAGGTGCCCTTTCGTGTGCAGCCGGCCAGCGGTGTCGGCGATGACGACGTCGTGGCCACGCGCCTTCGCCGCCGTGATCGCGTCGAACACGACCGCGGCGGGATCCCCGTCCGGCCGTCCGCTCACGATCGGGACGTCCACGCGCTGCGCCCACCGTTCGAGCTGCTCGATGGCCGCGGCGCGGAACGTGTCCGCCGCCGCCAGCAGCGGCCTGGCGCCCTCGTCCTTGAGGCGCTTCGCGAGCTTCGCGGCCGTCGTCGTCTTGCCGCTGCCGTTCACGCCGACGACGAGGATCACGCGTGGCGTGCCGCCCTGCCGGCGCTCCTCCGTGACCAGGACCTGCACCAATGCGTCCGTGACGGCATCGAGGACCGTGGGCACGGTCTTGGCCCGGCCCTCACGGACGACATCGCGGACCTGGAGCATCACCGGATCGACGAGCGAGACGGAGAGGTCAGCCCGTAGCAGCGCCTCCTCGAGCCGCTCGAGCCACTCCTCGGTGACCTCCGGCTCCTGCGTGCGGCCGAACAGCCGCGCGAGGAAGCCGCCGCGTGTCTTCTCGAGGCCGGAGTCGATGCTCACGCGCCTGCGGCGCGGCCTGTGATCCTCCGATCCTCCCGGGGGGACCCGCCCGGGGGGTCCCCCGCCTCCGACAGGCGCATCGAGATCACCTTCGAGACGCCGCCCTCGTCCATGCTCACACCGTACAGCGTGTCGGCGGCCTCGATCGTCCCGCGGTTGTGCGTGATGACGATGAACTGCGTGCGGTCGGTGAGCTCGCGCAGCGCGTCCGTGAAGCGGCCGACGTTGCGCTCGTCGAGCGCGGCATCGACCTCGTCCAGCACGCAGAACGGCGCGGGCCGCACGCGCAGGATCGCGAGCAGGAGCGCCACCGCGGTGAGCGCGCGCTCACCACCGGAGAGCTGCGTGAGCGAGCCGATGCGTTTCCCGGGAGGCCGCGCCACGATGTCGATGCCGGGCTCGTCGAGGTCGTCGCTCGTACGCAGCCGCGCCTCGCCGCCGTTGAACAGGCGTTGGAAGAACAGGCCGAATTCGCGGTCGACGGCCATGAGCGTCGTCGAGAACTGCTCCGCGATGGTCGTCGCGAGCTCGTCGGCGAGCGTGCGCAGGTCGGTGATGGCTTTCTCGAGGTCGTCCTTTTGCGTGGTGAGGAAGTCGTGGCGCTGGCCGATCTCCGCCAGCTCCGTCGCGGCGAGCGGGTTCACCGGCTCCAGCGCGATGAGCCTGCGCCGCAGGCGCTGCAGGTCGCGGACGACGTTCGGCTCGACCGGCCCGTCGTCCCCTTCGAGCGACCCCGGATCGGGCAATGGCTCGTCGTCCGCCAGCCCGAGCTCCGCCCTTACCTGCTCCTCGAGCAGACGGAGAGCGCCGCTCGCGCGCTCCTCCTCGACCGCCAGCTTCGACCGCTCGCCGCGCAGCTCCGCGAGATGCTCGCGGGCCTTCGCCAGCCGCTGCTCCGACTCGCGGCGCGACCCTTCCGCGGCGAGCGCACGCTCGCGCGCGATCTCCGCGGACCGCTCGGCCTCGCGCGCCTCCGCCGCGGCGCGGCCGAGGTCGGCCTGCGCGAGCGACAGGCGCGACCGCGTGTCCTCCTCCTGCGCGGCGAGGGCGCGTGCGCGCTCGTCCTCCTGCTGGATGCGCCGCTCGGTCTCGGCGATCCGCTCGTCGAGCTCGTCGCGCAGGCGTACGACGGAGCCGCGCCGCTCCTCGCTCGTCGCCGCCTCCAACCTCGCGTCCTCCGCCGCCTTGGACGCGGCCGCATGAGCGGCGAAGGCGGCGTGCTCCGTCGCCTCCGCCGCGGCGACGTCCTTGGGCCCGTCGGGCACCGCGAGCTCCTCGCGCAGGCGCGCGAGCAGCGTCGCCATCGTCGCGCCGCTGGCTCCGACGATGTGCACGAGACCGGGGCTCGCGACGAATCCGTCGCGCGTGACGACCATGCCGGCCGCGAGGCGGGCGCGAGGAACACGTTCCGCGCCTCCTGACCGGGGAACCGCTCGCATCCGGCCGGCGTCGAGACCTCGACGTCATCGGGGACGATCACGGAGAGGCCGCGAGCACGGAGCGCGAGGACGGCCGCGCGCGTCGACGCGATGGCGATGCCCTCGCCGATCTCGGGAAGCCACCTGAGGCCCGCCGGCAGCTCCGTCGGATGCGCCTCGGCGATCTCCTTCTCGGCCCGCTCGACCGCCTCGCGCAGCGCGGCGGCCTGGCCGCGCAGCAACGTCTCCACGCGCGCGGCCTGCGCCTCGGCCAGGGCGACGCGCGTGCGCGACGCCTCCTCCTCGGCGACGCGCGCCGCGTCCGCGGCCTCGCGCGCGCGCTTCGCGGCGGCCTGCGCTTCCTCGTCGTGCGTCGCGCGGCGCCCGCGCAGCGTCGCCAGCTCGCCGGGCAGCGCCGCCATCAGCTCGCGCGAGCGGCCGCGCTCGGCGGCGACGGCCTCGATGCTCGCCTGCAGCGCGGCGATGCGCTCGCGCAGCGACGACTCGCCGCCGAGCGCGTCGGTCAGCGCGATGCGGCGGCGCTCCTCCTCCTCGCGCGCCTCGCGCAGCTCCTCGTCGGTCACCGCGCTGAGCGAGCCGATCTCGTCGATCCGATCGCTGTAGCGCTCGATCTCGGCGTCGACGCTCGCGAGCCGCGCGACGAGCTCGGAGCGCGTCTTCGCGGTCTCGCCGAAGGAGCTGCGGTACCAGCGGATCGCCCGCCGCCGCAGCTCGTTGCGCAGCGTCTCGTACTCGTGCCATTTCGCGGCCTGCTCGCGCAGCATCTCCACGCGCGGCCCGATCTCGCGGAGGATGTCGATGACGCGGACGAGCTCCGCCTCCGCGCTCCGGAGGCGCTGCAGCGCGTCCTCGCGGCGCTCGTGCAGGCGGCGGACGCCGGCGGCCTCCTCGATGACCAGGCGCCGGTCCGACGGCCGCAGCGCGAGCACCTGGTCCACGAGGCCCTGGCCGATGAACGTGAACGGGTTGTCCGCCAGGTTCGCGCCGGCGAGCAGCTCCTCCATCTCGCGCAGCCGCACGCGCGCGCTGTTGATCAGGAACTCCGACTCGCCGCTGCGGTACACGCGCCGTCCGACCTCGACCTCGGTGAAGTCGATCGGCAGGCGGCGCGACGAGTTGTCGACCTGCAGCACGACCTCGGCCATGCCGAGGCTGCGCTTGGTCTCGGAGCCGCCGAAGATGAGCTCCTCGCCCTTCTTCGCGCGCAGGTGCCGCGGGTTCGTCTCCGCGAGGACCCAGCGGATCGACTCGCCGAGCACGCTCTTGCCCGACCCGTTCGGTCCGATGATCGCCGTGATCCCGGGCGCGAACTCGATCGTCGTCTTGTTCATGAACGACTTGAACCCGACGATCGTCGCGGTCCGCAGGACCGCGTTCGGCCTCCCGGCCCCACCTTCGATGACGCGCAGCTCCTCCGTCACGACCACCCGACCTCCTCGAGCAGCTTCGAGGCCGCCGCCTCTTCCGCCTCACGCTTCGATCGCCCTTCGCCACGCGCGATCCGGCCCGCCGCCTCCACCTCGATGACGAAGTCGCGGCTGTGCTCCGGCCCGCGCTCCTCGACGACGCGGTAGGCCGGGAGCGGGAGCTTCTCCGCCTGCGCGCGCTCCTGGAGCACGCTCTTGGCGGACTTGCGGGGCGCGGTGTCCGTGGCCTCGAGCTCGTCGTGCATCGCGCGCAGGATCACGTCGCGCGTGACCTCGAAGCCCGCCTCGACGTAGATGGCGCCGATGACCGATTCGAACAGGCTGGACGCCAACCCGACGCGCATCCGGCCGCCGGACGCCTCCTCACCGGCGCCGAGGCGCGCCCGCTCCGGCAGGCGCAGGCGCTGGGCGACCGAGGCGAGGCTCTCCCCCGACACGACGCGGGCGCGGAGCGCGGTCAGCTCCCCCTCCGTCGCCGCCGGCGAGCGCTGGAAGAGCTCCTCGCCGACGACCAGGTCGACCACGGCGTCCCCGAGGAACTCCAGGCGCTCGAAGTCCGCCACGTCCTCGACCGGGTGCTCGTGGACGTAGGAGCCGTGCGTCAGCGCGGTCTCGAGCAAGCGCGAGTCCTTGAACCGGTACCCCGCGATCTCGTTCTCCATGCCCTCCACATACAAAGAGGCAGCCGCCCCCCGGGCTGGCCGCCTCCCCTGGATCGCGTCTGTGCTTGCGCTCAGTCTATCGAACTATGACGCCGATCTCTCCTCGATGTACTCCATCGCGTCGCCGACGGTCTTGATCTTCTCTGCCTCTTCGTCCGAGATCTCCATCCCGAACTCTTCCTCGAGGCTCATGATCAGCTCGACCAGGTCGAGCGAGTCCGCGTTCAGGTCGTCGACGAAGGAAGCTTCCGGCTTGACCTCGGCCTCGTCCACGCCGAGCTGCTCGACGATGATCCTCTTCAGGCGGTCGTAGGACGGTCCCTCGGCCAAATGAGTCCTCCTCGGTCCAGGCCCACCGGCCTGGAAGTGC
>JACPEQ010000030.1 GCA_016183435.1 Chloroflexota bacterium
ACGATCCCGTCCTCCGCCGAGCCCCGAACGGTCTCGTGCGGACGTGCCACGGCGCGAAGGTAGTCCCGGTCCGCCCGTACCGGGAGGGCGGAACGGCCCTTCCCCTCGGTACCGATGCCCCTCGACCATCTGCGCTCCCGCCCGAGGATGGGACCATGCGCCGTCGTGAGCTCCTCGTGGCCGCGGGAGGTGCGCTCCTGGCAGCCTGCGGTCCGCGCGGCGCCACCATGGCCACCGCGGCCACCACAGAGCTGCCTGCCCTTGCCGCGCACCCGGCCACCGGACGCTGGCCGGAGGTCATCGTGCGAGCGCCGGCCGAGGTCCGGGAGGCGTACGAGTACGCCGTGGACAGCTACGCGGTGCTGCGCTACATCCCGTGCTACTGCGGGTGCGGCCAGTCGGCGCGCCATAGGGACAACTTCGACTGCTACGTCAGCCAGCCGCGCTCGGAGGGCTGGAGCATCCTGGACACGCACGCCCTCAACTGAGGGACGTGTGTGGGGATCACGCGTGACGTGAAGGAGATGATGGGGAAGAGGATGGCGCTGCGCGAGATCCGGGCGTCGATCGACCGGGCCTGGTCCTCCGCGGGTCCCGGCACCAGGACGCCGCTGCCCTGATCCGACCTCGCTCGGGGCAAAGCCCCTCGCGAGTGCCCAGGGGTAGGGGCCCCTGTGCGCGTAGCGCGTGCTCGACCTCGTCGCGTCGCGCCTCGGTCTGCGCGCCTGGGGGACCAAACCGCCCTGACCCATGGACCGAACGGCCCTAGTCCCCCCGCACCGTCGGCCGACACTGCTCGGACACGATGGCCGATCGCTACGAGGGAGGGCCCGTTCTCGTCGCGGAGGACGACGGCGAGCTGCTGGGCGCGTTCCGAGAGGCGCTCCGCGCGGACGATCTGCTCGTCATCGGCTGCCGCACGATCCGCACCGCCGCCGACGCCGCCGAGTTCCACCGTCCGTCCGTCGCGGTCGTCGACCTGGCGATGGAGGGCGGCCGCGGCTGGGAGCTGCTGCACGGTGCCGCGTCGCGCGCCGGGATCCGCTGGCTCGCGCTCGACCGGCGCGGTGACCCGCTCGTCCGCCGCGCCGCGTTCGCCGCGGGCGCCGACGACGTCGCGAGCGCTCCGCTCGACGCGTCCGAGGTCGCCGCGCGCGTCCGTTCGCTCCAGCGCCGCGACCGGGGCGTCGCGGACACGGCGGTCCTGCGGCACAGAGATCTCGTGCTCGACCTCTCGTCCCACGAGGTGCGCGTCGCCGGCCGGCCGATCTCGCTGACCGCCCAGCAGTTCGCCATCCTGCGCGCGCTCTGCGAGGCGCGCGGCGCCGCGCTGCACCGCTCGCAGCTGCTCGCGCGGATCGCCGCCGTCGACGACGAGCCGCCCTCCGACCGCGCGATCGACCTGCACGTGTCGCGCCTGCGGCGACGCCTCGGCGAGCCGGCGCACCGCTACATCGAGGCGGTGTACGGCATCGGCTACCGGCTCGCTCCGAACGAGACGGCGGCGCCGCTGCCCAGCGACACCGCGAGCGCGGTGCTGGAGGCGATGGACGAGGCCGTGATCGTCGTCGACGGTGCGCTGCGCATCCGCTCCGCGAATCGCGCGGCGACGCGGCTGCTCGAGCGCGAGGACCTCGTCGGCAAGGGCTGCGACGAGGTCATGGGCTGCCGCACCCCCGAGGGCGTCCCGCTCGCCGGTCCGAGCTGCATCGGTCGCGCGGTCCTCTCCGGCGGCGGCCGTGTCGCCAGCGGAAAGCTCCGCGTGCGCTCGTCGGGCTGGTGGATGGAGGTCGACCTGGCGCACACGCCGATCCGTGTCAACGGCGGGGAGGACCTGGTCGCGATCGAGATCCGACACGGTCGCGTCTGACATCAGTTGGACGATCTTCGTCCATAGCGTGCCGACCGTGCCGGCGACGACGCAGCCCAAGACCCGCGATCTCACCGCCGACGACGCCCCCGCGCTGGCGATGCTCTCGCTGCGCCTCGGCGGCAGCGAGACGCCCGAGCAGTGGGGCGCATTCCTGCGCCGGCCGCGCGTGATCGCGCTCGGCGCTATCGAGGACGGCCGCCTCGTCGGCTACGCGGCGGGCGAAGTGCGCGGCGGATTCGGGATGCCCGGGGCCGTCGCGTGGCTCGAGGCCTTCGGGGTCGAGGTCGAGCGCCGGGGCGCGGGCGTCGGCCGCCTTCTCGTCGCGGACCTGCTGCAGCGCTTCGCGCGCGAGGACGCGACCCACGTCTACACGCTCGTCGCCGTCCACGACCAGGTGCTCGCGCCGTTCTTCCGCCAGGTCGGGTTCCGTGACGAGCCGCTGGCGTGTCTCGGGAGAACGCTGTGACGCTCGACCTCGCGCGGTACCGCGACGTCATCGAGGACCGCGACTACCCGACCGTGCGCGCGTGGCGCGAGCGCACCGGCGGGAAGGTCATCGGCTGCTTCCCCGTGTACGCGCCCGTGGAGGTCCCGTACGCGCTCGGCATGCTTCCCATCGGGCTGTTCGGGGGCGGCAATCGCATCGAGATCGCGAACGCGGACTCTCGGTTCCAATCGTTCATCTGCTCGATCGTGAAGAGCACGCTCGAGCTCGCGTTCGTCGGGAAGCTCGACCTCGTCGACGGCCTGCTCTTCCACTCGATCTGCGACCCGGCACGGAACCTTTCGAGCGTCATGGAGCGGAACTTCCCGCAGCGGCCGTCCATCTACGTCCACCTCCCGCAGAACATGACCTCGCCTCACGCGGCACCCTACCTCGCGTCGGAGCTGCGGCGCGTCGGCGCCGCGCTCGCGCCGATCGCCGGCCGCACGCTCACCCCCGAGGACCTCGCGCGGAGCATCGAGGCCTACGAGACGGTGCGTCACCTCCTCCGCGAGCTCTACGCACTTCGCTCCCAGGCGCCGGAGCGCATCTCGACCGGCGAGCTGTACACGCTCGCGCGCCTCGTCACGCTCATGGATCCCGCCGACTCCGCCCCGATCCTCACCGCGGCACATGCGGCGACCAGGGACCGGGACGCGCGGCCGAAGGACCGGATCCGCGTCGTCCTGGTGGGCTCGTTCTGCGAGCAGCCGCCGCTCGAGCTGATCGAGAGCCTCGAGGAGTCCGGCTGCTACATCGTCAACGACGACTTCCTGCTGGGCTGGCGCTGGGCCCAGCGGCGGATCCGACCCAACAGCGATCCCTTCCTGCAGCTGGCCCACGCATACCTCGACGAGAGCGAGCACCTGCGCACGAAGCACGACCTCCGCCAGCCGCGCGCGCAGGCCCTCATCGAGAGCGCCCGGGCGCAGCGTGCCGACGCGGTCATCTTCCTCGGCGCGAAGTTCTGCGAGCCGGGGCTCTTCGACTACGCGCTGTACCGCAAGGCGCTCGACCAGAACGGGATCCCGCACCTCTTCCTCGAGTTCGAGGAGAAGATGTGGCTGTACGACCGGATCCGCAGCGAGGTCGAGACCTTCGTCGAATCGATGCTGTTCGCGGAGGCGGTGTCATGACGCCGGCGACCACGGCCAAGGCGGGAGCCCCTGTCCCTGCGGCGATCAAGTACCAGGGAACGGTCCACGAGCTCCAGAAGCAGCTCATGACCCGCTACTACGACGAGCTGACCGCCATCGCGCAGGGCGGGCCCGGGCGATCGGCGCAGCTGCTCATCGCGGGCAACCCGGTCGAGATCCTCCGCGCGTTCGACATGATCCCGGTGTTCCCCGAGGTCAACGCGCTGCAGCTCGCGGTGCGCAAGACCTCGCTGCCGCTGATCCAGAAGGCGGAGGAGCTCGGCTACGCGACCGACAACTGCGCCTACGTGAAGGCGGACATCGGCATGTGGTCCAGCGGCGGCGTGGCCCCGTTCGGCACGATCCCGAAGCCCGACATCCTCGTCTGCAACTACGTGGGCTGCAACGTGTACCTGAACTGGTTCGAGCACCTCGCCGAGCTCGTCGGCTCCCCGGCGATGAATATCGACATCCCGTTCCTGCGCACGCCGAGCGGCGTGGCCAGCGAGGACGACGTGCGCTACGTCATGGCGCAGCTCCAGGAGCTCATCGCGCTGCTCGAGCGGATCACCGGCACAGCGTTCGACGAGGACAAGTTCGTCGAGATCGTCGAGCGCTCCGCGCGCGTGGGCGAGCTGTGGACCAAGATCAAGGAGCTCACCAAGCGGCGCCCGGCGCCGTACGACGCGTACTTCGACTCGGTCACGATGATGGCGCCGCTGTACTGCCTGCGCGGGACCGTCGAGGCGGTCGAGTTCTTCGAGCGCGCCTACGAGGAGATGTCGGCGCGCGCCGAGGCCGGCACCGGCCCGCTCGCGCAGGAGCGGTTCCGTATCGTCATCGAGGGGCCGCCGCCGTGGCCGTTCCTGCGCGCGTTCCGCGACCTCTTCAGCCGCTGGGGCGCGGTGGCCGTCGCCTCGACGTACTCGACCGTCGGCGGCCTCTGGGAGTTCGGGTTCCGCCACGACGTGGCGCGGCCGCTCGAGAGCGTCGCGCGCCACATGCTCGAGGCCAACCTGTGCAACCGGTCGCTGCTGCAGCGCTACCAGCAGATCGAGCGCTACGTCAGCGAGTGGGACGCGGACGCCCTGGTCATCCACTCGGTGAAGAGCTGCCGCCTGTTCTCGGCCGGCCAGGGGGACATGCGCGAGCACTTCGTCCACGACATGGAGCTGCCCACGCTCCTGATCGAGTCGGACCTCGAGGACCCGCGCTACTTCTCGCACGCGCAGCTGCGCAACCGGATCGACGCGTTCTTCGAGGCGCTCGAGCAGCGCCGCATCACCGCCGGCGTCGTGGCCGCGGAAGCGGCGCGGGCAGCGTCATGAGCGACGGGAAGCGCTATTCGGCGGGCGTCGACGTCGGATCCACGCAGACGAAGGCCGTCATCCTCGACGAGGACGGCGCGATCGTGTCCCGCGCGCTCACGGACACCGGGGCGTACCTCGTCCGCGCCGCCGAGCGCGCCTACGAGCAGGCCCTCGGGGCGGCAGGCGTGCGCCGCGACCAGGTCGGATACGTCATCGGGACCGGCTACGGCCGCTTCAACGTCGCGTTCGGCGACGCGCAGGTCACGGAGATCTCGTGCCACGCGAAGGGCGCGTGGGCGATCTTCCCCCAGACGCGAACGGTCATCGACATCGGCGGCCAGGACACGAAGGCGATCGGCGTCTCCGACCGCGGCGAGGTGCTCGACTTCGCGATGAACGACAAGTGCGCCGCGGGCAGCGGGCGCTTTCTGACGAACTCCGCCGAGGCCGTCGGGATGGACGTCTCCGAGATCGGGGAGCGCTCGCTCCTGGCGGAGCGGCCGGTCCGGCTCTCCACGGTCTGCACGGTGTTCGTCGAGTCCGACATCCTCTCGTACCTCGCCCAGGGCAAGAAGGTCGACGACATCCTCGCCGGCGTCCACGCGGCGATCGCGAACCGCACGGTCGCGCTGGTGCGCCGCGTCGGCGCGAACTCCGAGGTCACCTTCACCGGCGGCGTGTCGCGCAACGTCGGCATGCGCCGCGCCATCGAGGAGAAGCTC
>JACPEQ010000061.1 GCA_016183435.1 Chloroflexota bacterium
TCGTCAACGACGGCGAGGGCCATCGCCACATCGGTGAGGTGATCCTGCGCGCGGCCGGCCTGTCGACGTCCGCGAGCTGGTACGTCGACAAGGGCGCCAAGGCGCAGATGGCCATGCAGGCCGCGGCGCAGGCGGGCGGCTACACGATGTGGGGCCTCGTTCCTTTCCTGCGCACCCAGAAGCAGGCGGCGCTACCGCTCGAGGCGCTGGTGATGCACGATCAGATCCTGAAGAGCGTCATGATCACGATCGTCGTCAGCGACAAGAAGGTCGCCGGCGTCAACTCGAAAGGCGCGGCCGCCCTGCAGCGATACCTGATCGATCCGGAGACGCAGGCGAGGATCCGCACGTTCCGCATGGCCGGTGTCAGCGAGCAGGTGTGGTGGCCCGCTGCGCAGGACAACGACAAGGCCGCGTTCGCCGGGCGCTGATCGCGTTGCGCGGGTCGGTCGCGCGTTGCGCAGGTCGGTCGCGCGTTGCGCGGGTCAGTCGCGCTGCTGGAAGCTCCGAGCCGCGATCGCGAGCATCACGATGCCGAACACGAGCATCACCCCGACCTCGGCGAGGATCGGAACGGGCTGGTCGCCGATCGTCAGCGCGAGGCGCTCGGCCGGCTCGCCCAGCAGCGTTCGCCGGATCGGGTCGATCCCGTACGACGCCGGATCGAGCCGCGTGAGCACCGTCATCCATCCGGGCAGCCCGACCAGCGGGAACAGCGCCCCGGAGAGGAAGAACATCGGCATCATCAGGAAGTTCATGACCATCTGAAAGCCCTGCATCGAGCGCATGCGCGCGGCGATCGCGACACCCATCGCCGAGAGGCCGAAGGCGAGCGCGGCCATGAACCCCAGCAGCAGGAGCGCCGACGTGACCGTCAGTGACACGCCGACGAGCGGCGCGAGCACCAAGAGGATCGCTCCCTGGAAGATCGCCTGCGTCGCACCGCCGAGGGCCTTGCCCACGGCGATGGCGGAGCGCTCGATCGGGGCGACGAGCAGCTCTTTGAGGAAGCCGAACTCGCGGTCCCACACGATGCCCATCGCGGCGAAGATCGACGTGAACAGGATGGCCATGCTGATGATCCCCGGGTACATGAACTGCGTGTAGCTCATGCCGGAGGCGCCGGCGAAGCCGGCCCCGAGCGAGGCGGAGAGTCCGCTCCCGAAGATGACGAGGTACAGCAGCGGCTGCGCGAGGGACGCCGCGAGGCGCACCCGATCGCGCCCGTAGCGGATCACGTCGCGCCACCACACGATGTACACGGCGCGCAGGAACCCGCCGATGGCGCCCTGCGGCGACGGGGCGGTGATGGTCGCGCGCCGCGCCGCCGCGGTCATCGGCGTGGCCCTCTGCCCATGATCCGGCCCATGTTGCGCATCATCGCCTTGTCGAAGTCCGATCCCTCGCTGCGGATGGCGTGGCCGGTGAGCTTGAGGAACACGTCGTCCAGGCTCGGGCGAGACAGCGCGACGGTCTGCACCGGGACCGTGAGCTCGCGCACCAGCCGCGGCAGGAACGCCGCCCCGTCCGGCACCTCGATCCGCAGCGATCCGTTGTCTACGAGGGCCGTCATGCCGAAACGCTCGGCGATCTCCATGGCCGTGGCGCGGCTGTCGCCCGTCGTGACCGTGACGACGTCACCGCCGACCTTCGCCTTCAGCTCGCTCGGCGAGCCGAGCGCGACGATCTTCCCGTGGTCGATGATCGCGATGCGGTCGCAGAACTCGGCCTCGTCCATGTAGTGCGTCGTCATGAAGAGCGTGATGCCCTCGCGCTTCCGCACGTCCTGGAGGTACG
Organism: Chloroflexota bacterium; assembly: GCA_016183435.1. Classification (GTDB taxonomy): domain Bacteria; phylum Chloroflexota; class Limnocylindria; order P2-11E; family P2-11E; genus JACPOT01. The sequence goes on from JACPEQ010000061.1 coordinate 1,798, forward strand.
ACCAGATGTGCTTCCGCGTCTGCGGGTCCAGCCCGAGCGTCGGCTCGTCGAGGAAGAGGACCTGCGGGTGGTGCAGGACGCCGCGCGCGATCTCCAGGCGCCGCTTCATCCCGCCGGAGAACGTCCGCACCTGCGAGCTCGCGCGGTCGGCGAGCTCGACGACCTGCAGCAGCTCGTCGATGCGCTGCTTCCGGAGGGCCGAGGGCACCCCGTAGATCTGGCCGTGGAGCTCGAGGTTCTCGCGCGCCGTGAGCTGGTCGTCGAGGGACGGGTCCTGGAAGACGAGGCCGATGCGGCGACGTACCTCGCTGGGGTCGCGGTCGACCTCAGTGCCCGCGACGTACGCTTCGCCGGCGGTCTTGCGGACGAGCGTGCAGAGGATGCTGATGGTCGTCGTTTTCCCGGCCCCGTTCGGACCGAGGAATCCGAACACCTCGCCCCGCCCCACGGCGAGCGAGGTCGATCCCATTCACGGCACGGATCTCGCCGTAGGATTTGTGGAGGCCCCTGACCTCCACGACCGCAGCCATCCGCTCGACGCTAACACCGCGGCCGTGAACGAAGTGTGAATGTGTCGTGGAGCTATCGTTCGCCGCGATGACCGCCATCGAGACGCGGGGCCTGACGAAGGACTACGGCCTCGGTCGCGGCATCCTCGATCTCGATCTCGCGGTCAACGAGGGCGAGGTCTTCGGCTTCCTGGGCCCGAACGGGGCGGGGAAGACGACCACGATCCGCCTGCTCATGGGGATGATCCGCCCGTCGCGCGGGTCGGGATCCGTCTTCGGTCTCGACGTGCACCGGCAGTCGGTCGACGTGAAGCGGATCGTGGGCTACGTGCCCGGAGAGCTGCCGCAGTTCGGCGGCTGGCGCGGCGAGGAGATCGCCGCATACCTCGCCGGCCTTCGCGGCAGCGTCGCCGACGGCGAGGTCGAGACCGTCGCGCGACACCTGGACCTCGACCTGTCCCGCAAATACCGCGAGTACTCGCACGGCAACAAGCAGAAGCTCGCGCTCACCCTCGCGTTCATGCACCACCCGCGCCTGCTCATCCTCGACGAGCCCACCAGCGGCCTCGATCCGCTCCACCAGCAGGCGTTCTTCGAGCTCTTGCGTGACGCGCGAGCTCGTGGCGCCACGGTGTTCCTCTCGTCGCACGTCCTCTCCGAGGTCGAGCAGGTCTGCGACCGCGTCGGCATCGTGAAGGAGGCGCGGCTGATCACCGTCGGCCCCATCGGGCAGCTCATGGGGATCCGCACCCACCTCGTCGAGATCGAGTTCGCCGGCGCTCCGCCCGTCGAGCGCCTTCGCGCCGTGGAGGGTCTCGAGCAGCTCGCGGTGGCCGACCACCGGATCTCCGCGATGGTGCGCGGCAGCTTCGAGCCGCTCATGTCGGCGCTCGCCGGGCACCGCGTGGTCACCTTCGCGAGCCGCGAGCCGTCACTCGAGGAGATCTTCCTCTCCTACTACCGGTGACCCTTCTCGGGCTCGCCCTGCGCTCCCATCTCGGCGGGTTCGCCGCGACCGCGTTCTTCGGCCTCCTGCTGGGGCTGGCGATCACACTGGCCTTCGCGCAGACCGCGGGGAACGATCCGGCGTCGCGCGCGCTGTTCGCGCGGCAGATGGAGATCGTCGGCCGGCAGCTCTCGTACTTCCTGCCGCTCCCCGCCGAGCTCGACACGATGTCGGGCTTCGTCCAGTGGCGCCTGTTCGGTGCCGCGCCGCTGATCTACGCGTTCTGGGCGCTGCTTGCCGGGAGCGGCGCCGGGCGCGGCGACGAGGAGCGCGGGCTCGTCGAGATGTGGCTCGCGGCGGGGGTCTCGCGCTTCCGCTACATCGTCACGCGCTGGGCCGCGTTCCTCCTGGTCGCGACGGCCGCCGTCGCCGTGCTGATCGCGGGGACCTGGGCCGGCTCCGTCGCCGCGGACGAACCGATCGACATCGGACCCCTCGCGCTACAGGGCCTCGCGCTCCTGGCGCTGACCGCGTTCTGCTTCGCGTTCACCGCCGTCGTCGCGCAGCTGACCACGACGCGCCGCAGCGCCGGCGGGGCCGCGGGCATCGGCCTCATGGTCCTGTTCCTGGTCAACTCGGCGAGCCGTTCGGGCGGGCTGGAGGCGGTCGCGCCGATCTCGCCGTTCTGGCAGTACGACCGCAGCACGCCGCTGCGGAGCGCAGGGACGCTCGACGGCGCCGCGGTCGGGCTCCTCCTCGGCGCGACCGCCGTGCTGCTCGTCGCCGCGACGCTCGCGTTCCGCGCCCGCGACCTCGGCGCATCGCTGCTGCGGACCGCGCCGCGCGCCGGACGCCGCAAGATGCGCCCCTCGGGCGATCCGCTCCTGCGGCTGCCGGTCTTCGCGCTCCTCGATCAGCAGCGCTACTGGATCCTCGGCTGGGCGATCGGGCTCGCGGCGCTCGCGGCGTTCCTCACCACGCTCACGCGACTGATGGTGGACTCGCTGTTCGCGATCCCGACCCTGCGGGTGTTCTTCGAGCGGCTCGGGTCGAGCGGCTACGACTCGTTCGTCGGGATCATCTGGGGCTCGACGGCGGCGCTGCTCCTGTCGCTGTTCGCGATCTTCCAGGTGAACGGCTGGGTCTCCGATGACGCCGAGGGGAGGCTCGAGGCGGCGCTCGCGCAGCCGATCGCGCGGACGCGCGTCGTGCTCGAGCGGCTCGCGTCCATCGTCCTGGCGACCCTGATCATCGCAGCCGCCGCCGCCGCCGCGGTCTGGGTCACCGCAGCGATCGTGGACATCCCGCTCACCGCCGATCGGTTCTTCACCGGGTCGGCCCTCATGGTCACGGTGCCGCTCGCGTTCGGCGCGATCGGCGCGGTCGTCTCGAGCTGGCGGCCGCGCGCCGCGGTCCCGCTGCTCACGGTCATCGCGATCGTCGGCTACTTCACCGAGCAGTTCACCCCGCTCTTCGAGTGGCCGCCGTGGGTCGAGAACACCTCGCTGTACGCGCTCTACGGCACGCCGATCGCGACCGGCGTCGAGTGGGGCGGGACGCTGACCCTCGTCGCGATCGGCATCGCGGGGGCCGCGCTCGGCCTCGTCCTGTTCCAGCGCCGCGACGTCGGACGCTGACCGCACCCTCGCGCATGCCGCTCGCGTGGCTCGACACCGACGGAAGGCGGATCCTCGTCGCACGCGCGCTGCGCACCTTCGCCTACGGCTACCTCGCCGTGATCCTGGGCGCGTACCTCGATCTCCTCGGGCTCGAGCCATTCGAGATCGGACTGCTGCTCACCGCCGCCGTCGCGGGCTCCGCGGTCATGACCGTGTTCTGGTCCCTGCTCGCGGACCGCGTCGGGCGTCGGCGCACCGTCGCGATCATGGCGCTGCTCATGGCGGCCGGCGGCCTCGTCTTCGCCCTGACCGACCGCTTCGGCCTCCTGCTCGTCGGAGCCTTCACCGGCACGATCAGCGTGACCAGCTCCGAGGTCGGCGTGTTCCAGACCGTGGAGCAGGCGATCCTCCCGCAGACCGCGCCGAACGAGCGCCGCACCTGGCTGTTCTCCATCTACAACACGGTCGCGAACTTCGCACAGGCGGTCGGATCCCTCGCCGCGGGCTCCGTCGCGGCGTTCGCGGCGCTCGGCTTCAGCGGTGCCGACGCCTACCGCCCGCTGTTCGTCCTCTACGGCCTCATCGGGCTGACCAACCTCCTCCTGTTCACCGGGCTCTCCCCCCGCGTCGAGCTGGCGAAGGTGGAGGGGGAGCGACGGCTGTTCGGCATCCATCGCTCGGGTGGGATCGTCGCGCGCCTCGCGGCGCTCTTCGCGTTCGACGCGTTCGCCGGCGGGCTCGTGGTGTCCTCGGTCGTGGCCTACTGGTTCTTCCTGCGCTGGGGCCTGGACCCGGGATCCCTGGGCGTCCTGTTCTTCTTCGTGAACCTCGTCTCGGGCGCATCCCTGCTCGTCGCCGGCTGGCTCGCGGGGCGGATCGGGCTGCTGAACACGATGGTGTTCACGCACCTGCCCTCGAACGTGCTGCTGATCCTGGTCCCGCTCATGCCGACCGCGCCGCTCGCGGTGGCCGTGTACCTCGCGCGAATGAGCATCTCGCAGATGGACGTGCCGACGCGGCAGTCCTACACGATGGCCGTCGTCGCCCCGGACGAGCGCACCGCGACCGCGGGGCTCCTCAACCTGGCACGCGTCAGCGCGACGGCCGTCTCGCCGGCGTTGGCCGGGTTCGCGTTCAGCGTGGCCGCCCTGGGGCTGCCGTTCATCCTCGCGGGCGCGCTGAAGATCCCGTACGACCTCATCCTGTGGCGCACCTTCCGCCGGATCCGCCCACCAGAGGAGCGGAAGAGTTGAACGAGCGAGCATCCGGCTTCGCCGGTGCGAGCGAGCCCACAAGAGCGGAGCGGCTCGGCGCGAGCGAGGCCGAAGGCCGAGCCGACGGCGATCGAACTGGGGCCTCGACTTCGGCACGTCCAACACGTCGCTCGCCGTGAGCGACGGCGCGTCGGCGCGCGTCCTGCGATCGCCGACTGGCAGGCGCTGTCGGCGCTGAACGAGAAGCCGATCCTCGACGCCCTCGACGACCTCATCCGCGCCGGCGCGCCCCGGCGCGAGCTCTCGGCGCTCCGCAGCGCGATCGAGCTGCAGCTCGGCTACGAGATCTTCGCGGCCGTGGATGCGACGAAGATCGGTCTCTCGACGGACGAGACCGCGTTCCTCACCTTCCACCACGCCGACGTCGACATCGACGCCGTCGTGTCGCGGCGTCGCTTCGAGGTGCAGGCCGCGCCGCTGCTTGCGGAGATCGACGCGCTCCTCACCGAAGTGCTCGTGCGCGCATCCTTGACGGCCGAGCGGATCGGCGAGGTCGTCATGACCGGCGGCTCGAGCGGACTGCCGGCGGCACGCGCGCTCCTCGCGCGGCGTTTCCCCGATGCGGTGCGCCGCGACTTCGCCGCGTTCTCGAGCGTCGCGACCGGCCTCGCGCTCGGGGCATAGGTCGCTCGTATCCTGCCGGCATGCCTCGATCAGGTGCCTGTGCGTTCTGCGAGATCGCGACGGGTGCGGCCGAGGGGCATCTCGTGCACGAGGACGGCGACGTCATCGCGTTCCTCGACCGCGCGCCGCTGGTGAAGGGTCACGTGCTGATCGCGCCACGGGCGCACGTCGAGACGCTCGATGACCTTCCGCCCGACTTGATCGGCCCGCTGTTCGCGGTCGTGCAGCGCGTGTCGCGCGCCGTGCAGCGCTCGCTCGGGGCGGACGGCTCGCTCATCATGGCCAACACCCGGATCAGCCAGAGCGTCCCGCACGCGCACGTCCACGTCGTCCCGCGGCATCAGGGCGATGGCCTCTTCCGGGCGGGGATGGTGTGGATCAGGAAGCGCTATCAGGACGAAGAAGCGGCCCAGCTCGCGGCGCGCCTGCGCGAGGCGATCGCCGCGAGCTGAGCCGCTCGCTCACGGGGCGCTGGCCTCCGTGATCGAGTGAGATGAGTGCGGGGTCTACTTCTTGCGGCCGCCCTTGGCCGCGAGGACCGCGTCCTTGGCCTGCTTGGCGATGCGGAACTTCAGGACGCGCTTCGCCGGGATCTGGATCTGCTCGCCGGTCGCGGGGTTGCGGCCCATGCGTGCCTTGCGGTCCACGAGGACGAGCTTGCCGAGGCCCGGGATCGTGAACCCGTCGCGCGCCTGTTCGTAGGAGAGCTTCGCGAGCTCCTCGAGCACCGAGCCGACCTGCTTGCGGTCGACACCACTGCGCTCGGAAAGCTCGCGGACGGTCTCCGTCTTGGTCATCGCCACCTGTGCGTCCCTCCCTGATGAAGATCGTGTTCCGGCGTGGTCCGGGGCATTCTTGCACCTTTCCGACCTCGCTCGGGGCAAAGCCCCTCGCTCGGCCACCGTGCTCGACCTCGTCCTGCGGGCCTCGGTCTGCGCGCGGTGGGGACGGTCGGTCTCCGCACACGCGAGGCGTAGCCCCCTCGGTCTGCGCGCCCGGGGGACCCTGGCCCAGACCGGTCCCGGCTACGCGGCGCGGCCCTCGGAGGCGACCCCGCCGGGCCGCCCCCCGGCGTGGGCCGTCCCCGGTCGCTGCCGGCGTAGCGGAGGGGTAGCAGAACGACGGACGGGTCGCCGACGACCCAGGCGAGGCTCCGGACCGTCTCGAGCACTCGTCCCAGGGTGCGTTCGACCCGGTGGGATGATCCCGGGTCAAAGGAGGCGGAAGAGATGGAAGGGCGACCTCGCGAGGAACGGCAGCCGGCCGATCCGACGCGCAAGCTCCTCAAGGTCTTCGGCGTGAAGGTCACCGACTACGAGGAGCGCACCGACGCGATCCTGCAGCGATACGACGCGACGACCGACGAGGCCGAGCGGGCGGACCTCGTGCGCGAAGCCGTCGAGCTGACCGCTGACCTCGGGCACTGGCTCCGCGAGGTCCAGGCGCATGTGCTGGCGAAGCAGGAGTCGGTGCTCGGCAGGCTCGCCCGCGCCTGAACGCTAGCCTTCGGCGAGGTGGACCGAACGGGCCGGCTCGCATCTCTCATCGCGCACCACGCCGACCCCATCGGCCATCTCGTCGGCATCCTCTCCTTTACCCTGCCGCGCTTTCGCGACGGCTGCTTCCTCTATGTGACCGACCGCGGTCTCGCGCGGCTCATCCTCTCGCGGCGCGGGTACTCCGCGATCACGTTCGGTCACGTCGTCGTCGCAGCGCGTACGCTGCCCGAAACGATCTGGCGCCACGAGCTCCGTCACGTCACGCAGTACGAGACCGTCGGGTGCGCGTTCCTCCCGCTGTACCTGCTGCTGTACCGCCGGCACGGCTATCGAGCGCATCCGTTGGAGCGCGACGCGTCGTCTCCGACTAGGATCTTCGACGGATGACGGACCGGTACGACATCGCGATCCTCGGCGGCGGTCCGGGCGGCTACGTCGCGGCGCTCCACGCGGGCGTGCGGGGCGCGAAGGTCGCGCTGATCGAGAAGGACCGCGTCGGCGGGACGTGCGTGACCGTCGGCTGCATCCCGTCCAAGGCGCTCCTCGACACGAGCCACGTCTACTGGATGGGCACGCACGCGACCGTGTCGGGCCTGCACCTCACGGGCGACTTCGACCTCCCCAAGGCCATGGCGCGCAAAGACCAGGTCGTGAAGCAGCTCGTCGGCGGCATCGAGCAGCTGCTCAAGACACGCAAGGTCGAGCTGTTCAAGGCCGAAGGCGAGCTCGTCTCGCCGACCGAGATCCGCCTCACCGGTGGCGACTCTCCGAAGAGCGTGGAGGCGAACGTGACCATCGTCGCGACCGGCTCGACCGTCGCGCTCCCGCCGATCCAGGGCCTCGCGGAGGCGAAGCCGCTGGACAACGTCGGTGCCCTCGACCTGCGGACCATCCCGAAGCGGCTCCTCGTCATCGGCGGCGGCGTCATCGGCATGGAGCTCGGCGCCTTCTACGCCGAGATCGGGTCGGACGTGACCGTCATCGAGATGCTGCCCGTGCCGCTCGCGGCGTCCGACCCCGACCTCGTGCGGCTGCTCGTGAAGGCCCTCGAGTCGCACGGCCGCTTCCGCGCCGTGACGAACGCGAGGGTCACCGCGGTCGAGCGCCGCAAGAACGGGGCGGCGGTCGTGACCGCGGAGGTCGAAGGCAAGCCGCAGACCTTCGAGGGCGACGAGATCGTCCTCGGCGCGGGCCGCGTCCCGCTCGTGAAGGGCGCGGACCACGCCGGCCTCGCGATGGGCAAGCGCGGGGTGCAGGTCGACGAGCGCATGCGCACCAGCGTCGGCGGCGTGTACGCGATCGGCGACTGCACCGCGGCCAGCTTCGAGAACGGCGCGATGCTCGCGCACGTCGCGTCGACGCAGGGCGAGGTCGCCGTGGGCACGATCCTCGGCGAGGACGTGAAGATGGACTACGACGTCGTCCCGACCGTCGTCTACACGCACCCCGAGCTCGCGTCGGTCGGGCTCAGCGAAGCGAAGGCGAAGGAGCGCTACGGCGAGGCCAACGTGAAGGTCTCGCGCTTCCCGTTCCGCGCCTCCGGCCGCGCCCTCGCGCTCGGCGAGAGCGATGGCATGACGAAGCTGATCACGACGGGCGAGGACCACCGCATCGTCGGTGTCCACGTGGTGGGGCCGCAGGCGAGCGAGCTCATCGCCGAGGCCACGCTCGCCATCAAGCTCGAGGCGACGGCGCACGACATCATCGCGACGATCCACTCGCACCCGACGCTCGCGGAGACGCTACGCGAGGCCGCGCTCGTCGCGGTCGGGAAGGCTATCCACACCGCAACGAGGTAGCCGGGGGCACGGTAGCGACCGAGCAAGGCGCGCGCTCTAGACTGGTGTCTCGGGCCGTTAGCTCAGTGGATAGAGCGGCGCTCTTCTAAAGCGCAGGTCGCGGGCTCGATCCCCGCACGGCCCGCAGTTCAGTACCCGTAGTCATAGCCACCGCTCGGCTTCGGCGTGCCCGCCGCGTTCGGGTCCGCGGTCGGCGCGGTCGTCACGGCCGGGGCGACGCGGATCTCGGACGGGCTCGCGCCGCCACCGCAGGCCACCATCAGCACCACCACCAGCGCGAGGGCCGCTACCGCGCGCATGTCATCCACCTCCTCAGGGGTCTAACCTCCACTACGAACGGGGGAGCCGATCGGATATGCCCATCCTCATCCTCGGTCTCATCGCGATCATCGCCATCGCGGTCGTCGCCAGCCTCGTGCTCGCGATCGCCGCCGCCCGGCGGATGTCGCGACCCCGGCCCGCCTTTCCGGCGAACTGCGGCGATTGCATGTTCATGCTGCCGCGCGCCAAGGTGTACAAGCGCGAGACGATCGAGGACGACGACGGCCTGATCCACTACCTGTGCCAGCAGCGGTGGATCGAGATCACGCCGAACTCGCCGTGGTGCGAGCTCGGCAAGAGCAAGACCCGCACGACGGCCACCGCGCACTAGCGCTAGCCTCGGTCTGTGCCCTCCGGGTTCGAAGCCTTCGACGCGCTCGTCCGGTCGCGCGCGACGACACTCGTCGAGGAGCTCAAGGAGCTGATCCGCCTCCCCACCGTCTCGGCGCAGGAGACCGGCATCGACGAGACGGCGAGCGCGGTGCTCGACCGGGCGCGCCGTGCGGGGCTCGACGCGAAGGCCGAGCGCGTCGAGGGCGGGCCGCCGACGATCGTCGGCGAGACCGGCGCGGGCGAGAAGACGCTTCTGGTGTACGACCACTACGACGTGCAGCCGCCGGATCCGCTCGAGGAGTGGCAGACGCCGCCCTTCGAGCCGACGGAGCGCGAGGGGTACCTGTATGGCCGGGGCGTCTCGGACAACAAGGGCAACCTCATGGCGCGGCTGCAGGCCCTTGAGCTCTACCGCGAGGCCTTCGGATCGTTGCCGCTGCGCGTGCGCGTTCTGTTCGAGGGCGAGGAGGAGATCGGCTCGCACCATCTCGCGGCGTTCGTCGAGCGCTACGCGGACCGCATCCGCGCCGACGGCTGCATCTGGGAGGCGGGCTACAGGGACGCCGCCGGCCGCCCGACCATCAGCCTCGGCCTCAAGGGCATCGCGTACTTCGATCTCACGCTGCGCGCGATCGCGAAGGACGCGCACTCGTCCATGGCGACGATCCTCCCGAACGCGGCGTGGCGCCTCACCTGGGCGCTCGCGAGCCTGAAGAACGAGCGCGACGAGATCACGGTCGACGGGTTCATGGAGCACGTGCGCGAGCCGACGGCGAGCGACCTCGCTCTGCTGGAGGCGCTGCCGTACGACGAGGGCGAGATGCAGCGGCTGCACGGCGTGCGCGCGTTCGTCCGCGGGCTCTCCGGCACGGCGCTGAAGGTGAAGCACTTCCTCGAGCCGACCTGCACCATCTGCGGGCTCACCTCCGGCTACTCGGGGATGGGATCCAAGACCGTCCTGCCCGCCGCCGCGAGCGCGAAGCTCGACTTCAGATTGGTCCCCGACCTCACGCCGACGCTCGTGCGCGACCTCCTGCGCGCGCACCTCGACCGGCGCGGCTTCACGGACATCGAGATCGTCTCCCACCACGGCGAGCTGCCGTCCCGCTGGCCCGCGGACACCGCGGTCGCGAAGGCGTCCGTCGCGGCCTGCCGCGCGGCCTACGGCACCGATCCGGTCGTGTATCCGCTCATGGCGGGCTCGGGCCCGATGGCGCAGGTCTGCGACACGCTGGGCATCCCGGTCGTCGGCTTCGGCTCGGGCAACGCGGGGTCCGCGAACCACGCCCCCAACGAGAACATCGCCATCGGCGACTACCTCGACCACATCCGCGCGTTCGGGCGGTTCCTGCACGTCTTCGGCGGCCGCTCCTTGTGAGCTCGCGCGCGTTCCTCGGCTCGGTCGGCTTCCTCTCGTTCGCGACGGTCTACAACAACCTCGTTGTCTCGCCCGTCATCGTGGAGATCGCGCGCGACATGGGCGTGA
>JACPEQ010000060.1 GCA_016183435.1 Chloroflexota bacterium
CCTCATGGCACGGGTCTTCTTCGACCTCGACGTGGACGCGGTCCTGCCGATCGAGCAGGTCCGCTCACATCCCGAGCGCGCCTTCCTATTCGTCGGCTGCGAGCGTGACGCCACGGTGTACGCGCATCACGCGCGCGAGATGAAGGCCGCGAGCGTGAACCCCGGGACCGAGCTGTGGATGCTCCCGGACTGCGGCCACGTGAAGGCGTTCATCACGCATCCGGCGGAGTGGGAGGCGCGCGTCGTCACCTTCCTCGAGGGCCAGCTGGGGAAGTAGCGCCCGGGCTACAGCACTTCCGGCAGCAGCGCGAATCCCTCCGCGCGAGCGGCGTCGCGCTGCTCGCGGTCCCAGCTGACGAAGGTCACCGGTGTCGCGACGGAGGCCGCCCACGCCAGCGCCGCAGCGAGATGGATGGCGTCCATGCCCCGGAGCCGGTGGCGCAGCGCGGCATCGCCGGCCGACCTCGCCGCCGCGTCGTCGAGGGGGATCCGGTGCATCTGGCCCCACAGCCGCTCCAGCTCCTGCCGCGCGCTGGCGATCAGGTCGAGCGCGGCGGAGGAGCGTGCGAGGGCGGCGCACGTCTCCGCGTACGCGATGACAGAGGTGGCCACCCGGTCGGGGTCGCGCAGGACCGCGGTGACGGTCTCATGGCCCGGCTCGGGCCGCAGGGCCTTGGCGACCGCGCTCGTATCGAGGTAGAGGCTCACTTGCGCCGCTGTTCGATCACGATCTCCGACAGCAGCTTCGAGCCCCTCCGGTAGGGAAGGACCGCCCGCGGCGGACCCGCCCACGGCCGGCTTGGCGGGATGATCCGACCCTCGCGGATCGCTCGCACGAGCGGCTCCGGCATGTCGGGAGGGACGATCCGTGCGACCGCCTGCCCGCGGTCGGTCACGAGCATCGTCTCGCCGCGCCGTGCCCGGCGCAGGTACGAGCTGAGGCCGTTCCGCAGGTCCCGCACGCCGACGCGCACCGTGTGCTCCTTCATGTGTCCACATTATCCGCGAACGTCGCCACTATCGGCCCGCCTGCGGCCATGTGAAGGCGTTCATCACGCATCCGGCGGAGTGGGAAGCGCGCGTCGTCACCTTCCTCGAGCGCGAGCTGGGGGAGTAGGCGCGAGGGCGTCGCTCGTCCTTGCTAGCGGCGATGGACAGGAGGCTCTCCTTGCCCTTGCGCGAACGGTCGCAGCCAGTTACGCTGGCGGCGTAACCATCTGAAAAAGGAGCCGCGAAAAGTGGGCCTCATGCGTTCGTCACTGGCGGGCCCTGTGATGGTCGCGTTGACGCAGGCCGGCGCGGCGGGCCTCAGCCTGCGGGAGCTCTCACGCGCCTGCCCCGCGCGCGACAGCTCGGTCCAGCGCGCCGTGGAGCTCCTCCTCGAGGAGGGGATCGTCGAGAGGCGCGAGGGCCCCGCCGGTGGGAGTTACGCGCTGGGCCAGCACCCGCTGCGGCGCGAGCTGCTCATGCTGGCCTTCCACGACACGCCACGCATGGCCGCGCTCGGGACCCTCGCTCTGGCCAACCCGGCGGTCGAATTCGCGGCTGCCGATGCACAGGGCCTCTTCGTCGTCTTCCGTCAGCGCAGCACGGCCGAGGAGCGTCTCCGCCTCCGCAGCGCGCTCGATCTTCTACGTCCTCCGGTGGCGCTCACCAGCTTCGAGCACGACGCTCTGGTCGAGCGGCTGCTGGAGCAGCCCGTGCTGCGTGTCCAGGCAGCACGGTCCAGCATCCTGGTCGGTAGCCTGGCCCGCTCCTTCCCCGATCGCCGACGCCACGGCGATCTCCGACAGGCACGTCCGCTCGGGCGTCCGCACCCCTCGCTCCGGGTGCCGAGCCAGCGTGCGCTGCACCGGATAGCCGAGCGGTTCCGGCTCGCCGAGGTCGACCTCTTCGGCTCCGCCGTCCGCTCGGACTTCCGCGCCGATAGCGATCTCGACGTGCTGGTGCGGCCACGACCGGACGTTCGCCTCGGCATCTCCGACCTCGTTGACCTCGAGGACGAGCTGGAGGAGCTCTTCGACCGCGACGTGGACCTCGTCACGCCGGATGCGCTCAGCCAGAGCGTCCGACCGCGCGTCGAACGCGAAGCGGTGGTGCTCTATGGATGACCGTGACCGGACCTACTGCGAGCACGCGGTCGTCGATGGGGATAAGGCGCTCGAGTACTACAGCCAGATCGGGGCCCAGTGGGCCGCGGACGAGATGGCGACCGACGCGATCGTGAAGCGGATCGGGAGCTTCTGCGAGTACGTCGGCAACCTCTCCGACTGGGAGCAGGCGCAGCACCCGGAGTTCCCGTGGAGGGAGGTCCAGGGCATCCGCAACCGGTTGGCGCATGCATACCACCGCACCGACGTCGGCGTCATCCAAGAGGTGCTCGACGAGCACCTCCCGCGCGATCTCGCGGCCATCCGCCGATGGCTCGCACCCCCATCACAGTGACGCTCGCTCGCGCGAGACTCACGGCGTGATCGCGGACCCCGGCGCGCTCGTTCGCCGATGAGATACACACATCGAGCGGATGCTGGAAGAGCTACGCGTTACCTCGTTCCTCGAGCGTCAACTCGGCCGGTAGGTCACCTCACCCAGGACGCGCGGCACAGATCCGGACAGCCCAGCGCGACCCTCGTCGCGAACGTGAGGTCGAACTCCCGCGAGTAGATGAAGGGACCGCGGTCCACCACCGGCACCTCGACGGTCGACCCCCCGTGCCGCAGCGTCACGACCGTCCCGCACGGAAGCGTGCGGTGGGCGACCCCGACGAGGCTCGTGGTGAGCACCTGACCGCACGCGGTCCGGTTGCCGTAGAGGCCGGGGCCGAACCAGGAGGCCTGGACAGGCGTCGCGGGCGGCTCGTCCGGCTCGATGGGCGGCCCCTCGGTGAAGATCAGCAGCAGCGCCAGGCAAGCCGCGGCATGGATGGGCTTGATGGGTCTCTCCTTCAGGTGATCTCGGCGGGGCGCTCGGGGTGCTGACAGCGTAGGCGAGGTCTGAGGTTCGAAACTCGCGACCGTTCAGCATCCTATGTTGATAACATAGTAAGACGATGGCAGGCCTGGGTTCGGGACGCGCCCTCGAGCTGGCGCTCGTTCTCGAGCAGCGTCCGGACGGCGCTCGCTTGGCGGAGCTCGCCGAAGCCGCGGCCATGCCGCTGAGCGCAGCTCAGAGCGCCATGCGCCTCCTGCTGACGGAGGGCGCGGTCGCGGCCGCGGAAGGCCCCCGGCCGCGGTACCGGCTTCGGGAGGACCATCCGGCGCACGCGGCGCTCCTCTCCTTCGCCGCGAGGACCCTACCGGTCGAGCGCGCGTTCGAGCTCGTGCTGCGGGGAAGCCCAGCGGTCGAGTTCGCGGCCCGCGACGATCAGGGATACGTCATCGTCGAGTCGGCGCTCGCGGAGCCCATGCATCTGGTCGCGCTCCAGCGAGGTCTGTCGGCGATCCGTAGCGGACGCGACGACGAGCTACCGATCAACGTCTTCGAGCACGATGACCTGCGTGACCGCCTTCTCGACGATCCAGCTCCGCGCGAGAGAGCGCTTCGAGCGAAGATCATCAAGGGGCGGATCGCGCGGTCGTTCCCGGACCGGCGCTATCGCCCTCGCGAGGGGAGGCCGCTCGGGCGGGCCCATCCGGATGTGCCTCGCCTGTCCCAGCGAAGGCTCCGGGCGCTCGCGAAGGAGCACGGGTTGCGGCGGATAGGACTGTTCGGCTCAGCCGTGCGAAGCGACTTCCGACCGGATTCGGACGTCGATGTCCTCATCGAGGCAGAACCCGACGCCCGACTTTCCTTGCTCGACATCGTGGGCCTCGAGCACGAGCTCGAGGGGCTTCTCGATCGCGACGTCGATGTCGCGGAGATCGACGCTCTTCGACCGCGGGTCCGTGCGAGGGCCGGGCGAGAGCTGGTCGAGCTATATGCACGAGGATGATCGGGAGCGGCTGGCGGAGATGCGGAGGTACGCGAGAGAGGCGCGCGACTGGTCTGGCCAGCTCGGTGAGGGGTGGATACGCGACCCGAAGACCGTCGCTGCGGTGGCGCACGTGGTCGGACACATCGGCGAGTCAGCCCGGCATCTTTCGCCTGCTACGCGCGCCGAGCTCACTATGATCCCGTGGCGCGACATCGTCGGGATGCGCAACCG
>JACPEQ010000064.1 GCA_016183435.1 Chloroflexota bacterium
AGATCGCGGTCGCGCTCAACAACCTCGGCGTCTCCGAGGCGCTCGTCTTCGCCGCGGCCCAGGGCCTCGACGTCGCCAAGGCGCGCGAGGTCATCGCCAGCGGCGCCGGCGGGTCGTGGGCGATGGCGAACTACGCGCCGAAGATCCTCGCCGGCGACTTCTCGCCCGGGTTCCTGGTGGACCTGCAGCAGAAGGATCTGCGGCTCGTGCTCGACGCCGCGTACGGCGCGAAGACGTCGCTCCCCGGGACCGCGCTGGCGCACTCGCTGTACACCGCGCTGCAGCAGGCTGGCGAGGGCCGCGACGGCAATCACGCGCTCATCAAGGTGATCGAGCGCCTCAGCGGGACCGAGGCGCGGGCGAAGAAGGCGTAGCCGTCACATTGCCCTCGCTTCACAATGGATGTGGGCGAGTGGAGTAACGGCAGCCTCGTCAGCTTTAGGAGCTGATGCTCGAAAGAGCGTGAGGGTTCGAGTCCCTCCTCGCCCACGGCCTCAGACGGTCAGCTCCATCCCTTCGTACGCGACGAGGACCTCGGCGGCGCTCCCCCGCTCCCGCGCGAGCCGCTGCGCGTCCGCGCCGATGCGGTCGAGCGCGTCGTCGGAGCGGTCGGGGTCGTGGTGGTACAGCACGAGGCGCTTCGCCTTCGCGCGCACGGCGACGTCCACGGCCGTCGCGATCGTCGAGTGGCCCCAGCCCTTCTTGTAGTCGCTGTCGAGGTACTGCGCGTCGTGGACGAGGCAGTCGACTCCCTCGGCAAAGGCGACGACGGGATTCTCCTTTCCGGAGAAGGGATCCTCGGTGTCCGTCGCGTAGACCATCGAGCGCCCGTCGGTCTCAACGCGGTACGCGAGCGCCGGCGCGGGGTGATGGATGCGGATCGAGCGCACCCGGAACGGGCCCACGGAGCGCTCCGTCCCGCTCGCGAACTCCTGCATCTGGATCTTCGCGGGGATCGCGTCGAGGTCCACCGGGAAGAACGGGTCGTCCATCCCGAGGCCGAGGAGCTCCTTGAGCGGCTTCGGATGCTGCGGCGCGTGGATGCGGATCGCCGTGCGGGCGTCGTACGCCGGCCGGAAGAAGGGGATCCCCTGGATGTGGTCCCAGTGGAGGTGCGACAGGAAGAGATCGAAGCTCAGCTGCTCGCCGTTCTGCACGAGGTTGAGGCCGAGCTCGCGAAGCCCGGTCCCGGCGTCGAGCACGAGCAGCGAGCCGCTCTGGTCGCGCACCTCGACGCACGCGGTGTTGCCTCCGTATCGCACGGTGCGCTGGCCCGGCGTCGGGACCGAGCCGCGCGTGCCCCAGAAGCGGATCCTCATGTGGCCCCGCCACTCGGCGCCGGCTGCGCCTGCTTCTCCTTGAGCCGGGCCTGGTCGCGCTCGGAGAGCTGCGCGGAGGCCTCCTGCAGCGATCCCATGCCCTCGTCGCCGGGCTTCGGCCAGGTCGGCTTCAGCTCCTCCAGCGTCTCGATCAGCTTCGGCAGGGCGGCCTCGACCGCGGCCATGATCGCCCGGTCGAGATGCTCGCCGGTCATCGAACGCATGATGTCGAGCGTCTTCTCGATCGAGTACGCGGGCTTGTAGTAGCGAGGCGCGGTGAGCGCGTCGAAGACGTCGGCGGCCGCGACGATGCGCGCGCCGACGTGGATCTGGTCACCGGCGAGACCGAGCGGATAGCCCTTGCCGTCCATACGCTCGTGATGCTGCGCGGCCATGAGCGGGACGTCCCGCATGTCCGGCGGGAAGCGCAGGTACTGGAGGAACTCGCCCGTCTTCTCGGCGTGCGCCTTCATGTACGCGAACTCCGCGTCGTCCAGCTTGCCCGCCTTCTGCAGGAACCGGTCACGCACGGCGATCTTGCCGTAGTCGTGGAGCAGCCCCGCGGTGCGCACGCGCTCGACCTCGGCCGGCGTCATCCCCATCGACGCGGCGATCACCTCCGCGTAGCGGGTGACGCGCCGGCTATGGCCGGCCGTCTGCTGGTCCCGGGCGTCGACGGTCACCGCGAGCGTCTCGACGAGCGACGTCCAGAGCTGCCGCTGACCCTCGACGAGCTGCGCGTTCTCGACGCAGACGGCGGCGGAGGACGCCAGCGAGGAGAGGGCGGCCTCGTCGTCGTCCGCGAACGGGCCGGCATGCTTGTTGACCGCCTGGAACACGCCGATGACGCGCCCGTCGTGTCCGGTCATCGGGAACGTGAGCAGGTTGTTCGTCTTGTAGCCGGTGCTCTTGTCGATGGCCTGGTTGAATCGGGGATCGGCGTACGCGTCCGGGATGTTGATCGTCTGCCCCGTCACCGCCACGGTGCCGGCGATCCCCGCGCCGACCGGGAAGCGGATCTCGCTCGCCCCGAGCGCGACCTTCGACCACATCTCGTTCTTGTCGCGGTCGATGAGGAACACGGTGGCGCGGTCGCAGTCGACGAGCTTCGTGGTCGCGACCGCGATGAGCTGCAGCAGCTTCGTGAGGTCGGTCTCGCTCATGAGCTGCCGCGTGACGTCGAGGATCAGGTCGAGCCGGCCGGCCTCCGTGATCTTGCGCTTGGCCGGCGCGAGATGTGCCTCCGCACCGTCCGCGCCGGACGCGCGCGTCCCCTTGCCGCGGCGGTCGCCGTCGCGCCGTTCGCCTGTCCGCCGCTCCGTCGCGCGCCGCCCGGACGCCTTCGCTCGCCCCGGGGAGCGCCGCTCGGTGCCCGCCCGGCGCGGGGCGGTCCGGCGCTCGGTCGAGCGTCGAGCCTTGGCGCTCCGTCGATCGCGTTCGGTCAATGCACCCCTCCCCGCCGCAGCACCGGATGCTCCAGCACCGGTCCGATCGCCTCGGCGATGCGCTCGAGGAGCATCTGATCGTGCCGCTCGAAGGCCCCGCCACGCTTGTTCAGGACCTGGATCACGCCCACCACCGTTCGCCCGTCTCGGTCCCACACGGGCATGGCAAGGATATTCATGGTGCGGAAGCCAGTGCGCCGGTCGACGCTGCGGTCGAACCGGGCGTCAGCGTAGGCGTCCGGCACGTTGATGGTCTCGCCGGTGGCCGCGACGTGCCCGGCGAGGCCCTGGCCCAGCGGCAGCCGGATCTCGTGTCCGAGCCGCATGGCGACGGCGGAGCGGAGCTCGCCCTGCTCGCGGTCGACGATGAAGACGGTGCAGCGATCGGCGTCCGTCGCCTGCGCGCACAGCTCGACGACCCGCTCGAGATACGCCGAACGGTCGCGCATCACCGACAGGTGCCCGAGCGTCACCATGACGAGGGCCACCTTTTCATCCATCTCGGTCACCGAGCCGGAGCCTCGCTCGGCTCACTCTCAGTGGAAGCCGGCCACCGCCGCCTTCCCGACGGGCATCTCGGGCGGCGGGGCGGGATTCGGGTTCGCCAGGAGACCGATGCGGTCGACCTGGACGCAGCGGACCGGCTCTGCACGTCCCTTCACGAAGATCGCGCCGAGGTCGACCGTCACCACGTCGGGGCCGAGCTTCGCCAGCGTCTCGGCGCTGCACGCGACCTGGTCGCGGCGCGCGATGTCGCTCGAGGTCAGGCGAGAGGCCACGTTGGCGGTGTCACCGATGACCGTGTACTCCATGCGACCCGAGGCGCCGAGGAATCCGGCGACGACCATGCCGCTGTTGATGCCGAATCCGAATGACACGTCCGGACCACCCTTGGCCCGCTCGGTCACGATCCATTTCTGCATCTCGAGGGCGCACTCGACGGCCTTGCGCGGATGGTCGGCGACCTCCACGGGCGCGTTCCAGATGACCATGATGTTGTCGCCGTTGTACTTGTTCACGGTCCCTTGATAGCGGTTCACGACGGAGACCATGCCGTCGAAGTAGCGGTTCAGCGTGCCCATCAGCGTCGCGGGGTCCATCCCCTCGGACATCGTCGTGAAGCCGCGGATGTCGCCGAACATCACCGTCACCTCGCGCAGCTCGCCGCCGAGGTGCAGCGCGCCCTTCTCCTCGCGGTCCATGATCGTCCGCGCGACGGAAGGCGTGACGAACCGGCCGAAGGTCGACTGCGTCCGGGCCACGGCGAGCTGCTCCTCGACGAGCAGGTATCCGAGGGTGACGACCCACCAGAAGATCGCGGGCGTGAAGAACGCGATCGAGGGGATGTTCACCGGGCCGTCGCCGATGGGCGTATCGATCGCGAGCAGGAACAGCGCCATCTTGATGAACGAGTACACCCCGAGCATGAGCAGTCCGCCGATGAAGCCGACGAGCCGGAACCGAACGACCATGAACATTCCGAGGATCGTCAGGACGAGAGTCTGGATGAGCGTCGGGACGGCCCCTTCGTTCGGCAGCGGATACCGGTTCGTGAAGATCGACTGGGCCGCGTTCGCCCAGATCTCGACCCCCCACATCTTCGTGTTCGCGCTGTTCGGGACCGGGTAGTTGTCGGGAACGGCCGAGATGGTGTGCGCGCCGACGTAGATCGACCGGAACTGCAGCAGCTCCTTGGGGATCTTCCCGTCCACGATATCGACGAGCGAGACGGCGCAGAAGATGTCGGGCTCGGTGCAGGGCTTGGCGCCGGCGACCACGTCCGGATGCGGAGGCGCCGCGAAGTACACGCGCATCGCGCCGCCTTCGTTGACGGGCATGTTCCGGTCCGCCGGCCGCGCGGGCACGATCAGGCGGTCCCCGACCATCCGCACGTTCGACAGATCCGCGGTCAGATGGCGGGCCGAGGCGAGCAGGGCGAGCGCGTAGTACGGCTTCTGGTCGGGCCCCTTGATGACGAGCTGGATCTCGCGGACGCGCGAGTCGAATTCGGGGTTGACGTTCACGGCGCCGAGCCCCGCGGCGCCTTCGCGGAAGATGTCGAGCGGGAATTGCAGCACGGGGAAGTGCTGGGCCCTGTCGCGGTACTCGGCGGTCCCCACGCCCTGCATCGCCAGATACACGTTCCCGAGATCCTTGATGGCCGCAGCCAGCGCGCGGTCCTGCTCGGGCCGGTCCGACGGGTCGTAGAAGCCGACGTCGAACGCGATCGCCCGCGTGTTGAGCGGCTTCAGGGCGTTCAGCAGGTCGATGTACGCCTGGCGCGGGACGGGCCACCGGCCGTACCGCTGCACCGTGGCGTCGTCGAGCGCCACGATCGTGATCTGGTTCTTCACCTTGGCCGGGGCGCCGGTGATGATGTTGTCGTAGACGGCGGCCTGCAGGTTGTCCCCGAAGAAGTTGGTGCTCGTGAAGTACCAGCTGAGCGCCGCCGCCAGCGCCACGATCGCGACGAGGACGACGCGCTGCCGCTGTCTCCTGCTCCGAAGCACGTGCCCTCCCGATCGGCGCGTTATCGCTGCGCGGGAATGCTAGCGCCCGCTCGCCTCAGCACACCTCGGAGGACCGCGATCGCGCGGGCATGTTCATCGAGCCGGAGACGCTCCATCGGCGTGTGGTCGTACGCGCTGTCGCCCGGGCCGTACGCGACCATCGGGCATCGCCACACGGGCGCGAGCACGTTCATGTCGCTCGTCCCGCTCTTGAGGAGGAACGTCGCCTTGCCGCCGGCGTCACCGATGGCGCGCACGAAGGCGCGTGCCAGGTCGCTCGTCCGCTCGGTCCTCGCGGGCTCTTCGGACGCGACGCGGCGCACGTCGATGGCCGTGCCGCTGGCCGATGTCGCCGCGCGTAGCTCGCGCTCCACGTCGTCGACCAGCGATCCGGGCGGGATGCGGTAGCCGACACGCAGCCGAGCGCGCTCGCTCAGACCGTCGTTCTCCGACCACATCCCCTCGAGGCGGCAGTCGAGCCGGTCGAAGGCGCGTGTGCCCCCTCGCGCGCTCGCCGCCTCGCGCGCGCGCTCCCAGGCCGCGAGGATCTCCTCGCTCACCGTCGACCCGGGTGCGGCGCCGTGCCGCGCCGGGCGCTCGAGCGTCAGGTCGGCGACAAGGCGTCCCTTGTACGCGACCGTCACGCCGTCCCAGCCGGACGGCTCGCCGATCACGCACCAGTCCGGCGCGGGGTGCAGCGCGCGGTGGCGCGCGCCCCTGCTCGTCGGCGACTCCTCTTCGACGGCGCCGACCACCGTGACCTTCACGCCCGACACGGGCTCGCTCGCGGCTGACACGAACGCGGCGAGCGGGCCCTTCGCGTCGACCGCGCCGCGGCCGACCAGCTCGCCGTCCTCGATGCGCACCGCGATCTCCCCCGGGACGGTGTCGATGTGGCCGAGAAGGACCACATGCGCCGGGCCGTCGCCGATCTCGCCGACGGCGTTCCCCGCTTCGTCCACGTGCGCGAGGAACCCGCGCTCGCGCATGCGATCGACCAGCCACGCGACCGCGGCGCGCTCGTCGCGCGACACGCTCGGGATCGACACGAGCCCGCGGACGAGCTCGAGATCCTGAGCCGGCAAAGCCGGCTCTTCTCTCGCAGGGGGCTCCGCACCTGGCGGCAAGACCGCCTCCCCTCCCGCGGGGGGCTCCGCCCCCTTCCACCCCCGCGGGGTCATCGCATCCACCCCCGCAGGGTCATCGCAGCGCTTCGGCGGTCGCCCTGATGACCGCGTCCACCTGGTCCGCAGTGATGACGAGCGGCGGAAGGTAGCGCACCACGGTCGGCCCGGCGCCCAGCGCCAGGACACCGAGATCCTGGAGCCGCTTGATCGCCGGACCAGCGTTCTCCTTCAGCTCGATCCCGACGAGCAGGCCCAGCCCGCGGACCTCGCGGATGCGGGGGCTCTCGATGCCGCGCAGGCCGTCGAAGAGCTGCTCGCCGCGCTCGCGGGCGCACCGCGCCAGGTCGAGCCGCCGCATCTCGCCGATCGCGGCGATGGCGGCGGCGCACGCGAGGGGATTGCCGCCGAAGGTGGTCGAGTGCGACCGTTTCGGAAGGTCCCCGACCGCGCGCGAGAACGCGATCGCGCCCATCGGGACGCCGCCGGCGACGGACTTCGCCAGGCAGAGGATGTCCGGCACGATGCCGTAGCGCTCGATGGCGAACATCGTGCCGGTCCGGCAGAAGCCGGTCTGCACCTCGTCGACGATCAACAGCGCGCCGCGCTCACGGCACACCCTCACAGCCTCGCGCACGAACTCGGCGTTCGCCGGCCGCACGCCGCCTTCGCCCTGGACGAGCTCGATCACGAACGCGGCGGTATCGGTCGTGATCGCGGCGTCGAGCGCCTCCGCTTTGTTGAACGGAACGTGCCTCGTACCCGGGAAGAGCGCTTCGCCGCCGAGCGTCTCGCGGTACTCGGGACCCCAGGTCGCGGCGAGCGCGCCCATCGTCTTGCCATGGAAGGCGCGCATCGTCGCGACGATCGTTGTGCGGGCCGTCGCCATGCGCGCGAACTTGAACGCGCCCTCGATCGCCTCCGTGCCGCTGTTGCAGAGGAAGACGCGGTCGAGCTCCTTCGGCAGCAGCGTCGCGAGGACGTCGTACAGCTCCGCGCGCCGGTCGTTGTAGAAGAGCTCGGTGCACGAGGCGAGGGTCCGCGCCTGGTGCGCGATGGCTTCCGCGACCGCCACGTTGCCGTGCCCGAGGTTCGCCGAGCCCTGTCCGCCGACGCAGTCGGTGTACTCGTTCCCCTCCCGGTCCCACACGCGCGCGCCGTCACCGCGCACGATCGCCAGCGGGCGCTTTTGATAGAGGCCCGAGGTGTGCGCGTCCTCGCGGCGCTGAATGCTCATCGCAGCGCACGCGGGGGGCGAGCCCCCCGCGATCCCCCCGCTTCGGTCGCGGCTGCGAGGATCCGCGTTCCCTCTCCGGCCAGCGCGCGCGCCAGCGGGCGGTCCACACGGCCCGATGCGACGATCACCTGACGGACGCCGGCCTCGATCGCCTCGCGCGCCGCCATCGCCTTCTTCTTCATGCGCCCCTGCGCCAGCGCCTCGGCCTCGTCGAGCGACGCGGCTTCGACCAGGCTCGACGGGTCGTCGACGCTGCGCAGCAGACCGGGGACGTTCGTCAGGATGACGAGCGCGTTCGCGCCGAGCGCCGCGGCGACGGCCGCGGCGGCGCGGTCCCCGTCCACGTTCAACCCCTCGCCTTCCGCGGACACGGCCAGCGGCGGCAGGACGGGCAACTTCCCCTGGTCGAGGAGCGCGCGCAGCGCCTCGACGTCGATCCGCTCGACCTTCCCCGTGAAGTCGTCGCGCAGGAGGACCACCTTCCCCGCCTCGACCGCGCGCACGTTCTTGCGCGCCCCCGCGAGGGCGCCGAACACGCCGATGGCCGGCGCCCCGGATCCGCGCAGGAGCTCGACGTAGCCGAAGGTCTCGACGCCGAGCGCCGCCATCGCGAAAAGCTCGAGGGTCCGCCGGTCGGTGCGCCGGCTCTGCTGGCCCGACGGCGACACGACCGTGCGCGGCGGATGGCCGAGCGTGGTCGCCAGCACGTCGGTCTCCGCCGAGGCGCCGTGCACGAGCACGATCCGCTCGCCCGCTGCCGCGACGGCGCTCACGTCCTGTGCGACCGCGCGCCGGTCGATCCCCGCCGAGCCGCCGACCTTGACGACGATCACGGGGCCCCCGGAGGCGGGGACAGCGGAGCAGGCTCCGCCGATCGGGGTGGGGTCACGGATGGAGCCCGACGAAGCCGAGCCCCGCGTCCTCGGGAAGGCCGAGCGCGACATTCATCGCCTGCACGCCGTTGCCGGCGGCGCCCTTCACGAGGTTGTCGATCGCGCACAGCGCCACGACGCGGTCGCCGCGCGGATCGAGCGCGAAGCCGACGTCCGCGAAGTTCGTCCCGGCGACGAGCTTCGGCTCCGGGAAGCGGTAGATGCCGGTGCGCTCCTTCACGATCCGCACGAAGGGCTCGGCCGCGTACGCCTCGCGGTAGGCGCGCCAGAGGACCTTCTCGTCGGCGACGTCCGTGACGGGGACGTGCGCCGTCGCGAGCACGCCGCGGACGAGCTCGACGCTCGTCACGCTCAGCTGCACTCTCGGAGTCCACCCCGCCTCCGTCCCTCCCGGGGGGACCTGGGCGAGCTCCTGCTCGATCTCGGCGGTGTGGCGATGTCCGACGGGCCGGAAGCTGCGGACGACGCCGGAGCGCTCGGGGTGATGCGAGTCGTCGCTGGCCTCGCGGCCGCCCTCGCTCGATCCGACCTTGCACTCGATGACGATCGGTCGGCCGCGGTCGACGAGGCCGGCGCGCACGAGCGGCAGCAGCGCGAGGATCGCGGCCGTCGCGTTGCATCCCGCGCCCGTCACGAGAGCGGCGCCCGCGATGCGCTGGCGGTGGAGCTCGGGGATGCCGTAGACGGCGTCCGCCAGGCGCTCCGGACGCGGATGCGGCGCGCCGTACCAGGTCTCGTACGCCTTGGGGTCGCGCAGCCGGTGATCCGACGACAGGTCGACGATGAGGCGTCCACGGCCCTCGAACTCCGCGAGCCGGTGGCTGCCGTTCGGCAGCGACAGGAACAGAACGTCGCAGTCGCGGACCGCGTCGTACGGGACGAAGGCGAGATCGGTGCGCTTGCGCAGGTTCGGATGCGCGCTCGTGACCGGCTTTCCCGCGAGCGACGCGCTGCCCGCGACGATCTCGCGCACCTCGGGGTGCGCGAGCAGCAGTCGGATGAGCTCACCGCCGGCGTAGCCTGCCGCACCGACGATGCCGATGCGGCTGCTCACTCCTGGTCCTGCTTCGCCTTCCGCGCCGTCTCGAGGACGAAGTCGACGACCTTGCCCGGGATGTTCACTCCGGTCGTGTCGATGGAGTTGCGGAACTCCATGGTGTAGTTCACCTCGTTCACGAGCGGCCCCTCGGGTCCCTCGAGCACGTCGATCGCGACGACCCCGCCGCCCACCGCGCGGGCGGCGCGAACGCAGAGGTCGTTCAGCTCCGGCGTGACCGGGCAGCGCGCGGCCTTGCCGCCGCGCGCCGTGTTCGTGATCCAGTGGTCCGAGGATCGGTAGATCGCGCCGATCGTCTCGTCGCCGACGACGAACGCGCGGATGTCGCGGCCGGGCTTCGGCACGTACTCCTGCACGTAATAGATCGAGTGCATGTACGTCCCGAGCACGTCCTTGTGCTCGAGGATGCTCTCGGCCGCGTCACGGTCGTTCACCTTCGAGATGAGCCGCCCCCACGACCCGACGAGCGGCTTCAGGACGGCGGGGTAGCCGAGCTCCTCGATCGCCGTGGTGGCCGCCTCCGGCGTGAACGCCAGGCGTGTGCGTGGGGTCGGGACGCCGTCGCGGATGAGCCGCATCGTCGTGAGCAGCTTGTTGCCGCAGATGTCGGCGACCTCGAACGTGTTGACCGTGGGGATGCCCCACGTGTTGAGCACGTTGAGGGCGTAGAGCGCGCGGCTGTGCTGGATGCAGCGCTCGACGACGATGTCCACGCCGAGGTCGGGCTTGCGCTCGGCCTCGAGCACGAGCTCGCGGTCGTCGATGACCTTCGTCGGCACGCTCCGGCGGTCCAGCTCCTCGAGGAGGAGCTTCTCCTCCACGCGAACGCGCGACAGCAGGATGCCGACGGTCGGGGCGCTACTCACCCCAGTCCTCTTCGGCCTCCGGCGCGAGCGCGAGCGCCAGGGGCGACGTCTCCGTCACCTCGAGCTCAGCGCCGCAGTCGGGGCACGCGACGATCTCGCCTTTGACGGCGTCGACGCCGACGGTCACGTCGGCGTCGCACTCGGGGCACTTCGGCATACAGGACCTTCCTCATACCACTGGAAGCAGATGGCCGATGCATTGTCGGGCAGGCGCGAGCGCGTCAGCAAGGGAACGCGGCCCGTGAGAGCGACCCGCCGGAAGCGGGCGGGCGTGTCCGTGAGCCAGCAGGGATTCGAACCCTGGACCCGAGGATTAAGAGTCCTCTGCTCTACCGCTGAGCTACTGGCCCACACGCATTCTACCGGCTAGCGAGGACGAGGACGGGCGCGAAGCGGTCGCACGAGGACTCATCCGGTCCGACGCACACAGGTTCCGCGCTCATCACGTCAGAGACCTTCGACGACCTCGGGTCATTCCCGGCGGCGATGCCCCGCACGACGATGTCGCGGTCGGTCACGATCCCGACGAGCTTCCCGTCGCGCGCGGGCGGGCTCGCGGGCCATGATGTCCTTGACCTTCATGAAGGCACCTCCGGGGTAGCGGTGCGGCAGCCAGCGCGCCGATGCGTTCGTCCCCCGGGCGCGCAGACCGAGGCGCTGGGGCAACGCCGAAGCGACGAGGTCCAGCACCTGGGCCCGGGGGCGTCGCCCGACCGAGGGTCGGACTAGAGGCGGGTGCCTGTCTCCCCCGGGGACGCGGGCGCTTCGCCGCGCTCAGGCGGCGCCGCGGGCTCCGGCGCGCCGATCTTGAAGATCCTGGTACCGCAGACCGGGCAGCGGCCCTCGGTCGCCGGGCGCCCGTTCTTCATCGTGATCTGTTCGGGGTCCCGGATCTCGCGAGGGGCCTTGCACTTGACGCAATAGCCGTTCGCCACCGGCACACTCTAACCACAAGACCCCGCCGATCCGTCGGCGGGGCTCGTGGTGAGGAAGGGAAGGGGTGACATGAAGGCGGAGATCCTGTCGATCGGCACCGAGCTCCTGCTCGGGCAGATCGTCGATACGAACGCCTCCTGGCTGGCGGGACGGCTCGCCGACCTCGGCATCGACTGCCTCTGGGTGTCCACGGTCGGCGACAACCTCGGAAGGGCCTCCGACGTCGTCTCTCGCGCGCTCGGCCGGAGCGACCTCGTCGTCTGCACCGGCGGACTCGGGCCGACGGAGGACGACCTCACGCGCGAGGCGATCGCGGCGGCGATCGGCGAGACTCCCGCGGTCGATCCGTCACTGCACGCGGAGCTGCGAGCCTGGTTCGCGGCCCGCGGTATCACGATGCCGGTGCGGAACGAGAAGCAGGCGTGGCTCATCCCGTCCGCGGAAGCGCTGCCGAATCCGAACGGCACGGCGCCTGGATGGTTCGTGCGGCGCGACCACCGCATCCTCGTCGCGATGCCCGGCGTTCCGCGCGAGATGACGCGCATGTGGGAGGCGGAGGTCGAGCCGCGTCTCCCGGCGCGCGCCGCCATCCGGTCGCGCACGCTGAAGCTGCTCGGCATCGGCGAGGGATCGGTCGAGGAGGCCCTCGCGGAGCTCGTTCGTTCGACCTCCCCCACCGTCGCCACGTACGCCAAGGCGGACGGCGTGCACGTCCGGATCACGGATCGCGACGCCGACATCGCCGCGCGTGACGAGCGCATCGACGCGATGGAGCGAGAGGTGCGCCGGCGCCTCGGTCGCTTCGTCTGGGGCACCGACGGCGAGACGCTCGGCGGCGGCGTCGGCGCGGCCCTCACCGCGCGCGGGTGGAGCGTGACGACGGCCGAATCGGTCACAGGCGGCGAGGTCGCGCGCCTGCTGTCGGAGGCGGACGCGGGTTGGTACAAGTCGGGGATCGTGCTGCCCGGGGCCGACGAGGCGACCCTCGAAGCGAGCCTCGAGCACGTCGCGGCCGACGTCCGGCTGCTGACCGTGGGCACGGCCGAGGGTGCCGTTGCGGTGGTGCGCACGCCCCTGTCGCGCGACCGCGCCGCCGTGCGCGCGGGCTCTCCGCTCGAATCTCGGAGACGGGGGACGCTGACGGCGCTGGATCTCCTGCGGAGGACGATCCCCCGCTAACGCTTGGGGCTGGGCTTCGGCGTCGGGGTCTTCTTCGCCGCCTCTTTCGCCTTCTCGGCGGCATGGCGCGCGTTCTCCGCCTCGCGCTTCGCCTTTTCCAGAGCGGCCTTTGCGGCCAGCGTATCGGCCGCTTTCTTCGGATCGACGGTCGCCTTCGGCTTGGCGGTCGGCTTCGGCGTCGCCGCCGCCTTGGTCGCCTCGGGGCCTCGGACCGCGCCGACCGCCGCCGGTGTCGAGGTCGGCCGGGACGGGGTGCGCCGCGGCGCTGCCGTGGCGCGCGGCGCCTCCGTCGGACGCGGCGTGGCGCGGGCGGGAACGGCGGCCGGGGCGCGAGCGGGCTCCGCGGCGGGCGCGGGTGGCGCGGGCGGCGGCTTCGCTCCTTCTTCTTCCTCCTCTTCGTCCTCCACGGCCGCTTCGGCGGCCTCGGCCTCTTCGGCCAGGCGCTGCGCGACCACGGCCAGCTGTCCCGCGATGTTCGCCGCGTGCACGGCGATGCCCTCGGACACCGTCGAGCCGCTCGGCAGGGCCGGCGCGAAGGACGCGACCGTCTTGAAGAGCTGCGCTCCGACGCCGGTGGCGGCATCGCCCACGAAGCGGGCTGCCACATCCGCGGCGCGCTGCTGCTGGTGCGCCAGCCGCTGCTTCAACCCTTCGACGACGGGCTTCGCACCGGCGTTCAGCCGTTCGATCGCCGCAAGCTCGGCCGCCGCGTTCGCCAGATGCGTCCCGTAGGCGCTCGTCGCGACGAGCGCGTCCGCCTGGCGGCCACCTTGCGCGAGCCGCTCGGCCTCGGAGAGGCGATGCTCGGCCATCGAGAGCTCGACTGCGGCGCGGTCCTCGGGCATGCGCGCCAGCGCGAGACGCACCTGCTCGCCGGCGACCTTCACCGCGAACAGTGGCTCCTCGGGGAGTGCGTCGGCGCTGGCCACGGTGGCGGTGCCGACGATCGAGACGACGACCGCGGCCACTGCGACGGCCCGAACGATGTGCGGGGCTGGCACGGCGAGCACGGCGAACACGTCGTAGAGGCGGTCGCCGAGCCGGTCCGCGAACGTGCGCCGCAGCGGCCGGACGCTACCCAGGACCTGGCGACGGATGCGCGCCCGCTGCTGGTCGTCCAGGTCGTCCGGCCCACGAGGCTGCGACGGAGGACCCACCGCCTCTGTAACGGCCCGTCAGGCAGCCTGTTGCGCGCCCGGCCAGCGGGCGAGTGGGCCGTCCCCGGGCGCGCAGACCGAGGCGCTGAGGCTGGGCCGAAGCGACGAGGTCGAGCACCCGGGCCCGAGGGAAGGCTTTGCCCGACCGAGGGTCGGAAAGAGCGAGGCCCGGCACCGCAGGGGAGCAGGCGGTGCCGGGCCGGGTAGCAGGACGGGCCGGCGGGCGGGCCGACCCGGACCTGACGTAGGAGGAGGTCAGCTACACCCGGTCGTCTCTCCGCAGTTCTCGCACTTGTGGCAGGTGCCGTTGCGCACGGTCAGCCAGCCGCAGCGCGGGCAGGGCGGTGCGTCCGGCGTCGAATTCATCCGCCGGACCCCGGATGTGGCCTGGACGTGCCCGGTGGTCGCGCCGTTCGGGGCGTTCGCCATCGGGATCATCCGCTCGAGGAGCTCGAGCTGTGGCGTGGCCGCGACCTCCGTGGTCTTCACGAGGCCCAGGAGATCGCGGTCGTCGGCCGACAGGAAACGGTAGCCGAGCCACCGGAACACGTAGTCGACGATCGACTTCGCGAAGCCGATCTCGCTGTTGCCGGTCCAGCCGCTGGGCTCGAAGCGCATGTGGCCGAACTTCTCGACGAGGTGCGCCAGGGGAACGCGGTACTGCAGCAGGAGCGAGACGCTCGTCGCGAACGCGTCCATCATCCCGGAGAGCGTCGAGCCCTCCTTCGCCATCGTGACGAAGAGCTCGCCGGGGGCGCCGTCCTCGAACAGGCCGACCGTGATGTACCCCTCGTGCCCCTCGATCGAGAACTTGTGGGTCAGCGAGGCGCGCGTGTCGGGCAGCCGGCGCCGCTCCACGGCGACCTGCTGTATGACGACCTCGGTGCGCTTCTCATTCGAGCCCTTGTCGCTCGTCGAGACCGGCTGCGTCTTCTTGCTGTTGTCGCGGTAGATCGCGATCGCCTTCACGCCGTGCTTCCACGCCTCGATGTAAGCGTCCGCGATCTCGTCGACCGTGGCTTCCTCCGGAACGTTCACCGTCTTCGACAGGGCTCCCGAAATGAAAGGCTGGACAGCCCCAAGCATCTTGATGTGGCCCATGTGGTGAATGGATCGCGATCCGCCTGGGGCTTTGAACGCGCAATCGAACACCGGCAAGTGCTCTGGCCGAAGACCCGGTGCGCCTTCGATGGTCCCGCTGTTCTCGATGTATGTGGTGATCGCGCCCGCTTCGGTCTCCGTGTAGCCAAGGCGACGCAGCGCGGCGGGCACCGTGCCGTTCACCAGTTTCAGCATGCCGCCGCCGACGAGCTTCTTGTACTTGACGAGAGCGATGTCAGGCTCTACCCCCGTCGTGTCACAGTCGAGAAGGAAACTGATGGTCCCGGTCGGGGCGCACACACTGGCCTGTGCGTTCCTGTATCCGTGTAGTTGACCACGCTCCACGACCTCGTCCCATACGTTCTGTGCCGGCGCGAGGAGCGAGTCCGGTGCCGATCCCGAACGGAGCCGATACGCCGCGTCCCGATGCTTTCGCATGACGCCGTCGTGAGCATCCTTGTTCTTCGGGTAGTCCTCGTAGTGATCGACGGCTGCGGCGATGCGCGCCGACTGCGCGTACGCCTCGCCCGTCATCAATGACGTGATCGCTGCGGCGTATCCGCGTCCGGCATCGGAGTCGTATGGCAGACCGCGACTCATCAAGAGCGCGCCGAGATTCGCGTAGCCCAGTCCCAACTGCCGCATCGCCTTGGCGTTCCGCGTGATCTTCGGCGTCGGATACTCCGTGTAGCCCACCAGGATCTCCTGAGCCGTGAACACGACGTCGACCGCGCGCTTGAAGCGCTCGACGTCGAACTCACCCTCACGATCGATGAAGCGCATCAGATTCAGGCTCGCGAGGTTGCACGCGCTGTCGTCGACGTGCATGTATTCGGAGCAGTTCGCGACGAGGAATCCGTCGACGATGTACGAGTGGTGCAGCGGCTCCGTCAGGTTGTAGACGACCGCCTGACCGTCGAACTCGCGTGAGATCAGCCGGACCTCCGGCTTCGTGCGGTGGCGCTCCTTGTCAGCGAGCCACCTCTCCAACGCGGCGCGCTTCCATCCGTTCGCGAACCCGATCTCGTGAGCGAACACCTCCACGTCGGTCCCGGTGATCCGCAGGTCGAACATCGGCTGTGAGACGTACTCCACGGCCGTCCCGTCCTTCCGTGTGTACGGGAAGCACTTCTTCGCGCCGGTCCTCGTCGAATAGATGCGACCGCGGATGCCGAACGTGCTGAGCACACGCTGCACGTCCTTCAGCAGTCGCTCGCTCGAGCTACCCAAGCCGACGTAGCGGCTGGCCTTCTCCTCGACGCGGGAGGAGGAGACACAGCCGTCGGCGGCGAATAAGCCCCGAAGGTAAGCGGCCTGGATCGCCGTTGGCGCGACGAAGATCGAGGCCGGCACGTGCTTCAGAGGAGCTCGCGCGTCGGTCACGCCGATCCCTTCGAAGAGCCGCAGCACCGCGGAGCTGCCCACTCGCAGCTGCTCGGTCCCGTTCAGCATGCGGACGCGCGACACGCCACCGACGATGTCGCGGACCATCTCGGCATGCCGGTCGATCAGACCGTCGTCGATGTCATCCTGGCCGTAGACCCAGCCGAGGTTCTCCTCTTCGCTCAGCCAGCCGTCGCCGGTCATGTAGCCGGTCAGTTCAGCGAGCTGGGGACTCCAGCGGTCGGGGAGTTCACGGAACGTCGCGTGACCTCCGCGCTTGACCGTCTTCGCCAGCGCCTCGACCTTCACCGGCAGGGCCCATGACGCGTCCGTCGCCGGCGTGGCAACGTCGTTCAGGAGGACACGGTCATCGCGAGTGAGCTCTTCGGCAGGCACGTAGCCACGGTTCGTCGTCCAGATCCGGTGGTTCGGTGTGCAGCGCAGCTCACGTCGACCGGTGAAGCGAAGACGAACTATCGGCGACGACCCGTTGCGCATCACGGCCAGTGGCGTGCTGACGAGCACGCCGTCCCCGGGGATCTCCGCGGTCGCCCGGTGCGTGTAGACGCGGATCTCCTCACGAGCCTCCGTTCGCTCGAAGAACTCCGCGATCGGTAGCAGTCCCTTCGTCGTGTGCACTCGGGCGTCACCCGGGAAGCACGGGTTCGATCCGTTAATGCGACCAGAGACCGGGCACGTGTGCCAGTCATTGATCGTCGTGTCGAACTGCATGCCCGGGTCACCGCACTGCCACGTCGCCTCAGCGATCTCCCGAAGCAGCTGTCGGGCCTTGACGGTCTCGAGCACCTCGCCCGTCGTCACGGCGCGCAGCGGCCATTCGCGGTCCTCCAGCGCGGCTCGCATGAAGTCATCGGTCGCGCGGACCGAATTGTTCGCGTTCTGGAACTGGATCGACTGCCACGCTTCGCCATTGAGGCCCATGTCGTAGCCCTGTTCACCCAGGGCCCACGCCTTCTTCTCTTCCTTCGCCTTGCACCAGATGAACTCACGAACGTCCGCGTGATCCGAGTTGAGAACGACCATCTTGGCTGCGCGACGCGTTGTCCCGCCCGACTTGATCGAGCCCGCCACCGAGTCGGCACCGCGCATGAACGAGACGGGGCCGGAGGCGAGCCCGCCGCCGGAGAGGTGCTCCTTGCTCGAGCGGATCGTCGAAAGGTTGATCCCGCTTCCGGAGCCGCCTTTGAAGATGACCCCCTCGGTCTTGAACCAGTCGAGGATCGAGTCCATCGAGTCCTCGACCGACAAGATGAAGCACGCGGACGCAACTTGGCGAGCGCCCGGAACGCCGATGTTGAACCAAACGGGCGAGTTGAATGCCGCGTGCTGGTTGACAAGGAGCCAGCGCAGCTCCTGCGCGAAGACCTCGGCATCGTCGTCGCTCGCGAAGTACGCCTCACGCCGACCGTGCGCCGCGATCGTGTCGACGACGCGGTCGATCATCTGCTTCACGCTCCGCTCGCGCTGGGGCGAACCGAGCTTGCCGCGGAAGTACTTGGACGCCACGACGTTGGTGGCGGTCTGCGACCAGAAGGCCGGGACCTCGACCGCCTTCTGCTCGAACACGTTGCCGCCGTCTCCCGGGATGATCGCGTCCCGCAGCTCCCACTCGATCTCGTCGTAGGGGTGGACCCCTTCACGGGTGAACGTCCGCTCGAAGGTGAGGCCGCGCGGCGCCTCGGAGGGGTGCTGTTCCCGGGTGATCTCAGCGATGGCCATGTCGTCGCGCCTCCGTCCGTCCTCAGGCCTCGGCACCTAGCACTGGGGTCCGCCGCCCTCCTGGGCCCAACATCTAGGGGTCGGGCCGCGAAATATGGTCCTGGGCCCGCGCCCTGTCAAGGCACCAAAAACGGTCAGGACCCGGGCGGCCCAGGAACGACCGACGAGGCTTCGGAGCGGGCCGCCGCGTAGAGGTACTTAGGTGCGGCTGAGAGCTTCCGAACCGCGCCTGGCGGGCTCCAAAGCGGCCTTGGCCGCCTCGACGAAGGCGCGCACCCCCTGCCGAAGGTCCCCTTCGGCGATGTTCAACGGCGGGATGAAGCGCACGACCTGGTCGTGCGAGCCGCAGGTGATGAGCAGCACGTCGCGCTCGAGGGCGCCGGCGATCGCCGACTTCGAGCGCGCCTTGTCGTCGAACTCCACGGCCACCATCGCGCCGATGCGCCTGATCTCGCGGACCCGCTCGTCCCGCGCGATCGGCCGCAGCTCCTCTTCGACGATGGCACCGACCGTCTCCGCACGCTCGATGAGCCGCTCCTCCTGTATGACGCGCAGCGTCGCGAGGCCGGACGCACATGAGACCGGATTGCCCCCGAAGGTCGACCCGTGCGTGCCGGTCTGCCACTTCGCGTGCAGCTCGCGCGACGCCGCGACCGCGCCGAGCGGCAGCCCGCCGCCCAGCGCCTTCGCCAGCGTGAGGATGTCGGGGCGCACGCCGTAGCGGTCCGCGACGGTCCACGCGCCGGCGCGGCCGAAGGCGGTCTGGATCTCATCGAGGATCAGGAGCGCCCCGATCCGGTCGCAGATCTCGCGCAGCTCCTTGAGGAACGCCGCGGGCGCGGGCACATAGCCGCCCTCGCCGAGCACCGGCTCGACGATCATCGCGGCCACCAGGTCCGAAGGGACCTCGTGCTCGAGCATCTGATCGATCTCGTCGAGCGCGTGCTGCGTGCACGCGGCCGCATCGTGTGGCGGCCGGATGCGGCATCCGAGGGGATACGGGAACGGCGCGATGTATGCCTCCGGCATGAGCGGGAGGTAGCCCTTGCGGTACGTCGACTTCGAGCTCGTGACGCTGAGCGCCCCGATCGTCCGCCCGTGGAAGCCGCCGCGGAACGCGAAGATCGCGGGACGTCCTGTCGCCTGCCGCGCGAACTTGATCGCGCCCTCGACGGACTCGGCGCCCGAGTTCTGGAAGACGAAGGTGTCGATGCCGCTGGGAAGCACGTCGCGCAGCATCTCCCCCAGCGCCACGGCGGGCTCGGACGTCGCCACGCCGACGTTCATATGCATGAGCTTTCCGGCCTGATCCGCGACGGCGCGGACGACCGCCGGATGGCAGTGGCCGACCGGCGTGACCGCGATGCCGCAGGTCAGGTCGAGGACGCGACGTCCGTCCTTGGTGATGAGCCAGGATCCCTCTCCCCTCTCGAGCGGCAGCCATGTGTAGTGGCCGAGGACAGGTGAGAGGACACGCTTCGCACGCTGCTCGAGGCTCATCAGAGCCGAGTGTGGCAGGACCTAGCGCGACGCGCCGGCGAGCAGCTCACCGATCCGGTCGAGCAGCGCGGACGGTGCGGCCGGCAGCTCCAGCACGCCCTCGTCGCCCAGCGCCCGGGCCGCGATGGGGACCTGCTCGCGGTCGTACGTCGCGATCAGGATCGGTAGCGCTCCGGTCCTCGCGTCCCGCCGGAGGTAGGCCGCGTACGCGACCGCGCTGCCGTCCTCGAGCTGAGCCTCGCTCACCAGGATGTCGATGCCCTCCCGCGCCGCCTGGGGGATCTCCCGCATCGACGCGACCTCCACGACGCGGTACCCGCCGAGCCGGAGCTGCAGGGCCGTTGCGTGGCGGCGAGCCTCGTCC
>JACPEQ010000031.1 GCA_016183435.1 Chloroflexota bacterium
GTGTCGGCGCTGGCGACCGCGAGGCAGCGCGGGCTCGACGTGGCGACGCGGCAGACGACGCTCGGGTGCGTCTTCATGCAGAAGCCCTCGGCCGATCGCCAGAAGAGCGACTCGTCGTACCAGTTGCAGCGCGTGTCGAGGCAGACGTTGCCGCCGATCGTGCCCATGTTGCGCAGCTGCGGCGTGCTCACCAGGCCGGCCGCCGTTGCGAGGGCGCGGTAGCGCTCCCGCACCAGCGGGTGCTCGGCGACGGCCGTGAGCGTGGTGCCCGCGCCGATGACCATGCCCGCCGAACGTCCGTCGGCGCGCACGTCGCGGGCCAGGGCCATGCGCAGCGAGACGAGCACCTCGGGCGCGAACTGGCGGCGCTTCATGTTCGGGTACAGGTCGGTCCCGCCGGCGACCGCCATCACGCGCAGTCCGGGCGTGCCCACGGTCGCGCTGTCCTGCTCGTTCGCGCCGAGCTCGCGCAGCATGCGCACCGCCTCCGCGCTGCCGCGCGGCACGGCCATGCGGAAGCGCGGCAGGCGCAGCATCAGCGCGCCACCGGCGGGGTAGAGGGATCGCGCTTGCGCTCGCGCGCGGCGGTGGTCGCCGACAACCGGCGCATGGCGGCCTTGGGGTCGCGCTGCGAGCCGAGGCCGTCGGGACCGACGCGCGCCTTGTTCCTTTGCAGCGCGTCGAGGATCTTGGCCGCCGTGATGGGCGTCTCGTCGAAGCGCACGCCGATCGCGTCGTACACCGCGTTGGCGATCGCCGGGATGATCGGGTTGAGCGGGCCTTCGCCGGCCTCCTTCGCCCCGAAGGGCCCTTCGGCGTCGATCGTCTCGACGACGATCGAGCGCAGCTCGGGCGTGTCGAGCGACGTCGGCAGCTTGTACTCCAGGAGCGACGGCTTCTTGTGCAGCCCGCCGCGGAACACCTGCTCCTCGGCCACGGCCTCGCCGTACCCCATGTAGGCGGATCCCTCGATCTGGCCCTCGACGCTCGGCGGGTTCAGCGCGCGCCCGCAGTCGTGCGCCTCGGTGATGCGGTCCACCGTGAGCACGCCCGTCTCGAGGTCGACGCTCACCTCGGCGACCGCGGCCTGGTACGAGTACGCCGGCGTCGGCCCGACCCCCGCGCCCTTGAAGTCGCCGCCGATCCCCTTCGGACGGCCGCCTCCGCGAAGCCCATGCGCTTCGACGGATCGGCGAGGTCGTAGACGGTCCGGTGTGCGAGGGCGACACGGTCGGCCGGCACGCCGAGCTTGGCCGCGACGGCCTCGACGATGAGCGCCCGCAGCCTGCCCGCCGCCTGGCGCACCGCGTTGCCGGCCATGAAGGTGACGCGGCTGGAGTACGAGCCGAGGTCGACGGGCGCGAGCGACGTGTCGCCCGAGACGACGTGCACGTCCTCGGGCAGCACGCCGAGCTGCTCGGCGGCGACGGTCGCCAGCACGTGGTCGGAGCCCTGGCCGATCTCGGCGGTGCCGCAGTACACCGTGACGCCGCCACCGCGGTCGATCTTCACCGACGCGCCCGAGTGCGGCATCTCGTTCCAGTAGATGGGCAGGCCCGCGCCGCTGATGTACGCGCTGCCGGCGACTCCGATGCCCTTGCCACGCCGCAGCTGACCGTGCCGCTCGCTGAAGCGCGTGGCGCGCTGCACCTCGTCGAGGCACTGGCCCAGGCCCATCGACGTGATGCGCAGGCCGTTCACCGTGCGGCTGTCGGGCGGCTGCAGGATGCGCTGGCGGTACGCGACGGGATCGAGCCCGAGCGCACCCGCGATCTTGTCGAGGTGGCATTCGAACGCGTAGCGCGGCTGCGTCGTGCCGTGACCGCGCTTCGGCCCGCACGGCGGCTTGTTCGTGTACACGCGGATGCCGTCGAACTTGTACGCCGGCAGGCGATAGGTGACGGTCATGAGCGCGCCCGTGTAATAGGTGGTGGCGATCCCGTACGACGCGTACGCGCCGCCGTCGAGGTAGCTCTGGAAGTGCGCCGCGGTCAGCTCGCCGTCCGAGCGCGCCCCGATCTTCAGGTGCATGAGCACGGGATGGCGGCCGCGGTGCGCGTAGAAGACCTCCTCGCGGTCGAGCGTGAACTTCACCGGGCGCATCGTGCGCATCGCGAGGAAGCACGCCGCGAACTCGTGCGCGAAGGGGTCGCTCTTCCCACGCGGATGCGCGAGCGGGCGAGACCCAGGACCTTCTCGAGCTCGCGGTGCAGGTAGTGCGGGACCTGCGTGCTCGTCCACAGCGTCAGCTTGCCGTCGCCGTCGTACGACGCGACGCTCGCGTGCGTCTCGATCGCCGCGTGGTTGGTCCCCTCGAAGAAGTACCAGCCGTCCTCGATGTGGTCGGCCGCGGCGAAGCCGGCCTCGACGTCGCCGAACTCGAGGTGGACCTCCTTGAACACGTTGGCCGGACGGCCGGATCCCTCGTGGATCTTGACGTCCTCGCGCGTGAGCGCCTCCTCGATGGTGAGGATCGGCTCGAGCGGCTCGTAGTCGACGTCGATGAGCGAGAGCGCCTCGTACGCCGTGTCCTCGTCGGCCGCCGCGACCGCGGCGACCGGCTCGCCCACGTAGCGCACCTTGTCGACCGCGAGCGCGGTCTCGTCCTGCGTCGAGGGCATGATCCCCATCTTCTCGGGCATGTCCGCGCCGGTGCAGACCGCGACGACGCCCGGATGGGCGAGGGCCCGCGAGACGTCGAGGCGGCGGATGCGCGCGTGCGCCTGGGTCGACCGCAGCAGCCGCCCGTACAGCATCCGCGGCAGCACGACGTCATCGGCGTAGCGCGCGGTCCCGGTGAGATGACCCCAGACGTTGACCTTGGGCGATCGCTTGCCGACGACGGAGAGCTCGCTCACGGGAGCTGCGCTCCCGTTCGCGAGCGAAAGCTCGGCCTTTCTCTTCGCAGGGGCTCCGCCCCCGCACCCCCGGGTACGTTCCGCATGACCGCGGCCGCTCTCTCGATGGCTTCGTAGATCGCGGTGTACCCGGTGCAGCGGCAGAGGTTCCCCGCGATCGCCTGCGCCATCTCCTCGCGCGACGGCGCGGCGTTGCGGTCCAGCAGCGCCTTCGCCGACAGCAGCATCCCCGGCGTGCAGTAGCCGCACTGCGCCGCGGCCTCTTCCGCGAACGCCGTCTGCAGCGGATGCAGCTCCGGTCCGTTGGCCAGGCCCTCGACGGTCGTGATCTCGGCGCCTTCGAGCTCGGTGGGCAGGGTCAGGCAGGAGAGGACGGGTGCTCCGTCGACGAGCACGGTGCACGCACCGCACTCGCCGAGCTCGCATCCGTGCTTGGTGCCGGTGAGCCCCATCTCCTCGCGCAGGACCTCGAGCAGCGTGTGGTGCGGCTCGGCCGCGACCGTGTGGCGCTCTCCGTTCACCTGCAGCGTGAGGAGGACCTTCGCCATGGTCACAAGACTATGCCGCTGGACCGTCGAGATGCCGACGACCGCTGAGATCAGCCGGGAGGAAATGGAGAAGGGCGGCTCACGCCGCCCTAGCTCTTCCGATATCCGTCGGCCTGCGGGCCGCTCCTAGTGGTGGCAGGCCTTCGCGGTGCCCTGCTGGTCGGCCGTCTTGAACGACTGGCCGCAGCCGCACGTCGAGGTCGCGTTCGGGTTGCGGAGCGCGAACCCGCCGCCCATGAGGGCGTCGACGAAGTCGATCTCCGAGCCCTTCAGGTACATGGCGCTCATCGGGTCGACGACGATCTTCACGCCGTCCTGGTCGACGACCTGGTCGCCTTCCTCGACGCCTTCCGCGAACGTCATCCCGTAGGAGAAGCCGGAGCACCCGCCGGGCGTGACGTAGACGCGCAGGGCGAGGTCCGGGCGGCCCTGCTTCTCGATGACCTCCTTGAGCTTCTCCGAGGCCCGGGACGTCACGCTGACGAGGGCCTGCTGCTCGGTCCCGGTCTGCTGCTGCTCGATGGCCAAAACGTCACCTCCGGCGTGTCTGACCGCGAGTGTAGCCGGATCCGCGCCATGTGAGGGCCCTTTCGGCCCGTAGAAATGGAGCATTTTGGCCTGTTGCACACTCCTTTCGTGACGGCGGGCCGGCCACACCATTTCTCTCCTCGGCCGAACCGGGCCCACGAGATCCACTGGCGGGAGTGGGGACCCGACGCCTTTCGCCAAGCGAAGGAGCAGGACAAGCCCATCCTGCTCGGGATCAGCGCGGTGTGGTGCCACTGGTGCCACGTCATGGACGAGACCTCGTACAGCGACGACGAGGTCATCCGCTTGGCGAACGAGCGGTACGTGCCCATTCGCGTCGACAACGACCAGCGGCCGGACGTGAACCGCCGCTATAACCTCGGCGGCTGGCCGACCACGGCCTTCCTCTCACCCGACGGCGAGATCCTCCACGGTGGCACCTACATCCCGCCCGAGGCCATGCGCCAGTACCTCGCGCAGGTCGCCGACCTGTGGACCGACAAGCGCGACGAGCTCACCGCGCGCGTGGCGGAGACCCACGAGAAGGAGAGCGCCGAGCGGCGGGTCCCCCCGGGAGGGTCAGAGGGGAAGCGCGGGACGCTGACGTGGGACATCGTCGACACGGTCGGCTCGCTCATCCGCGGCCAGTACGACCCGCACTACGGTGGCTTCGGCCGCGAGCCGAAGTTCCCGCAGCCGAAGCTGCTGCGATATCTCATCGACGATCACCGGCGGCACGCGTATCCGGACGTCGCGACGATGCTGCACAAGACCCTCGGCGCGATGGCCGGCGGTGGCATGCACGACGCGATCGAGGGCGGCTTCTTCCGCTACTCGACGACGCGGCAATGGCAGATCCCTCACTACGAGAAGATGCTCGAGGACAACGCCGAGCTCCTCGCCATCTACGGCGAGGCGCATCGCCTCTTTCCGTCGGCCGGATACGACCGTGTCGCGCGCGACGTCATCCGCTGGATGGACACCGTGCTGTGGATGGAGGACCGGAAGGCGTTCGCGGGATCGCAGGATGCCGACGAGCACTACTACACGCTGGACGCGGCCGAGCGCGCGAAGCACGACACGCCGTACGTGGACCGGACCGCGTACGCGAGCTGGAACTCCCTGGCCGCGTCGGCCTACGTCGCGGCCGCGCGGGCCCTCGACGATCCGTCCTTCGAAGACCGCGCGCACGACGTCGTCGTCACGGTCGCGAACGCGCTGAGCGCGAACGGTGTGCTGCACCACTACGACGCCGGCTCCGGCCCACAGGTGCCCGGACTGCTCAC
This sequence comes from Chloroflexota bacterium, assembly GCA_016183435.1. GTDB lineage: Bacteria > Chloroflexota > Limnocylindria > P2-11E > P2-11E > JACPOT01. The sequence goes on from JACPEQ010000031.1 coordinate 5,221, forward strand.
GGACGTCGCCGCGCTGACGACGGCGATGCTCGACCTCTACGAGACCGGCCGGTGGCCGAACGCGCTGGAGGGAGCGCGTCTCGGTGCAGCGCGCATCCGAGCGGATCTCGAGGACACGGAGCACGGTGGCTTCTGGGACGCCCCCGAGCGCGAGGAGCTCGGGCGCGTGACGAAGCGCGAGAAGCCGATCGAGGACGGGGCGGTCGCGGCCGACGCCTTCCTGCGCCTCGCCGCCCTTACCGGCGACGACGCATGGCGGCAGAGCGCGGTGCGCGCGCTCGAGGGCTTCGTCGGCGAATACCGCCAGTGGGGACAGTTCGCGGCCGCGTACGCCACCGTCGTGGCGCGCGCCCTCACGGAGCCGCTCGTCGTGACGGTCGTCGGCGCCACCGGCGACGTGACCGCGCGCGCGCTGTGGGCGGTCGCGCGCGGATCGACCGATCCGGCGAGCTCGCTGCACCGCGTCGCCCCCGATCGTCCCGGCGACGAGCACGGTCCGAGCGATCACGAGCGCCTCGCACTGATGGGCTTCCCCGATCGCACGGCGGCGTATGTATGCATCGGCACGACGTGTTCCGCGCCGCTCGACGATCCTGTCGCGCTCGAGGGAGAGCTCGCTCGCGCGAGGGGGCGCCATACGCGGGACTGACCCCGGCGGGCGGCAGAGGGGCCTTCCGGCCACACTGCCCCCCGTGGGGAGCCTGCGGGATCGACTGAGCGCGGCCGGCTGGACGCTGCCGGACTACGACGGTCGCGGTCTCGCCAACCTCCCCGCGACGGTCCTCGCCACCCTCGGCGCCCGAGAAGAGCGCGACATGCTCCCGCTCCGGGACCTCGATCCCTCTCTCGCGGACGGCGTGCGATCGGTCGTGGTCATCCTTGCCGACGGCCTCGGATGGGATCAGCTCCATCGCCTCTGCGAACGGCGCGACACCCCGTTCCTCGCATCGCTCCTCGAGCGGGCACGCGCTCGGGACCAGGCGCAGCTGCTCGAGGCCACCTCCGTGTTCCCGAGCACGACCGCGGCGGCGGTCACCACGCTGAACACCGCTCGGACCCCGCAGGAGCACGGCAACCTCGCCTACTTCTGCTGGCTCGAGGAATTCGGACAGGTGACGCAGATGCTCCGCTGGGGACCGGCGACGCAGCGCCGCGGCTCCTACTTCGACGATGGCACGCGCGACGCGACCGCGTATCGGCTCGTCACGTCGATGCACGCGCGCCTTGCCGAGCGCGGCGCGCGCTCCTATCTGATCGAACCGGAGATCTTCCGCCGCGAGGCGATGACGCGGATGCACGCCGCCGAGGCCGGGTTCGTCGGCTACGTGCTGCCGAGCACGCTCGGTGTCCGCCTTCAGCAGCTGCTCGATCGGCGGCCGTGGGGGAGCGCGCTCGCGTACGTGTACGCGTACTGGGCCGGGGTGGACACGGTTGCGCACCTGTATGGACCGCGCAGCCCGGAGCACTCCCTCGAGGCAGCGCTGCTCGATCGCGCGCTGGAGCACGCGCTCGCCGGCCGCCCGCCGGGCGAGACTCTCGTCCTCCTCACCGCGGACCACGGCCACGCGGAGGTGGACCCGGCGCAGCTCGTGGACCTCGAAGGGGATGCCGAGCTGCGATCGCTGCTCAGGAACCCGATCGCCGGCGAGCCGCGCCTCGCGTTCCTGCACACCGACCGCCCGGACGCGGTGCGCGACCGGATCCAGGCGCACTGGCCCGGCGTGTTCACCCTCTTCGACCGCGACGAGGCGATCGCGGAGGGCCTCTTCGGCCGAGGCGACGCGAGCGCGGCGCGCCGCCGTGTCGGCGATCTCTGCGCGATGCTCAGCGGGCCGCGCGCCGCGACGATCGTTCGCGTCGACGGCCAGGCCGTGCTGCACCGCGGCGCCCACGGCGGGATGTCCTCGGACGAGATGCGCATCCCCATCATCGCCTGGCGGGCGTGATCGGCTAGGATCGCATCAGTGGCGGTGAGCTCCTACCTCCCCGACGTGGCGGGCGGCGTGGTCGTCGCGTGCGCGTTCGCCGACCAGGCGGCGGCGAGCGGCGCGATCGACCTGCTGCGATCGTCCGGCGTCCGCCAGCAGGACGTGTCCGTGATCGCGCGCGACGGCGGCCTCGCGGAGCGCATCGCGGGCGACCGCGCGTGGACGCCGGCGCGCAACGCCAACGGCCTGCTGCGCCGTCTGCTCCCGGGCTCCCGCCTTCCCTCGGAGCTGCGCACGCGGTATCGCGACGCGCTCGCCGCGGGGCGGATCGTCGTCGTGGCCGCGGTCGACGGCCAGCCCGCGGACACCGTCGCGGCGCTCTTCGCGCAGGCGAAAGGCGACCGCATCGAGCAGTGGTGGCAGACGCCGGCCGACCTCTTCGCACCGCCCGAATCGGGCGGCCCGTTCTAGGCCGCCGCCGCCCTCGTCTAGGACCCACCGACGCGCCGGACGAGATCGTGGGCTGCGTCGCCGGAACGGGTGTCCCGCCGAAGCCCGGCAGCGAGGGCGCGAGGACGCTGCCGACCTCTTCGCGCAACGACGCCACCTGCACGTCCCACATCCGGGCGTCGAAGGGGAACGCGTGGACGAAGAGGAGAGGTACTAGCCCAGCACCGCGCCCGCCCGCTGCTCGAGGCGCGCGATGCGCGCCTCGATCGGCGGATGCGTCGAGAACAGCCCGCTCATCGCGCCGGGGATGAGCGGCTGCACGATGAACAGCGAGCTCACGCTCGGGTTCACCGGCAGCGGCACGCGCTTGGAGTACGTGCTCATCTTCCGCAGCGCGGAGGCCAGCGCCAGCGGGTCGCGCGACAGCTCGGCGCCGCTGTCGTCCGCGCCGTACTCGCGCGAGCGGCTGATGGCGAGCTGGACGAGCAGCGCGGCGATGGGCAGGACGATGATCCCCACCAGCATGCCGAGCATGTTGCCGCGCTCGTCGTCGTCGCCGCGGCCGCCGAAGATCATGCTCCACTGCGCCATCTGCGCGAGATAGGAGATCGCGCCGGCGAGGGACGCGACCACGGCCATGACCAGGGTGTCGCGGTTCTGGACGTGCCCGAGCTCATGCGCGAGGACCGCGCGCAGCTCGCGCTCGCTGACGAGGTCGAGGATGCCCGCGGTCACGGCCACGACGGCGTGCTGCGGGTCCCGTCCCGTGGCGAACGCGTTCGGAGCGGGCTGCTCGATGACGTACACGCGCGGCAGCGGGATGTTCGCCTCGCGCGCGAGGTCGGCGACCATCCGGAACAGCGCGGGCGCTTCGGCCTCGGTCGCTGGCCGGGCCCCCGCCATCCGCAGCGCGATCTTGTCGCTGAACCAGTACGCGCCGACGTTCATGACGACCGCGAGGACCAGGGCCATCGCCATGCCGCCGTTCCCGCCGATGAGGCGGCCGGCGTAGACGAGGATCAGCGTGAGGACCGTCAGGAGGAAGAGCGTCTTCAGTTGGTTCATGT
>JACPEQ010000062.1 GCA_016183435.1 Chloroflexota bacterium
GCGCGGGCGGCGCCATGCGCGGCGCCTTGAACTCCTCGAAGAAGATGTCGCCCACGCGAAGGCGGATGTCGAGGCCGGTGTAGTCCAGCAGCTCGAAGGGCCCCATCGGATGCCGGAGACCGAGCTTGACGGCCGTGTCGATGTCCTCGGCCGTCGCCACGCCCTGCTCGAGCACGCGGATCGCGTCGAGCATGTACGGCACGAGCAGCCGGTTCACGATGAACCCGGCGACGTCCTTCGACACGACCGGCGTCTTCCCGAGCTTCTGGACGAAGCCGCGCAGCGTCTCGACGGTCTCGTCGCTCGTCGTGAGCGCGCGCACGACCTCGACGAGCTGCATCACCGGCGCGGGATTGAAGAAGTGCAGGCCCGCGAAGCGGTCGGGCCGCTTCGTCCGGATCGCCATGTCGATGATCGGAAGGCTCGACGTGTTCGACGCGAAGATCGTCGATGCCGGGCAGACCGTGTCGAGCTCCTCGAACACCTGGCGTTTCACATCGGCGACCTCGAGGACGGCCTCGATGATGAGGTCGCTGTCCTTGAGGTCCGCGAGCGAGGTGCTCGCGGAGATGCGTCCGCGCGCGGCCCCGGCGTCGGCCTCGCTCATGCGCCCCGCCTTCACGATCCGCGCGAGCGAGCCGTCCACGCCCTTCCAGCCACGGTCGATGGCCGCCTGGTCGATCTCCCGCACCCGCACCTGGAAGCCGGCCTGCGCGCACACCTGCGCGATTCCCGAGCCCATCGCCCCGAATCCCGCGATCCCGACGCGCTCGATCGCCATCACGGACCCCCTTTTCGTCCACTCCGACCTCCCTCGGGGCAAAGCCCCTCGCGAGTGCCCAGGGGCAGGGGCCCCTGTGCGCGACGCGCGTGCTCGACCTCGTCGCTGCGGCGCCTCGGTCTGCGCGCCCGGGGAACGATAGGCTTCCTGCATGCCCCGAGCGACGCCCGTCCTGGGTCCCGCTGCGGTCGACGTGACCCTCGACGTGAACGGCCACGCGAGGGCTATCCACATCCGGCCGCAGCGCACGCTGCTCGACGCCCTTCGCGAGGATCTCGGGCTCATGGGCGCGAAGAAGGTGTGCGACGAAGGCACGTGCGGCGCCTGCACCGTCCTCGTCGACGGCCGGCCCGTGTACGCCTGTATGACGCTGGCCGTCGCGACCGCGGGCCGCGCCGTCGAGACGGTCGAGGGCCTGGCCCATGACGGAGGGCTCCACCCCGTGCAGGAGGCGTTCATCGCGCACGACGCCTTCCAGTGCGGGTTCTGCACGCCGGGTCAGATCATGTCTGTGGTCGCCCTGCTGCGCGCCCGTCCGGACGTGACCGCCGATGACGTGAAGCGCGCCGTCACCGGCAACCTCTGCCGCTGCGGCGCCTACCCGAACATCGTCGCGGCGGCGCTGGCCGCTGCCAAACGGAAGAAATGACGAAGGTCGTCCGCACGCGCGTCGAGTTCGAGGGCAGCGTGAGCGAGGAGCTCGCGCTCGTCCAGGGCGAGGACGCCGAGCCCTGGGCGCAGGGCGAGGAGCTCGTCATCGTCGGACACCCGCAGCGCCGCGTCGAGGGCATCGCCAAGGTCACCGGCCGTGCGCGCTACACGCACGACCTGCGGCTCCCGGGGATGCTGCACGCGCGCATGCTGCGCAGCCCGTATCCGCGCGCGCGCGTGCGCCGCGTCGATCCGAGCAAGGCGCTCGCGCTGCCCGGCGTGCGCAGCGTCCTGCATCGCTTCAACGCGCCGAAGGCGGCCTTCCGCGGCGAGGAGACGATCTTCCGCGAGGAGGTCCGTTTCGTCGGCGACGAGGTGGCCGCCGTCTGCGCCGACAGCGAGGCCATCGCGGAGGAGGCGCTGGCGCTCATCTCCGTCGACTACGAGGTGCTGCCGCACGTCGTCGACCTCGAGGAGGCCATCGACGAAGCGTCCCCGCGGATCGACGAGCATGGGAACGTCCATGACGCGGACCGGCACGAGCGCGGCGACGTCCGGAAGGCGTTCAAGGAGGCCGATGCGGTCGTCGAGGCCACGTACCGCACCGCGACGCAGATGCACAACTCGTTCGAGACGCACGGCGCCGTGGCCGTGTGGGACGGCGACATGCTCACCGTGCACGAATCGACGCAGCACATCTTCGGCGTGCGACGGGGGCTCCAGGCCGCGCTGCGCATCCCCTACGGACGGATCCGCGTCGTCTGCGATCACATGGGCGGAGGCTTCGGCTCCAAGGGTGGGGTGGGCAAGTACTCGATCGTGGCCGCGCTCTTCGCGCGCGAGCTGGGCACACCGGTGCGCTGCGTGCTCGACCGCCACGAGGAGAACCTCGCCGCCGGCAATCGCTCCGCGACCCTGCAGAAGGTGCGCATCGCGGCCAAGGGCGGCCGGATCAACGCGATCGCGCATGACTCCTGGTCGAACGCGGGACAGGGACGCTGGATCGCGGACCCGACGGGACCGACGAAGTCGCTCTACGACGTGCCGAACGTGCTCACGCGCTCGTATCGCGTCCTCGCGAACACCGGTTCGCTCGCCGCGTTCCGCGCGCCGGGGTACGTGGAGGGGACGTTCGCGCTCGAGTGCGCGATCGACGAGCTCGCCGACCGCATCGGGATCGACCCGCTGGCCCTCCGGCGGTTGCATGCCGCGAGCGACCGGGACCCGATCAGCGGCCTGCGCTACTCGCTGAAGAGGCTCGTCGACTGCTACGACATCGGCGCGCAGGAGATCGGCTGGTCGCGGAGGAGGCCGAAGGGTCTCCGCGCCTCCGCGCCCGGCCTGCGCCGCGGCCTCGGCATGGCCTCGCAGATCTGGAGCGGCGGCGGCACCCCGCCGGCGTACGCCACGGTGCACCTGAACCCCGACGGCACCGCCGTGGTGCGCATCGGCACGCAGGACATCGGGACCGGCACGCGCACGATCGTCGCGCAGATCTGCGCCGAGGCGCTCGGGATCGCCATGGCGGACGTGCGCGTCGAGATCGGCGACACCGACTCGCCGTACGCGCCGATCTCCGCCGGGTCGCTCACCGTCGCGTCGATCGGACCGGCGATCCGGCTCGCGGCGATGGACGCGCGCGACCAGCTGCTCGACGTCGCCGCGGGGATCCTCGAGGTGAGCAAGGCCGAGCTGCGGGTCGAGGGTGGGGCGGTCGTCAGCCGCGGCGCGCGGACGCCGATCGCGAAGGTCTTCGAGGAGCTGCAGAACTACACGGTCATCGGCAAGGGCGCGCGTCTGCCGAACTCGGAGGAGCTCGTCCTCAAGACCTTCGGCGCCCACTTCGCGGAGGTCGAGGTCGACCCGCGGACCGGCGAGGTCGTCGTCGATCGCGTCGTCGCGGTGCACGACGTCGGGCGCATCGTGAACCCGCTCACCGCGCGGTCGCAGGTCGAGGGCGGCGTCATCCAGGCGCTCGGGTTCGCGCTCTCGGAGGAGCGCGTCGTGGACCGGCCCACCGGCCGCGTGATGACGCCGGGCTTCGAGAGCTACAAGGTGCCGACCGTGAAGGACGTCCCGAAGATCGTCGTCCGGTTCGTCGACGCCCCGGACACGTGCGCGAACAACACGGGCACGAAGGGCCTCGGCGAGCCGCCGATCATACCGACGGCGGCCGCGGTGGCGAACGCCGTGGCGAACGCGCTCGGCATCCGCGTGCGGACGCTCCCGCTGACGCCGCAGCGCGTGCTCGACGCGGTGGAAGCAGCGCCTGCGGCCAAAGGCGGCGAAGCCGACCGCCGAGGGGACCGGCGCTCGTGAAGCCGTTCGCCTATGTCCGCGCCGGCTCGGTGGCCGAGGCGGCGCGCCTGCTCGGGAAGGGCAGCGCGGCGCTCGCGGGAGGCACCGACCTCATCGGCCTGATGAAGGGCGGGCTCGCCGCGCCGGCGCGGCTCGTGGACCTCACCGGTATCGACGGCCTGCGCGGCTGGACCAGGGAGCGCGGAGCCGGCCTGCGCATCGGCGCGCTGACGCCGCTCGTCGAGCTCGAGGAGAGCGAGGGGCTCGCGCGGCACCTGCCGATCGTGCGCGAGGCCCTCGCCGACGCCGCCACGCTGCAGCTGCGCGTGATGGGCACGCTCGGGGGCAACCTCCTGCAGCGCAACCGCTGCTGGTACTTCCGCGATCAGGCCGTCCCGTGCTGGCTGAAGGGTGGGACCCGCTGCTTCGCGGTCGACGGCGAGAACGCCCATCACGCGATCGTCGGCACCGACGGCGGCTGCAACCGCGTGTCGCCGAGCGATCTCGCGCCCGCGCTCATCGCGCACGACGCCCGCGTTTCGCTCGCGAGCGCGCGGGCCGCGCGCACCATCCCGCTCGCCGAGCTGTTCACGGACCCGGCGCTGCACCGCCGCGAGGAGCACACCATCCGCCCGGGCGAGATCGTCACGCAGGTCGTGATCCCGGACAGCGCGCTGCAGCGCCGCGGCACCTACGTCAAGGCGATGGACCGGAAGGCGTGGAGCTTCGCGCTCGTGTCGGTCGCCGCCGCGGCACGGGTGCGCGACGGCAAGCTACGCGACACGCGGATCGTCCTCGGGGGCGTCGCGCCCGTCCCCTGGCGGGTCGAGGCGGCGGAGCGCGAGGTCGACGGGCAGCCGTACAGCGACGCGGTCGCGGCGCGCGCGGCGGACGTGCTCCTCGCGGACGCGCACCCCCTCAAGGACAACGGCTACAAGATCCCCCTCGCGAAGGAGCTCGTGCGCCGCGCGCTGGCACGCCTCGCCGCGGCGTAGCGGTGGAGGTCACTACGTGCAGTCCGCCGGTGGCGTGTCGGCGTGAGGGCGGGTGGCGCCTGGCAGGCGATCAGCAGCCCACACACCGCGGCGAGGATCGCCCGACGCACGTGCGGATGGTCGCTCAGGACCGCAAGTCCTCCCGGGGGGACCCCCGCTTCGGCCAGCCTCCGGCCGGCACCTCCGTCCGCTCGATCGCCAGCAGATACCGCTTCACGTCGAGCCCGCCGCCGTAGCCGCCGAGGGTCCCGTCGCTGGCGACCACGCGGTGGCAGGGCACGACGATCGGGATCGGGTTCGAGCCGACCGCGGCGCCGGTCGCGCGCGAGGCGCGGTCGTTCCCTGCCCTGTGCGCCACGGCCGCGTACGTCATGAGCTCGCCGTAGCGGATCCGGCTCGTCGTGCGCAGCACTCGCTCCTGGAACGGCGTGATCCCGCGGAGATCGAACGGCACATCGAACGTGCGTCGGCGGCCTGCGAAGTACTGGTCGAGCTCCCGCGCCGCGGGCGCGGTGCGTCTGCGGTCGGGGACGATGCCGGGGCCGAAGAGGCGGATGAGCCGCCGCAGCTCGTGCCCGCTCGGTTCGCGGCCGAAGCTGATGGTCGCGACGCCCTTCGGGCCCATCGCGACCCACAGCGGTCCGATCGGCGAGTCGAGCACGTCGTACCCGACGGTCGCGAGTCCCTCGCGCTTCGCGCGCACGAACAGTCGCTCACGGGCTTCGGCGATCACGTCAGTGGTCATCGCATCGCTGCCCTCACCTTCTTCATGGCGTCGGAGACGCGCACTCGTGCCGCCTCCTCCGTGCACTCCAGGGTCAACGCGATCTCGCGGTACGGCCGGCCTTCGACGGTCCGAAGCACGAAGGCCGCACGCTGGCCAGCCGGCAGGAGGCGGATGGCGTTGGCGAGATCCAGCACCGTCACGCCGTCACGCTCCGGCGCCGCGAGCCGCAGGTCGTCGACCGAGACCGTCCCACGCCGCCGGCGCGCGCCGTCGATCGCCCTGTTCGTGGCGATCCGGTACAGCCAGGCGCGCTCGTTGTCGCGGCGCGGCGGAGGCCATGCGCGAAAGGCCGCGAGGAACGTCTCCTGGTAGAGGTCCTCGGCGTCGGCGCGGGTGCCCGTCAGCCGCAGCGCGTACGCGAATATCTCGCGCTCGTGCCGCTCGAGCAGCTCGCCGAACGTCCGCGCCGGTGTCCTTGCTGGGGCGACCTCCCTCACCGGGCACGACCGTACCGCATGGACCGCATCGCCCATAGAACGGGCCGGGGCCAGGGATCGTGAGGTCGGCACGCGCCATGCGCTCCGTTCGCCGGAGGTCAGTCGACGGTGATCGACTCCCGTCCGTGCGGTGTCTCGCCCTTCTCGAGCCGGTCGATCCAGTGGTCGAGGAACGAGCGGGCGGCCATGAGCTGCTCGCGCTGAGCGGCCTTCAGATGCGATCGCACCTCGTGCGGGAAGATGTCGCGGAGCAGGTCGTGCACGCGACGCTCGTCGCGCTCCCGCCGCTCGAGGTCCTTCAGCCGCTCCTCCAGCTCGGCGATGCGCGCCTGGAGGTCGGCGGTCGTCCCGTCAGGCATCTCTCGCGCCTCCTTTCGCTCGCGGCTTGACCGCGAAGCGGATGTGCAGACGATCGCGTTCGAACCGCGCGCCGGTCGTGGGCGCGTCGGCGAGGATCCGCGGGAGGATCAGGTTGCGGCGCAGCGAGCCGACCCGCAGGACGAGCTCGTCGGCGTGCCGGGAGAGCTTCACCTCTTCCTTGGACGTGAACGGCAGCTCGAGGGACAGCGTCATCTCGCCGTCGTTGCGGAATACCTCGTACGGGCGGCCCCGGTAGAAGAACGCCGTCGGGTCGTCGCCGCCGAACAGCGCTTCGCTCAGGCGGCGCAGCATCGGGAGGCCGACGACCTCCTGGTCGAAGAAGGGCACGTCCCGGAGCGGCACCGGCGAGAACGACTCGTCGACCAGGGGCCGGTAGCGCTGCTGGCTCTCGCGCCACGCCTGGAAGTAGTCGCCGGTCCCGTCGGGCAGCACGCGGTTGCACACGACGAGATCCACGAGGTAGCCGTACAGGTGGAAGTACGTGAAGGAGCGCTGCGACTCCTTGATGACCATCTTCTCGAGGTTCAGCACGACGCGCATGGACGTCCGCTCCGGGTCGGCGAGCAGCTCGCGCATGTGCTCGAGCTTGCGGAACAGCTCCTCGCCCGCGTTGAACACGGGCTCGCTCGGCATGGGCATGCCGATCGTCCGGCGGACGATGGGCCCGGCGATCTGCGCGATGCGCCGCTCGACCGGCAGGATCTTCTCGAGCCACCATCTCCCCGCCTCGGGGAGGGAGAGCAGCCGCAGCGTCTCTCCCGTCGGTGCCGCGTCCACGATGACGACGTCGTAGCTCCCGCTGTCGTGATGCTCGGCGATCCAGAGCAGGCTCGCGAGCTCGTCCATCCCGGGGAGGATCGTCATCTCCTCGGCCATCATCTCGTCGAGCCCGCGCCACTGGAACACGCTGGAGACGTATCCCTGGATCGTCCCCCAGTACTTGCGCAGGTTGTGGTACACGTCCGACTGCTGTCCCCACAGGCGCGGGGCGATCTCGGTGGGCTCGGCACCGAGCGGCACGTCGAAGGAGTCCGCGAGGCTGTGTGCCATGTCGGTCGAGATCACGATCGTGCGCAGGCCGCGTCCGGCGCACAGCAGGCCGGTCGCCGCGGCGATGCTCGTCTTCCCGACGCCGCCCTTCCCCGTGTAGAGGATGACGCGGGTCATGCATCCACCCTATCGGCACGTCGCATCTCACACGAGAGCCGAGCGGCCCACCCACGGGTCGGGACAGCAGCGCCGTCCGGCGCTACCGGCGCAGCTCGAAGATGATCTCGCCGTCGACGACCTCGCCGGTGCGGACGAAGCCCAGCTTCTCGTGCACGCGCAGCGAGGGCACGTTGTCGGGCGTCGTCGCGGAGATGAAGCGGCGGATGCCGTGGACCTCCGTCGCCCACTCCATCAGCGCCCGGGCCGTCTCCGTCGCGTAGCCCTTTCGCCGGTGTTCGGGGAAGACGGACCACCCGAGCTCCAGCGCGTCGGGCGCGCTGATGTCGTTGATGCCCGGGGCGCCGTGGAAGTTGACGAACCCGACCATGCGCCGCTGCGCTCGGAGGACGATGGCGCGCAGGGACCACGGATAGCGCTCGGGATCCCTCGCCAGCTGCTCGCGCCGGAATCGCAGGAAGCGGAGCAGCTCGCGCTTCGTATCGATCACCTGGCTCGCGCCGGCCACGAAGTCATCCGGGACCGAGTACGGAGCCAGCCTTGCGATCGCGGAGCGGTCGTCGGCGATGAGCGCGTCGAGCAGCACGGCCGGCATGAGCGGCAGATCGAGCCGCCGGCTGCGGACGAAGAGGTCCTGAGCGTCGGCGACGCGGGTCGACACGGTCGGCCCATCCTAGAGGCGCTCCGGACCGCGCAGGCAGCCTCGTTCCGGCGCATGTATCGCGCGATCCGCAAGAGGCTTGACCGGCCTGCTCTGGGGCGGCACGCTGGCGCACCAAGTGAGCGCTGGACCCGTCGACGCACGGGCGAACGCTGGGAGTCCGCCCGAGGTCTCGCGCCGAGACCTGCTCAAGACGGCCGCGCCCATCGTGGCGTTCATCGCGCTCGAGTCCATCGGTGGCGCCGGTGTCGCGAGCGGCTCGCTCACCCCCACGTCGAGGCTCGCCGACGGCGTCATCTTCCCGGACCCCACCCTGTGCATCGGCTGCCTCACATGCGAGGTCATCTGCTCGCAGGTGCACAAGCAGCAGGGCCTGTCGGACGTTCCTCGGATCCGCATCTTCAACGATCCGTCGGTCAAGGTCGCGCCGGTCATCCAGCAGGCCTATCCCGATCGCGGCTCGTTCCACCAGGAGCCGTGCCTCCAGTGCCCGACCGCCGAATGCCTCCACGTCTGTCCGGTCGACGCGCTGCAGGTGGAGCCGCGGACGGGCGCGCGATTCATCCGCGAGGACGTCTGCGTCAGCTGCGGGCGCTGCAACGAGGCCTGCCCCTTCCCGACCAACCCCGAGTCGAAGGCGACGAACCAGCTCGTCTTCGGCCAGGACAGCCGCATCACGTACGACCCCGAGAAGGACACGTACGCGAAGTGCGACCTCTGCTTCTGGCGCGACGGCGGTCCCGCGTGCGTCGAGC
>JACPEQ010000069.1 GCA_016183435.1 Chloroflexota bacterium
ACCGGACGGCCCGTGAGCGTGCTTCTCATCGGTCCATCGCTATAGGTACGCTGATCACACATGAGGAACGGGAAGGGGCGTCCGGCCCGCCGCGGAGCCGTGCCCGCCTCCGCGTCGTCCGACGGCACGCTTCGTGGCGAGGTCGTGGCGATCGCCGTCGCGGCCTTCGCGGTGCTCAGCCTGGTCGCGTTGCTGACCGATCAGGGCGCGGTGCTGCAGTGGTGGCGCGGCGTGCTGGTCGGCGCCTTCGGCGCGGGCTCGGCGCTCGTACCGCCCGCGCTCGCGATCGCCGCGACGACGTTCTGGTGGCCGAGCCTGCGCGGCCGGCTCGTCATGCCGGCGATCGGCGCGACGATCACCGCGACCGCGATCCTCGGGATCGCCGAGATCGCGCTCGCCGATCCGGCGACCACCGGGCCCGGTGGCGGCCTCGGTCGCGCGATCGCGCGCGGCCTCGAGGATCTGCTCGGCACCTGGGGCGGGGTCGTCGCGCTGCTCGCGCTGCTGGTGGTCGGCGTCGTCATCGCCGCGGAACGCAGCCTCGCGCAGCTCCTGAGCCCGGTCGCACGCCGCAGGCCGCAGCTCGCGCTCCGCACCGGGACGTCGCTGCCGAGCGGAACCGCCGCACCGCTGAGACGCGAGATGCGGCCGGCGGTGGACGACGAGGACGAAGAGGAGCCGCAGCTGCGCATCAACATGCCGGATGAGCGCCTCGCGCGACCCGTGGAGGAGAAGAAGCGGCCGCCGCTGAGCGCGCACCCCGCGACGGAGCCCATGCCCGTCACACCACCCGCGGCCGCGGCGCGACCGAGGCTCGAGTCGCCGCTCGCCGGTCTCGCCTCGGCGGCGGTCGTGGCGGAGGGCGTGCTCCACGCCGACGCGCCGGAGCGTCCATGGACGCTGCCGCCGCTCGAGCTGTTCGACGAAGGGTCCGCGGCCCGCCAGAGCCGCGACGAGTTCATCCGCAACACGAGGGTCATCGAGGAGACCCTCGCGCACTTCGGCATCGCCGCGAAGGTGGTCGAGGTCAGCCCCGGCCCCGTGGTGACGCGCTACGAGCTGAAGCCGGCGGCCGGGGTCAAGGTCTCGCGGATCGAGGCGCTGTCCGACGACCTCTCTCTCGCGCTGGCGGCGCGCACGCTGCGCATCGAAGCGCCGATCCCGGGCAAGAGCGTCGTCGGCATCGAGATCCCGAACATGGCCATCGGCCTCGTCTCGCTCCGCGACGTCGCCGAGACGCCCGACTTCAAGGGCGCGGCCTCCAAGCTGACGGTCGCGCTCGGCAAGGACGTCGGGGGCCAGCCCATCGTCACGGACCTGAACCGCCTGCCGCACCTCCTCATCGCGGGACAGACCGGGTCCGGCAAGAGCGTGTGCATCGGCTCGATCCTCTGCAGCCTGCTGCTGCAGGCGACCCCGGACGACGTGCGCTTGCTCGTGGGGGACCTGAAGCGCGTCGACTTCCCGGGGTTCAACGGCGTCCCGCATCTCGTCGTGCCCGTCATGCACGAGCCGCAGCAGATCCTGAACGCCCTGTACTGGACGACGGGGGAGATGGACCGGCGTTACCGGCTCTTCGCCCGCGCCAGCGCCCGGAACATCGGGGCCTACAACGAGAAGCACACCGGGCCCGACCGGGTGCCCTACGTCATCTTCGTCATCGACGAGCTCGCCGACCTGATGCTCCAGGCCCCGATCGAGGTCGAGAAGCAGGTCACGCGGGTCGCCCAGCTTGCCCGGGCGACAGGCATCCACCTGGTGCTGGGCACCCAGCGGCCGTCCGTCGACGTCATCACCGGGCTGATCAAGGCGAACATCCCAGCTCGCGTCGCGTTCGCTACCGCGTCCTCGATCGACTCGCGCACCATCCTGGACATGACCGGGGCTGAGAAGCTGCTCGGACGCGGCGACATGCTCTGGCTCGCGCCGGACTCACCGAAGCCGGTACGCGCCCAGGGTGTGTACGTGTCCGACCAGGAGATCGAGCGCGTCACGAAGCACTGGAAGCTGCAGGGCGCCGCGAGCTATCACCTCGAGATCATCGCGGAGCAGCAGCGCGGCCGCATGCGTGAGGACGAGGACGGCGATGACATGGACGACGACCGCTACGACGAGGCCGTGGACATCGTCCAGCGCGCGGGACAGGCGTCGGTCTCGATGCTGCAGCGGAAGATGACGATCGGCTTCGCCCGCGCCGGCCGGCTCGTCGACATCATGGAGCGGCGCGGCGTGATCGGCCCCGCGAGAGGGCCGGGCAAGATGCGTGAGGTGTACGGTGTGGCTCCCCGCGGGGACATGAACGAGTGACCGACGCACAGCGCCTCGGCGAGATCCTCCGGCAGCAGCGGGAACGCAAGGGCATCACGCTCGAGCAGGCCGCGGAGGACACGCGCATCCGCGAGAAGTTCATCTCGGCCCTCGAGAGCGGCGACCATCAGGCACTGCCCGGCGCGGTGTACACGAAGGGCTTCCTGCGGAACTACGCCGATTACCTCGACCTCGACAGCACCGACCTCGTCGCGCTGTACACGGCGGAGCGCGTCGCCACACCGGAGCCGCCGCGCCGGTTCGAGCCGATGCGTCCGGTCATGCGCAGCGGGGTCTTCATCTCGCCGGCCATCCTCGTGCCGGTCGTCGTGCTCGCGGCGGTCGTGCTCTTCGTCGGCTACCTCTCGTACCAGTTCGCGTCGTTCGCGACGCCGCCGCGCATCGAGGTGCTCGAGCCCGCCGGCGACACGATCGCCCAGCGCGGCGAGTACACCGTGCGCGGCCGCACCGTGCCCGAAGGCCGCGTCACGGTCCGCGTCTTCCCCGGGCCCGAGACGTTCCCCGACATCCGCCCCGCCGCCGACGGCACGTTCGCGGTGACCGTGCAGCTCCGTCCCGGGCCGAACCACATCGAGGTCCAGGTGCTCGACCCGGCGGGCAAGGTGAGCCAGGTTTCGCGCGCCGTGCGGCTCGAGGTCGCGGCGCAGGCGACGCCGCCGACGGGAGCCGAGCTGCCCCCGCAGGTGGTCGTCGAGCAGCCGGCGCACAGTGGGACGTATACGAATTCGGCGGTTCCCGTCGCTGGTCGGGTTGAGAGAGGTATCACCAGCTTGCTCGTGACGAGCAGCTGTTCGTCGTCTGGCGCAACGCCGCTGGCGGTGGCTGCCGATGGACGGTTTTCGGGATCGATCAACTGCCCCGCAGGCACTCACGGGATCCGTTTCGTCGCCCGAACGGCGAGCGGCGCGGAATCCACCGAGACCAGGACGGTCGCTGTCTCGTTCACTAGCGCTGTCGT
This sequence comes from Chloroflexota bacterium, assembly GCA_016183435.1. Classification (GTDB taxonomy): domain Bacteria; phylum Chloroflexota; class Limnocylindria; order P2-11E; family P2-11E; genus JACPOT01. The sequence goes on from JACPEQ010000069.1 coordinate 3,287, forward strand.
CATCGTTAACGTCCAAGGTGGCGACGCGTGGCTCCTGGTGCAGGTGGACGGCGCTCCAGCGGCCGGCACCGGCCGCGTTCTTGCCAACGGCGCGACGCAGACCTTCACCGGCAAGCAGATCGTCATCCGCACCGGCAACGCCGGCGCGACGCAGGTGATCTACAACGGCCAGCTCGTCGGCAAGCTCGGCGACACCGGGCAGGTCGTGGAGAAGATCTACACGTTCCAGTGACCCGCACTAGCCTGTGCGCATGCGCTGGATCCCCAACGCGATCTCGATCCTCCGAGCGCTCGCATCGATCCCGGTCGTGCTCCTCGTCGCGCCGGGGACCGCCCTCCTCGCGCTGGCGCTGTTCTCCGCCGCGGCGCTGACGGACGCGCTCGACGGCGCCCTCGCGCGCAAGCTGCGCGCGTCGTCCGCGCTCGGCGCGTTCCTCGACCCGCTCGCCGACAAGGTCCTCGTGCTCGGCACGCTCGGCGGCCTCCTCGCGCG
>JACPEQ010000070.1 GCA_016183435.1 Chloroflexota bacterium
CTGATAGTCGTCCGTGAGCGACATGAGCGAGCGCACGGGGCGGCCGGTGGCCTTCGCGAGGAAGTACAAGGTGTGCTCGTCGAGCGAGAGACCCTTTCCGCCGAAGTCGCCGCCGATGTAGCCCGCGTCCACCTCGATCCGCTCCGCGGGGATGCCCAGCGTGCGCGCCATCTGGTCCCGCAGCGCGAACGGCGCCTTGTTGGTCGTGATGACGTGCACCGTGTCGCCGTCGATCCACACGACGGCCGCCCGCGGCTCGAGGTAGCCCTGGTGATCGCGGCCGTACGTGAAGGTGTGCTCGAACACGCGCGCCGCCGCGGCGAAGCCGGCCGCGACGTCCCCGTGCTCGTTCACCACGTGGCCCTGGATGTTCGGATGCGGCACCGCGGCGAGCTGCCCGAACGACGCGTAGGTCGCGCGGTCCGGATGCAGCACCGTCGCGCCGTCCGCGAGCGCCTCCTCCATCGTCAGGACCGGCGGCAGCTCCTCGTACTCGACGTCGATCGCGCGCGCCGCGGCCTCCGCCTGCTCGCGCGTGTCCGCGGCGACGGCCGCGACCCGATCGCCGATGAACCGCGCGCGGTCGTGCGCCAGCACCGGCCAGTCCTGCAGGCGCCGGCCGAACCGCGCGGGCGCGGTGTCCTTGCCGGTGATGACCGCGCGCACCCCGGGCATCGCCAGCGCGCGCGACGCGTCCACGCGCGCGACCCGCGCGTGCGGGCAAGGGGAGCCGACGAACGCCGCCCACAGCGCCCCCGGCACCGGGATGTCCATCGCGTACCGCGCCGCGCCGGTGACCTTCTCGCGGCCCTCGATCCGGGACTCGGGTGAGGTGAACGGTGTCGCCTGTCTCATGCCCCGGCTCCAAGGGTCCGCTCGAGGCACCGGGCGAACTCGGAGGCGATCCGGTCCGCCTGGCGCTTGATCAGCGGCTGGCCGAGGTCGCCGATGCGGCCGGCCAGCGTCGCTTCGGTCACCAGACGCACCTCGGTGGCGTTCTCGACCTCGACGAGCTGGATCCGCAGCTCGGCGCGGACGCTGCCGCCGACGGCGCGGTCGGCGGCGTCGAGACGCATCGCGGCGTGGCCGGTCTCCTCCTCCTTCTGCGTGAGCGTGACCTCGCCCTCGAGCCGGAGGCGGATCGGGCCGACGCTCACCTTCACGAAGCCGCGGTAGCGATCCGGGCCGATCAGCGTGACCTCCTCCGCGCCGGGCACGCAGCGCGCGACCGCGGGCACGTCCATGAACAGCGCCCAGGTGCGATCGCGAGGCGCGGCGACCCGGACCGTGTGCTCGAACCGCATCTACGCCATCAGCGAGCGCACCGCGCGCTCCGTCCAGACCCGCGCCATCTCGCGCTTGTAGGCGGCGCTGCCACGGAGGTCGTCGATGGCATCGATCTCGTCGCGCACGATCGCGGCGGCGTCGGCGATCTGTTGGGGGGCCGCACCGCGGAGCGCTTGCTCCGTCTTGCGCGCACGGATGGCGGTGGCGCCGACCGACCCGAGCGCGATGCGCGCGTCGGCGATCCGCCCGTCGGCCACCCGCACGGCCGCGGCCACCGACACCGTGGCGTAGTCGTCCTCCGTCTTGGGCAGGAACTTCACGTAGGTCGCGCGGGTGCCCGGAGCCGGTGGCGGCACACGGACGCCGACGAGCAGCTCGCCCGGATCGATGGCCGTCGCGAACTGATCGACGAGGAGGTCCTCGACGGCGATGCGGCGCCGCGCGCCGCCCGCGCGAGCGAGCTCGGCCTCGGCGCCGATCGCGATGAGCATCGGTGGCGGGTCCTGGGCCGGGTCGGCGTGCGCCAGGTTGCCGCCGATGGTCGCCTGGCAGCGCACGCGCACGGTCGCGACGCGCCCGAACGTCTCGGCGAGCGCCGCGCAGTGCGCGCGTACCGCGTCGCTCGTCTCCGCGTCGCGGATCGTCGTCGTCGCGCCGATCCAGAGAGTGCCGTCGGCCTCGCGGCGGATCCCGCTCATGCCGGCGTCGCGCAGCGAGACGACGCGCTCCGGTCGCACGAGCCCTTGTCGCATCAGCAGCACCATCGCCGTCGCGCCGGCCATGACGTGGGCGTCCTCGTGCCGCTCGAGCAACGCGAGCGCCTCGTCCAGCGACCGCGGGCGATGCAGCTCGTAGCTCATGCGCTCGCGGCCGCCTGGATCGCGCGCACGATCCCGAAGTAGCCGGTGCAGCGGCAGAGGTTGCCCATCATCCACTCCCGGATCTGCTCGTCGGTCGGCCGCGGATGCGTCTCCAGGAGCGCCGTCGCGGACACGATCTGCCCGGGCGTGCAGATGCCGCACTGGAACCCACCGTGCTCGATGAACGCGGTCTGCAGCGGGGTGAGCTCCCTGTCGTGCGCGATGCCCTCGATCGTCCGTACCGCCGTCCCGTCGGCGTGGACCGCGGGGAAGAGACACGACGTCATCGGCCGCCCGTCGACGAGCACGGTGCACGTCCCGCAGATCCCGACGCGACAACCCTCCTTGGTGCCGGTGAGGCCGGTCTCGTCGCGGAGGACGTCGAGGAGCAGGCGGTCCGCCTCGACCTCGACCTCGCGCGTCGCCCCGTTCAGCTCGAAGCGGATCGTGTGACGGCTCATGAGCGGCGAGCCGAACGCTACCGGATAGGCTCACGGCGTGCCGCGCATCCCCCTGTTCGTCGTCACCATCGCCCTCGCGAACTTCCTCGTGCCGCTGAACTCGACGATGATCGTCGTCGCGCTGCCGACGATCGCGCGCGACCTCGCGGTCGACCGCGTGACCGTGTCGTGGCTCGTCACCGCGTACCTCATCGCGATGGCCGCGCTGCAGCCGATCGGGGGACGGATCGGCGACCGCGTCGGCCGGCGGCGCGTCCTGCTCGGCGCGCTCGTCGGGTTCACGCTCGCCTCGGGTGCGGCGCCGCTCGCGCGCGACTTCCCGACCCTCGTCGCGTTCCGCCTCCTGCAGGCCGTGTGCGCCGCCGCCGTGACGCCGAACGCGATGGGCCTGCTGCGCGGCGCGGCCGTCGACGGCCGCGCGGGCACGTACTTCGGCATCGTCGGGGCGACGGCCGGCATCGGGGCGTCCACGGGGCCGGTCCTCGGCGGCCTGCTCGCCGCGATCGACTGGCGCTGGATCTTCGCCGCGAACGTGCCGCTGGTCGCCGCGATCCTCGCGCTGGGGTGGCATCGGATCCCGCGCTCCGTCCCACACCGCACGGTGGCGCCGGACGTCATCGGTGCGATCTCCCTGGCCTCGCTCCTCGCGGTGCCTGCGTGGGCCCTCACAGGCATGGACGGAGGGTTCGACCCGGTGCAGCTCGCGCTCCTCCTCGCGACGGCGGGCGGCTTCGTCCTCTTCTTCCGCTACGAGCAGCGGCACCCCGATCCCGCGCTGCCGCCCTCGCTCTTCGGGATACGCGCGTTCAGCGCGGCGAACCTCACCATCGCGCTCACGAACCTCGCGCTGTACGGGACCTTCCTCGCCGTCCCCATCGCGCTCGCGAACGAGGCCGACGCGACCGTGCGCAGCGGGCTCGTCCTCACGGCCATGTCCGCGGGCTCGATCGTGCTCTCGCCGGTCTCGGGCGCGCTCGTCGACCGCTTCGGCGCGCGCGTCCCGACGGCGCTCGGCGGCATGCTCATCGCGGTCGGCCTCACGATGCCGGTCGCCCTCGGCCGGACCGCCGACATGACGACCCTGCTCGTCGCCATGCCCATCGCCGGCGCGGGGGTCGCGATGAACTTCCCCGCCACGCGGATCGCCGCGCTCGACGCCGCGCCGGCACGGTTGGCGGGTCTCGCGTCGGGCGTGACCTCGACGAGCCGCTACTTCGGCGGGATCGCCGGCGCGCTCATCGCGGGCATCGCCCTCGGGCGCGCGAGCGACCTGACCGCGCTGCCGGTCGTCTTCGGGATCTTCGCGCTCGCCGGGCTCGCCTCCGCGATCGTCGGAGCGACGAACCTACACGTGTCGGGCGAGCAGCTCTTCGATGACCGAAAGGAACCAGCCGTCGAGGCGTGATCCCGAGTGCGCGCGCACGACGGGCACACCGGACGCTCGCGGCCGCCCTCGATGCGTCGCACGAGCGGCGCCGCGCACTGCGGACACAACCGCTGGTCCAGGCGCGTCCTCAGGAGCGCGTCATGTCGCGCAGGCCCGCGAGCATCCGGTCGGTCACGTAGTCGAGCGGGTCCGCCTTCGGCGCGACGAGCGGCGTCGGCGCGCGGTTGCTCCAGACCGTCTCCGGCCGGCACTGCAGGAGCAGGACGTTGTCGGGGAAGGGGAGGCGCGCGTCGATCGCCCACTCGATGTCGCGGGGCGATCCATAGCCGGCCTCGATCGCCTTGGCGAGCCGCGCGAGCTCGACGACCTCCTCATCGGAGAGGCACGGCACGTCCTGCCGCTCGGCGGCGACCGGCACGCGCACCATGCCGCCGTCAGCCGCCTGGCGATACTCCATCGCCTTCGGAGAGATCGTGCGCTTCAGGATCTCGAGCGTCACCTTGTCGACCCAGTAGCGGTCGGGCGTCACCTCGCCGCCCACGACCGAGACCCCCAGGCCCCAGCTCGCCTCGATCCCGATCTTCGAGAGGTCGCCGTTCGACGGGTTCAGCGTGAACATCACGCCCGCGACGCGCGCGTCGACCATCTGCTGCACCCCCACGCTCATCGACCCGGCATCCGGCGCGAGCCCGAGCCGCGCGCGATACGAGATGGCCTGCGGGGTGTACAGGCTCGACCAGCACCGCAGGACGTGCCGCGCGACCGATCGACGGCCGCGGATCCAGAGGTACGTCTCTTGCTGCCCGGCGAAGCTCGCGTCGGCGGCGTCCTCGGCCGTCGCGCTGGAGCGGACGGCGACCGCGAGGTCCGGCACATCGATCTCCTTCGCGAGCGCCTCGTACGCCTCGTGGAGCTGCTCCTCGAGGTCGGCCGGGAACGAATGTCCCTCGATGAGCTTGCGCGCACACAGGCTCGCGACCTCGAGGGAGGTCTGATCGGACACGTCGAGGGCGGCCATCGCTCGGCGGATCGTGTCGAGGAGCCCGTTGTGCTCGAGCGTCCGCTCGTACGCGTACGTCGTGACGGCGAACCAGGGCGGGACCCGCGCTCCCGCCTGGATCAGCTCGCCCAGCGAGGCGAGCTTCCCTCCGACCAGGGACCGGGCCTCTGGGGCCCAGTCCCTGGCTCGAAGGATGTACGGCTGCGTCGGCATCACCGAGCGTCAACTCAGGATCGTGACGACCCCGGTGTTGCCATCCACGCGGACCCGCTGACCCGTCTTGATCGTCTTCGTGGCGAACCCGGTGCCGACCACAGCCGGAAGTCCGTATTCACGGGACACGATGGCGGCGTGGCACATGATCCCGCCGATGTCCGAGACGGCCCCCTTGATCCGCGCGAAGACCGGGACCCAGCTCGGCGCGGTGATCGGGCAGATGAGGATCTCGCCGTCCTCCACCGCGGCGAGCTGGTCGACGCTGAGCACGACCCGGGCCGGACCTTCGGCGACACCCGGGGAGCCCGCGGCACCGCGGAGCTCCTTGGCCACACCGGCGGCGGCCCTCGGCGTCAGCCAGTCCTTCACCCGCTCGGTGGTGATGCCCCAGAGCATGATCGTGAACGGCTCGGTGATGACGTCGGGCGTCGGCCCGAGGGCCGACGGCGGCTGCCAGTCGTACAGCTTTGTGATGATGGCCTTGCGCTTCGCGACGACCGGCGGCCAGTACTTCGGTCCGCGCGCCGGGGTGCCGACCGCCCACGAGGCGACCAGGTCGTACAGCGCGTCGTACACCTCGCGGCGATGCAGATAGAACATGTCCTCGGCGTCGGCGAAGAACCCGTTCTTCATGAGCAGTCGAGCGAACTCGCGCATCTTGTTCCAGAAGATCGTGTGGTGCCAGTGCTCGACGTAGAAGTTGTGGTTCTCGACGAAGGGGAACACGGTCCGAGCGAGGTTCAGCATGTCGCCGAACGCCTTGCGGTCCTCGTCGGTCCCGAGGAGGGCCTGGTACTCCGCGATGATGCGGTCGCGCTCCTTCTTGACGGCCGCGCTCGGGCGCGCGATGTCCTCGCCCCGGCCGAGCCGGACGATGTAGCTGCGCAGGCTGCTGAATGGGAGCTGCGCGTTGTCCACCCAGCTGCGGTGGTGGTGGTAGAAGCCGGCGCCGTACGAGAAGTAGAACCACGGATCCTTCGTCTTCTCGAGGTCGGCCGTCCATTTCCTTCCGGGCTCGGTCTTCCCGAGGTCAGCCAGCACCTGGTCCGGCGTGCGGCCGTCCGCGAACGCCGATGACACGCCGAGATCGACCGCCAGCTTCGCGAGCCGCTTCAGCTCGTCGTCCGGGCGGAAGAGCATCACGTCGATGCCCGAGACCATCTTCGCGATGGTCTGGTCCGCGATGTCCGGGAAGGCCTGCTTGCAGAAGCCGTAGAAGGTCAGGTACGCGGCGTACCCGAGGTTGAGGAACTCGAAGTGGAGCTGCCACATCTTGTACATGTTCTCGATGCAGCGGTCGTACGCGGCGATGACGTGGTAGGCGGAGGTGACGCCTCGTCCCTCCGTGACCACGGCCTCGTCCTCCATCTCGGGGAGGTCGGGCACGCTGATCGCCTGCAGCTCCCTGATCGTGTCGGTCGCCTTCTTCTCCCACTTCGCGTAGAGCTCGTTCCAGTGCTCGTAGTAGTAGCCGGCGCGCTTCTTGAAGAAGTCGACCCGCTTGCCGACGACCGCGCCGTCGGTGATCGCGTTCGCGCTGATGTAGAGGTAGCCGTTCAGCACGCGCTGGTCGATGCCGAGGGCCGGCGGGACGATGAAGACGCGTGAGTTGTACTGGCCGAGCGCGATCCACCAGCTCTCGGAGGTGATCGTGTCGAACGGGTAGAGCGGCTCGGGATGGTGCATCCCGTCGTGGAACCACAGCTTGCCTTCCTCGAACTCGCGGCGGTCCTCGCTGAACACGTAGTAGTAGGGGTACATGTCGCGCCAGCCCTCGCAGCCTGGCGGGGTGGCGACGTCGAACGGGCTCGGGAACCGTGCCGCCTGGGCAGGCGGCGCCTTCTCCACTGTTGCCATCGCGAACTCCTCCTCTGAGGGCGGCCACTCCGTCCTCGGACCTGTCCTCCCCGATCAGGTGATCTCCCCTTGTCCCTGGCTCACCTCCCCGCCGGCATCGCGGCCTGTTCGAGCCATGCGCCGAGGGCGCTCACGTCCGGGAGCACGGCGTCCGGCCGGGCGTGCGGGGTCGCCGCCTCGACCTCCGCACGTGTCGACGATCCGGTGAGCACGAGCACCGTGGACGTGCCCGCGAGCTTCCCCATGCGGACGTCCTGCAGCAGCGTGTCGCCGACCACGACGACCGCCCGCGGGGGCACGCCCAGCGACGCGACCGCGGCGCGGCCGGCCCAGCGCGAGGGCTTCCCGAGGACCAGCGGCCGGTGGTCGGTCGCCCACGCGACCGCCTTCACGAGCGAGCCCGTCCCGGGGACGAACCCGTCGCTGACGGGCATGCGACGGTCGAGATTCGTGGCGAGGAAGGTCGCGCCGCCCCAGATGGCGCGGCACGCTGCGTCCAGCTTCGCGTACGTGAAGTCGACGTCACGGCCCACGACGACCACGTCGGCCGGCGGCGCGTCGACGACCGACAGGCCGCGGGCCTCGAGCGCGGCCCGGAGCGGCGGCGCCCCGACCACGAGCACCCGGGCGCGAGGGGATCGCTCGCTGACATAGTCCGCCGCGACGCTGGCGGCCGTGAGGACCTCCTCGGGCGCCGCGCTGATGCCGGCGGTCGTGAGGCGCTGCGCCGTCTCGGCCTGCGTCTTCGCCGAGTCGTTCGTGAAGAAGCGGATCCCGTAGCCGCGCGCCCGCAGCTCCGCGAGGGCTTCGGGGGCGCCCGCGATCGGGCGTGTGCCCCGCACGACGCACCCGTCGATGTCGAACACGAGCCCGCGGACCGGTCCGTTCGTCACACGCGCGCCAGCTCTTTCGCCGGAGGCGCCGGCGCTGGCGCGGTGAAGTAGCTCGCCCAGTCGCCCTTGATCCGCTCCACGAGCGCCGCGTCCATCTCGATGGGCATCGGCTTGTGATCCCACTCGTACGGGATGCACGTGTCGATGATCACGCGCGAGGTCATGTAGCGCTGCTCGATGGGGAGCGACGGGTCGAGCGGCGTCGACCGTCCACGCTCCAGGATCTGCGTCCCGCGGTCGGGCTGATAGCGGAACCCGAGCGCGTACATCACCTGATCCATGTTCTCGGGGTCGATGTCGTCGTCGACGAGGATCACCGTCTTGAGCCCGTAGTTGCCGGTGTTCGTCGCGAACGCCGCGAGGCCGACCTGCGTCGAGTGGCCGTGGTACATCTGCTTCAGCTGGATGACCGCGAGCATCCGGCCCGCCGCCGCCGGCGGCCCGTAGACGCCCATGATCCCCGGGATCTTCATGTTCTGCAGGTCGTTCCAGAGCGACGCCGTGCGATTGATCCCCATGACCATGTGGGTGTCGGTGATGGGCTTGCCGACGGTCGTCGACCAGAGGATCGGGTCCCGTCGATGGGTGATGCACTTCACGCGGATGTACTCGCGGTCCACGGCGCCGGCCCCGGTGTAGTACCCGGGGTACTCGCCGAAGGGGCCTTCGGGCAGCAGGTCGCCGGGCATGATCTCGCCCTCGATGACGATCTCGGCGTCGGCCGGGACCAGGAGGTCCGACGTCTCCGCCTTCACGACCGGCATCGGCGCGTCGCGCAGCGCGCCGACGACCTCGTACTCGCTCTCGGTGAGCGGGAACAGCGTGCTCGAGCACAGGAACAGGAGCGGGTCGCCGCCGATGACGAGCGCGACGGGCATCGGCTCCTTGCGCGCCGCGTACCCGCGCAGGTCGATCTCGGCGTCCTTCGCCTTGATGATCTGGATGCCGGCGCGCTTGCCGTCGATGATCATCACGCGGTACGTCCCGAGGTTCAGGCGTCCGGTGTCGAGGTTGCGGCTCACGAGGTACGCGGCCGTCCCGATGTACCGCCCGCCGTCCTTCGGGTAGAACCACGGCGCCGGAAGGGACCGCAGGTCGACCCCGTCGCCGGTCTCGACGACCTCCTTGCACGCCCCGGTGGGCACCTCGACCGGCGGGATGCGCTTGTCCTTGATCCGCTGCACCCAGCTCCGGGCGATCTCGAGGAAGCGCGTCTCCGGCGGCACCTCGAGCGCGATCGCGACGCGCTCCTTGGCGGTGAACAAGCTCGTGAGGACGGATGCGCCCGGGTAGCCCTTCACGTTCTCGAAGAGCAGCGCGGGTCCGCCGTCCTGCTCGTTGATCTTCGCCACGTGCGCCAATTCGAGGTCCCAGTCGACCTCGCGCCGCACACGGCGCAGGCGACCCTCGGTCTCGAGCCGTGCGATGAATTCCCTGAGATCCCGGTACATCTCGTCCTCCCCGCACATCGTTCGGGCGCGGTCGCTTCGTGATCGTCCTACACCGCTCGCACCTCCCGCCCCGCCACGTGTCCGAGGGCGGCGGAGATCCGCGTGGCGGTCTCCAGCAGCTTCGGGAGCAGCTCGCCCTGCAGGCGCTCGAGGCTGACGTGCGCCGTCAGGGTCGACACGTTCACCGCGGCGATGACGCCGCCGCTCGCGTCGCGGATCGGCGCGGCGACCGAGCGCACGCCGAGCTCGAGCTCCTGGTCGGTCATCCCGTAGCCCGCGCGGACGATCGCGGCGAGGTCGGCGCGCAGACGGTCCAGCGTCGTCGCCGTGCTCGGGGTGTGCGGCTGCATCTTCACGCCGCGCATGAGCCGCCGCACTTCGTCCCACGGGCGATGGGCCAGCAGCACCTTGCCCATCGAGGTGCAGTAGGCGGGGAGCCGCGCGCCGACGTAGAGGTCGATCGTGGTCAGGCTGCGGTCGGCGCGCCGAGCGACGTAGACGATGTCGTGTCCGTCGAGGACGGCGATGTGGACCGGCTGTCCCGTCTCCTTGAAGAGCTCCTCGAGATACGACTGCGCGCGCTCGGTCAACCCGAGGCTGCTGAGGCAGGTGAACCCGAGGTCAAGGACCTTGATCCCGGGCCGGTAGCGCTTGGTCGCCGCGTCCTGGTCGAGGTAGCCGAGCTGCACGAGCGTCGAGGCGAACCGGTATGCCGTGCCCTTGCTCCAGGCCATGCGCTCGGAGAGTTCCTTCAGGCTGAGGGAGGGGCTGTCCCGGTCGAATGAGCTGAGGAACGCGAGGCCTTTCGCCAGCGATCGCACCGTGTACCGAGCGTCCGCGGTCTTACTCCGTGAAACCCGGTTCGGCAATGTGAAACCGAGACTACACGACTCCGGGCTCCTCTACGGGAGGGGCCATACGTCCCGTTCATATGGGCCGGACGGCCTCACTCCGACCCTCGGTCGGGCAAAGCCCTCCCTCGGGCCCGGGTGCTCGACCTCGTCGCTCTTTCCGACCTCGCTCGCGGGAGAGCCACTCGCTCGGCCCAGGTGCTCGACCTCGTCGCTTCGCGCCTCGGTCTGCGCGCCTGGGGACCGCGCCCCGGTCTGCGCGCCCGGGGACGGGCTAGACGCGATACGCCGTCGGGTCGATGTGCGCGGCCACGAGGCGGGGGCGGCGGACTGACGCCGCGTCCCGCAGCGCGCGGCGCAGGTCCTCCAGCGTCGTGACCTCGTGGCCGTCGATGCCGAACGATCCGGCGAGCGCGATGTGGTCGATGGACCCGAACGTCGTCCCGGTGTGCGGGTAGCCGCGGCGCTCCTGCCCCGCGCGGACCTGTGAGAGCGCGTCGTCCGCCAGCACGACGATCACGACCCCGAGCTCCAGGCGAGCCGCGGTCTCCAGCTCGGCCATGACCATGCCGAGCCCGCCGTCGCCGATGACGCACGCGACCGCGCGCCCGCGGTGCGCGACCTTCAGCCCGATCGCCGCCGGGAGGCCGTAGCCCATCGAGGAGAGCCCGTTCGAGACGAAGAACGTGCGCGGCCGGTACGCCGGCCAGCACTGCGTCGTGACGGCCTTGTTGTAGCCGACGTCCGTCGTCACCAGGGCGTCCTCGGGCAGGATCGCGCGCAGCTCTGTCAGCACCTGCTGCGCGGTGAGGCCGTCGCGCTCCGGCCGCACGCGCGCGGTGAAGGCGTCGCGGAACGCGCGCAGCTCCTCCAGCGGCAGCTTCGGCTCCGGTGCGGCCGCGAGGAGGAGGCGCTCGAGCGCGTCGTCGATCCGGCCGACGACCTCGACGTCGCTGCCGTAGTAGCGGTCGTCGTTCGGCAGCGGCCCGACGTGGATGACCCGTGCCTTCGCGGTCCAGTCGCGGTCGAGCTCGACCGGATCGAGCCCGACCATGATCACGAGATCGCACGTGTCCACGTAGTCGTACAGGTACGCGGTGCCGAGCCCCTCGATCGTCCCGAGGAAGAGCGGGTGGTCCTCGCGGAAGACGCCCTTCGCCTTCGGCGAGACCATCACCGGCACGCACCACGCCTCGGCGAACCGGCGCAGGGGCTCGCGCACCGCGTCGTCGTTCGCGTCCATGCCCGCCAGGAGCAGCGGCCGCTTGCTCTCGCGCAGCCGAGCGGCCGCGTCGCGGACCGCGTCGGCATCGAGCGCGAGCGTCGGCTCCGTGACGAAGCGCGGGAGCGCGACGTCCACGGCCTCCTGCGTCGCGACGTCGCTCGGCACCTCGACGAGGACGGGTCCGGGCCGATGCGCGAGCGCCACGCGGAGCGCGCGCTCGATGACCGTCGGCGCGTTCGCGTAGGTGAGCGTCGCCTGCCACTTCGTGATCGGCGCATACAGGGCGCTGGTGTCGATCTTCTGGTGCGTCGTGATCGCGAACCGGTCCGGCGGCAGCTGGCCGGTGAACGCGAGGAGCGGCCCGCGGTCGAGCCACGCGTGGGCGACGCCGGTGACGAGGTTCGTCGCGCCCGGCCCGAGCGTGCCGACGCACACGCCGGGTACGCCCGTCGCGCTCGCGATCGCCTCGGCCATGAACGCCGCCGGCGTCTCGTGTCTCGTGAGCACGAACTCGAGACCCGCGTCGCGGAATCCCTCGATGAGATCGACGACCTCGCCGCCCGGATGGCCGAACACGTACCGGACGCCCGCCTCGCGCAGCCGGTCGCCCACGAGCCGCGCGACGCTGACCATGCGAGGTCAGTGTGCCAGCGAGGGACTACGCGCGAGCAGCCGAGCGCTGGACCCGCGGCCTCGCGCGGTGCGCTCCGGTAGCGGAAGGTCGCGCCCTGCGCGGACGCCCGTATGACCTGGCGGTCTCGCTCAGCTCGGGCTCTGCGCGGAGCGGCTCCAGCTTGAGCGTCGTGTGCCGGGCGATCGTCTCGAAGTCACGGTCATTCTGCAGGAGCGACGCGCCGTGGCGGATGGTCGGGACGGCAACGAGGCAATCGAGATGGCTCCGCAGCGTCTGGCCGGCCGCGCGACACACGCGATATATCCGCGCAGCCTCCTCGAAGTCGACGACGCCCTCGAGCCGGAGGATCGGTCGCGAGATCAGCTCCGCGCGAACGCGAGCGAAGGTATCGGCGGAGCTGGCGCCGGCGAGCACTTCCATGAGGACCGTCTCGGTGACAGCGAGGTCGGCCTCGGCTTCGATCAGGCGCTCGAGCGCCGAAGCGACCGCGGTGCGGCGCTCGCGGAAGAGGTCGATCCAAGCGCTGCTGTCGACGACGATCACCAGTCTGGGACCCGCTTCTTGCGCATCTCGAAGAGATCGCCTTCCCAGCCGATGCCCTTGAGCGACAGGAGACCCCGCGTGTCGGAGTCACCGGCGACAGACCGCAAGGCGAAGTCGATGGTTTCGCGCTTGGTCCGCAGCCCATAAAGCTTCATGACCCGAGCAAGGAGCCTGTCGTCGATCACCACGTTCGTGCGTCCCATTCTCACAAGGATACACACGGATACACCTTGATGTGTACGCGTGCGAACGAAAAGTTGACGACAGATCGCCTGCAGACCATTGACTGCGGTCGCCGGACGTGCCTACAGTCCGTGCGCTGGTCGTGACTGAAGTCCCCACCTGTGCGGGGAAGGTGCTCCCGAGCGCTTGGGAGGCCGGAGTAGGACCGGGGAGCGTAAAGCCGAAGGTAGCGAGAGCAGATGCGCTGGCCTCGCTGGCCGAGGCGCCGTTGGAACGGTCGGGAACCAACAGGCAGCGGCGTGGAGGCGAAAGCCCTCCCGGCGCGTCGATGCCCCGTCGCGACGGGGCGGAGCGCCGTGGCTGAACGACGCGACTCGGAACGGAACGTGTGGGGGTTGGCAGCCCCGCCGGCCAGCTGACCTCTTCGAGGGGAGGCTCGGATGAAGACGCGTAAGAACGCGGTCCGCGCCGCACGGAGCAGGCAGATCAGCTCGCGCTGGGCCTCGCTTTGGGGAGGCGAGTACCTGGGCAAGAAGAAAGCGTGGAAGTGCACGTTCTGCAACGTGGTCGGCTCGCACCGGCGCGGCTGCCACTACGTAACGCAGGCGCATCA
>JACPEQ010000067.1 GCA_016183435.1 Chloroflexota bacterium
CCCGCGAACGCGGCCTTGTCGTTGTCCTGCGCAGCGGGCCACCACACCTGCTCGCTGACACCGGCCATGCGGAACGTGCGGATCCTCGCCTGCGTCTCCGGATCGATGAGATATCGCTGCAGGGCGGCCGCGCCCTTCGAGTTGACGCCGGCGACCTTCTTGTCGCTGACGACGATCGTGATCATGACGCTCTTCAGGATCTGGTCGTGCGTCACCAGCGGCTCGAGCGGCAGCGACGCCTGCTTCTGCGTGCGCAGGAACGGAACGAGGCCCCACATCGTGTAGCCACCCGCCTGCGCCGCGGCCTGCATGGCCATCTGCGCCCTGGCGCCCTTGTCGACGTACCAGCTCGCGGACGTCGACAGGCCGGCCGCGCGCAGGATCACCTCACCGACGTGGCGATGGCCCTCAGTGTCATTGACGATGAACGGCACCCCTGACACGGCGATGCGCGTGAACGCCTCGACCGCATCGTTCAGGCCGCGGATCTTCGCGGGATCACTCAGCGGTCCGATGAGGGCGCCGGGGCTCGAGAACGTCATCCGCGGCCATTCGCCGAACCCCTCCTGCATGAAGCTCGCGACCCCGTCGTGCTGGTAGTGCGAGAGCACGATGTCGGCCTTGCTCGCCCGCGCGGGTCCGTGGACGTCCGTGGCGCTCGTGACCTCGACCTTGTACCCCGAGCGGCGCTCGAACTCGGGCAGGAGCTGCGCGTACAGCCCGCTGTCCCACGGGATGACGACGCTGGTGAGGCGAACGACGTCGCTCCGCACCGCGGCCGTAGGCACGACGCTCGGCTGTCCGATGCCGGATCGCGCCGTCGCCGTCGCCGTCGGGGACGGGGTCGCGCGCTGCGTCGGTGCGCACGCGATCAGCGCTCCCGCCGTCGCGGCGCCGATGCCCTTCAGCAAGGTCCGCCGTCCGATCGTCGCTCCGCTCGTTCTCACGTTCCGACCTCCTCGTCCCGGGCTCGACCCGGACGGTCAGAGCCTGGCGGCCGGAGGTAAGAGGGAGGTAAGCGGCGAGGAAGGCCGGATCAAGGATCCGCGGACTCGAAGCTCGCCGCGAACACCGCGCCGCCCTCCCCGCCGGACCGGACCCAGACACGGCCTCCGTGCGACGCCATCACCTGCGCGACGATGGCGAGGCCGAGGCCGGACCCCGGCACGCCCGCGGCACGCGAGCCGCGGTAGAACCGGTCGAACACATGCGGCAAGTCGGCATGGTCGATCCCGGGTCCTTCGTCTGCCACCTCCAGCGCGCCGTCGCGCAGGCGGACGTGCACCGTCCCGCCCGCGCGCGTCCACTTGCCGGCGTTGTCGAGCAGGTTCGCGATCGCGCGGGTCAGCGCCTCGACGTCGCCGATCACCGTCGCGCGATCGACGTCCGCCCCGAAGGTCACGCTCGGGTACCGGCGCTGCATCCGGTCGATCTCCTCGAGGACGACGCGGTCGAGATCGACCGGCGCACGCGCGTGCACGCGCTGATCCTCGCGGGCGAGGTCGATCAGCTGCGCGACGAGCGCCGTCAGATCCTCGATCCCGGCGAGCGTGTCCGCCAGGAGCGCCTCGCGGTCGCCGACGGGCGCGTCGCTGCCCAGGCTGAGCAGCTCGACGTTGGCGCGCAGGGTCGCGAGCGGCGCGCGCAGCTCATGTGAGGCGTCCGCGACGAGCTGGCGCTGCGCGCGTCGGGCCTCCTCGAGCTGCCTCACCAACGTGTCCAGCCGATCGAGCATGAGATCGAAGCTCCTCGCGAACGTGCCGAGCTCGTCGTGCCCGCCGCCGCCGACGCGCTGCGTCACGTCGCCGGTCCGGGCGATGCTCTCGGCCACGCGGGAGAGGCGCCGGAGCGGGTAGAGCGCGCCGCTCGCGACGGCCGCGCCGGCCAGCGGCGCCGTGATGAGCCCGAGGGCACCGAACGCGATCGCGGCGACGAGGAGCTGCTGGAGCACCTGCTGCACCGCGACCAGCGAGTGCGCCACCTGCAGCGCGCGGTCGGCGCCCGCCGCGACGCTGAGGACCATGAAGTCGTCCGTCCCGATGCGCAGCGTCTCGAGCGCCGACGCGCGACCACCTGCCGCGACCGCGCGCGCCTCGGACGTGACCGGAAGGTCGAGCGACGAGCGGCTCACGACGACGCGCCCATCGCTCGCGATGACGCGCGGGAGGTATGGCGGTCGCTCCAGCTCCTGCGCCGGCCGCGTCGGGAGCTCACCCGTGCTCGCGACGACCCCGGCAAGGACCGAGGCGCGCCCCCGGAGGTCCTGCTCCTCCTGCGCGTACAGGCGGTACGTCGCGAACACGTAGACCGAGGCGGCGATCGCGATCTCCACGAACGCGACGGCGAGCGCGGTGAGCAGGGCGACGCGCGTGCGCAGGCTCACGGCTGGCGCAGCACGTATCCGACGTCGCGCACCGTGTGGATCAGCCGCGGAGCGCCGTCCGCCTCGGTCTTGCGACGGAGATAGCCGATGTACACCTCGAGCGTCTTCGACGCGCGGCCGAAGTCGTATCCCCACACGGTCTCGTACAGGACCGCGCGGGTCATGACCCGCCCGGGCTGCGAGAGCAACGCTTCGAGGAGCGCGAACTCGGTCGCGCGCAGGTCGATGCGGCGGTCACCGCGCCGCACGTCGCGCGTGGCCCGATCGAGCGTCAGGTCGGCATAGACGAGGGGGCGACCGGCCCTGCCCGGTCCGGCGCGCCGGAGCAGCGCGCGGATGCGCGCGAGGAGCTCCTCGATCGCGAACGGCTTGATGACGTAGTCGTCGGCGCCCGCCTCGAGGCCGTCGACACGGTCGGAGACCGCCTCGCGAGCGGTGAGCATGATCACCGGCGTGCGGTCGCCGGTCGCGCGCATGCGTCGGCACACCTCGAGGCCGTCCGGCGGCGGCATCCCGACATCGAGCACGACAGCGGCATAGCGTCCCCGCCCGATCGCCGAGAGCGCGCCCTGCCCGCTGTCGGCGAGATCCACGTCGTAGCTGCCGAGCCGAAGAACGCGCTCGAGCGACCGCCTGAGCACCGGGTCGTCGTCGACGACCAGGACGCGGTCCGCCATCCGCTCCCCTCCTCTGCCGCGCGTGCGGGTGCCGCGGAGTCTACGGAGCGGGTGTCAGCGGAACGCCTCCGCGCGCTGCAGGAGCTCCTCGAGGCCGAGCTCCTTCGGGTCACGCGGCTTGCCCGGGTGGATGATCGCGACCTGGCAGCTCTCGGCGGCCTCGACGAGCTCGCGGTAGGTGCCCGCGGTGATGTCCTTGATGTAGGCCTGCTTGTTCTCGTCGTACGCGAACATCCGCGGATTCAGCTGCGTGCATTCGTTGCACGTGCTGCAGCGCGCCGTCTCGATGTACGCCTCGTCCGGACTCCGCGAGCCTATTCCGACCTCGCTCGCGGGAGACCCCTCGCGAGTGCCCAGGGGTAGGGGCCCCTGTGCGCGAAGCGCGTGCTCGACCTCGTCGCTTCGCGCCTCGGTCTGCGCGCCCGCGGGACCGCTTGTGCCCGGCGCCGCGTGACCGTTCGTCGCGACCGTCTGGGCGGGCGGCGCCGTCATGGCACGGTCC
This sequence comes from Chloroflexota bacterium, assembly GCA_016183435.1. GTDB lineage: Bacteria > Chloroflexota > Limnocylindria > P2-11E > P2-11E > JACPOT01. The sequence goes on from JACPEQ010000067.1 coordinate 3,563, forward strand.
CGCTTCAGATCGTCGAGCTCGCGGAGCCGCTTCCAAGCGTCGGCCGTACGCCGCGTCGCGGCGACGAGCCGCTGATCGACGAGGACCCTGAGCAGCCGATCCCTCGCGTCCACCGCGTGCACGAAGGGGGCACGCCCCGTCGCCCGCACGTCGGCGTCGAGCGTCTCGGCGAGCGGAGCGAGCCGGTCGGCCCACGCGTCACCGACGACCGCGGCGAAGTGCGCGGACCGGCGCGGATCGCACAGCGCCAGGTCCGCCACGGTGAACGCGACCTCCGCGGTCGCACGCCGCCTGGCCGAGCCCGCGTACGAGAACGCGTACGTCGGCCAGATCCGGTCCGGCTGCGGACCGCCGTCGAGCGTGAAGCGGTGGCGCCAGTCCGGACCCGCGGCGGGGTCGTAGCTGAAGGCGGGGAATGCGCGCGAGGTCAGCGCGGCGGCCGAGACGAGATACGCGGGGCTGGCCCCGCGATCGGTCACGCCGGTGAACACGCTGATGAGGCTCGGGCCCGAGTGCGCGATCGCCGCCGTGACGGCCGCGGCCATGCGATGCAGATGCGCGCTCGGGGTCTGCACCACGAACACCTCGCCGAGGCCCATCGCGCTCGTCGCGAGCTGACCGTCGACGCCGATGGCGTCGTCGGTCTCAAAGAGCATCTTGAGCGGCGCGCCCGACGTGAGCCCCTCGAGCAGCTGCGCGCGGACGGCCGCGCTCGCCTCGCGCCGCGTGTCGACGCGCACGAGCAGGTCCGGGAACAGCGCGAGCACCTCCGGTGTGAGCCAGTCCTCGTCGGACCGGCCGATCTGCCCGTCGTGTGTCGCCTCGACGTAGCGGCCCTCGACCTCCAGCTCCGCGACGGCCAGCGCCCGCGCGGTCTCGGCCATCGCGTGCCTCCGCTCGCGGAACGCGGCGAGCGCCGCGTCGATCGAGCCGAACACGAGCGCCTCATCCGCGATCGCGGACCATCCGCGGCGCAGCGCGACCAGCGTCTCCTCGATGCGGTGCCGCCGCCGCGGGGGCAGCGCGGGCGGGCCCGAGGGCTTGGCGAGGAGGTGGGCCATGAGATCGAAATCGAAGAGGTCGCGGTGCGGTGTGCCGACGGCGGCGCGCAGCCGCTCGGGGCGCCGCCCGGATCCGGAGCGCTGGATGTCCGCCACGATGAGATCGGCGAGCCGCCCGCTGGCGCGGTCGATGCGCCGGCGCAGCGCCGCGATCCGCCGGGCCTGATGCGATCGCCACACGTGGCGCACGAAGCGCAGCGGCGTGTTCTCGTCGCAGTCGATGACCTCGCCGTCCACGGTCAGCGGCGCGCCCGCGCGCGCGAGATCGGCCGCGGCCTCGGCGCCGCGTGCCGAGATCACGGCTTCGGCCGCCCGCGTCCACAGCGCGGAGAGCGTGCCGCCCTGTCCGGCTGCGAGCAGGCCGCGGATGCCCCGCTCGGCACGAAGCACGCTCCGTCGCAGGCGGTCGCCGGCGACGCCCTTCTGCGCGACCTGGCCGAGGAGCTCGTCGACGATCGCCGAGAGCGGGCGGACGCAGGGTCCGTCACCGGGGGCCTCGATGAGCACGAGCGGGAAGTCGTAGCGCAGCCGCGTCAGATCGACGAACCGCGCGAACAGCGCGGGCCGCAGTGAGGCGCTCGCCGCGGCGAGGCCGTCACCGACCCGTACGCCGGCAAGGTGAAAGAGGACGGGCTCGTCCACTCAGGCCCCCGCTGCCGGCGCCTCGGGCCAGATCGTGAGCCTGTCGAGCTCGGCCTCGAGGCCGCGTCGGATCGTCTCCCGGGTGCGGACGGAGCCGCCGTTGCGGATCTCCTCGTACCGCGGAGCGCTCGGGTCGTGATAGAGGATGCCCACCGGGATCGGATCGTCCACCGAGGCGATCTCCCGTGCCGCGTTCATGTCGGACGGGTCGTGCTCGCGCTGGTTGCGGTACGTGGCGGCGACGGCCGGGCTGAGGGTGAGCGCCTTCTCGTGCCGGAGCAGCAGCGTGCGCGAGGGGTCGCGCACCCAGGGATCGAACATGCCCGGCATGAACTCGGGGCAACGCTGGAGGATGCGCACGAAGGACGTCCCCTTGTGGCGGTACGCCGCGGACAGGATCTGGTAGAGGACCTCGGGGATCCAGTCGACGGCCTGCGCGACGAACGAGGCGTTCGGCACGCCGAGCGTGACGGTGAGCGGGTTCAGCGGCGGGAGGAAGGACCCCTTCGGCGTCGTGTTGCTGCGCGTCCCGATCGGTGACGTCGGCGAGACCTGCTTCTTCGTGAGGCCGTAGATGTGGTTGTCGTGCAGCAGGACGGTGAGATCCATGTTGTAGCGGAGCGCGTGCAGCCAGTGCGCGGCGCCGATGCTCAGGCAGTCCCCATCACCCGTCGTGACGAAGACCGTGAGATCCGGGCGCGCCATCTTCACGCCTTCGGCGATCGGCAGCGCTCGTCCATGCGTGCCGTGGAAACCGTACGCGCGCATGTAGTGCGGAAGGCGGCTCGAGCATCCGATGCCCGACACGAACACCGTCCGCTCCGGTGAGAGGCTCTCGTCGCGGCAGAGCCGCTGCACCGCCGCCAGGATCGCGTTGTCGCCGCACCCGACGCACCACCGCGGGATGCCCGTCTGGTACTCCTCGAGCGGACGGTGGTCGTCCGGCGACCACAGCAGGCAGGGCGGGAGCTGCGCGCTCATACGGACGTCAGCCTGTCGATCATGGCATCGCGGATGGCACCGGGCCGCATCGGACGGCCGCTGACGTCGGTCCAGCAGTCCACGTCGACGAGGAAGCGCGAGCGCAGCAGCATCGCGAGCGGCGAGTAGCGCCTGTTGTCCTCGTCGATGAGCGCGTCCTCGGGGCGGTCGGCCCAGGCCATCTCGACCGTGACGACCTTCCGGAAGCGCCGCAGGATCTCGCCGACCCCCGAGGGCAGCGGCTGGATGAAGCCCAGGTGCAGCGAGGACACGCGCCGGCCTTCCGCCCGCAGGCGCTCGACGGCCTCCTCGATCGCGCCTTTCGTGCTGCCCCACCCCACGATGAGCAGGTCACCGTCGTCGCCGCCGAAGACGCTCGGGCAGCGCAGCGTGCGCTGCAGCGCGGCGAGCTTGAGGCTGCGGTGGCGCAGCCCGTCCTCGTTGCTGGTCGCGTCGTACGCGATGTGGCCCGCGCGATCGTGGGCGACGCCCGTGATCGTGTGCATGCCTCCGGGCTGCCCCGGGATCCAGCGGCGGATGAGGCCCGTCGTCGCGTCCCAGTCGTACGGCAGCGCGCCCTCGGGCACGGGGCTCTGGTCCACGGGCGGAGCGAGCCACTCCTCGCTGAAGGCCGGGCGTGGGATCGGCTGCTGGGCCGTCGCGAGGCTCCCGTCCGAGAGGACGATGACGACCGTGTTGAACGTCTCGGCGATCTTGCGGGCCGTGATCATCGCGTAGAAGCAGTCCTCGATCCCGCTCACGGCCAGCACGACCTTCGGGGCGTCGCCGTGCGCGCCGAACATCGCCGCGAGGAGGTCACCCTGCTCGGGCTTCGTCGGCTGGCCCGTGCTCGGGCCCCCGCGCTGCACGTCGACGACGACGAGCGGGATCTCGGTCATCACCGCGAGGCCGATGCCCTCCTGCTTGAGCGAGAAGCCGGGCCCGGAAGTGATGGTCACGGCGCACTTGCCCGCGTAGGACGCGCCGATCGCGAACGCGCATGCGGCGATCTCGTCCTCGGCCTGATGCACGATCCCGCCGACGCGCTCGAACACCTCGGTGAGGTAGTGCGACGCGGACGTCGCCGGAGTGATCGGGTACATCGCGCAGATCTCCATGCCCGAGGCGAGGATCCCCAGGGCGATCGCGGTGTTGCCGTTCATCACGACCTGCGGCGCCGTCACGGGCATCGCCTTCAGCTCGTACCGCAGGTCGAGCTCCCGTTCGGCCCACGCCCATCCGGCCTCGAGGAGGCGGACGTTCTGATCGATGACCGCCTGGTCCTTCTTGCCGAAGGTGAGGGCGATCTGCTCGCGGGCGAGGCGGAGATCGAGCCCGTAGATGAGGCAGAGCATGCCGAGCGCGAACATGTTCTTGCCGCGACGCGGGTCGCTCACGATCTTCCTGGACTCCGCGTCCATCGGGATGTCGATCACCCGGTAGCCGTGCGCGACGAGCTCCTCGCGCGTCTCGGCGTACTCGCGCGCGATCTGCGGGTCGCGGTCGTTGCTCCACGCGCTCTCGAGGAGGATCGTGGCCCCGGGGCGCAGCTCACCCGCCTCGACGCGGCCGCGCAGCACCTGCTCGTTGAACGCCACCACGAGGTCCACTTCGTCGCCGCCGTTCGTCACCGGTCGTGACGCGATCCGGATGCGGTTGCCGCTCGCGCCGGCCACGCTGCGGGCAGGCGGCTGGATCTCGGCGGGGATGATCTCCACCGTCCAGATCCCCAGACCCGATCGCGCCGCGATGGCGCCGAACGACTGGCCGCACCGCTGCGCGCCTTCGCCCGAGTCGCTCACGATCTCGACGACGTGCTCGTCGATCGCGCGCCGCAGCGCGCGGCGGGGCTGCGTCACGGGCCTCTCAAGCGTCGGCACGTGCAGAGCCGACGACGATCCGGGGGCATGAGGGGGCGCGGCCGGGGGGTTCTCGGGGGGCGCAGCCCCCCGGTAGGCTCTCATGCGACCAGCACCCGCGCGTACGTGCGCTGATGGGAGGCGAACCCGAACAGCATGGCCTCGGTGGGCTCGCTGTCGTACGGCACGTCGCCGCCGGTGAGGCCGAGATAGCGCTTCATGCTGGCCGCGGCCTTCCGGCCAGCGCCCATCGCCTCGATGACCGTGGCGGCTCCGGTGACGATGTCCCCGCCGGCGAACACGCCGTCCATCGAGGTCGCGAGGTCCTCGTCCACCTTGATGTAGCCGCGTGCGTCGAGGTCGAGGGCGGACGTCTGTCCGAGGATCGGGTTCGCGTTCGTCCCGATGGCGAACACGACGGTGTCGCATTCGATCTCGTGCTCGCTCCCGGCGACCGCGACCGGCCGGGCCCGCCCCGACGCGTCGGGCTCGCCGAGCTCCATCCGCCGCACGCGCAGGCCGCACACGCTGCCCTGGCCGTCGTCGAGGATCTCGACCGGCTCGGTCAGCCAGTGGAACTCGATGCCCTCCTGTTCGGCGTGGTGCAGCTCCTCGGCTCGGGCGGGCGCCTCGATCTTCGAGCGGCGGTACACGCACAGCACCGACGCGGCGCCGAGGCGCAGCGACGTCCGCATCGCGTCCATCGCGGTGTTCCCCGCCCCGACGACGGCGACGCGCTTGCCGATCCCCACCGGTGTGTCGTAGGCGGGGAAGTCCCGCGCGCGCATCAGGTTGGCGCGGGTGAGCAGCTCGTTCGCCGAGACGACGCCGCTGAGGGACTCGCCCGGGATGCCCGGGAAGATCGGCGTGCCAGCGCCGGTCCCGATGAACACGGCATCGAAGCCCATCTCGCCCAGCAGCTGCTCGACGGTGAAGAGCCGGCCGACGAGCGTGTTGCAGCGGAAGACGATCCCCAGGCGGGCGAGCTTCGCGATCTCGGCGTCGACGACGTCGTTCGGCAGGCGGAAGTCCGGGATCCCGTAGCGCAGCACGCCGCCGGGCTGCTGGAACGCCTCGAAGACGGTCACGGCGCAGCCGGCCTTGGCAATGTCCGCGGCGCAGGCCATCCCAGCCGGACCCGATCCGACGATCGCGACGCGCAGGCCGCTCGGCTCGATCAGCGCCGAGGTCGTCCAGCCCTCGCTGATGGCCATGTCGCCGACCCAGCGCTCGAGGCGCCCGATGGCGACGGGCGCGAGCGTGTCGCCGACGGCGCAGATGCCTTCGCATTGGGTCTCCTGGGGGCAGACACGCCCGCAGATCGCCGGCAGGAGGGTCGTGTCCGTGAGCACGTCGTACGCTCCGTGGAAGTCCTTCTCCCCGATGCGCTCGATGAATCCGGGGATGTCGATCCCGACCGGGCAGCCGCGCACGCACGGCTGGTCCGGGCAGAACAGGCACCGCTCCGACTCACGGACGGCCTCGTCCGGCGTGTAGCCGCAGGCCACCTCCATGAAGCCGCGCACGCGATCGGAGGGAGCGCGCTCCGCCATCGGCGTGCGCTCCTGCGGGATGGTGCGGATGGTCCGCTTCTTCGCCACCTCTGCTCAGTCGGCGGCGGTCGCGCTGTGGGCCGCGCAGGCGCGTTGCCAGCTCTCGAGGGCGACCTGCTCGTCCGCGCGGAACCGCCGCAGACGCGACATGAGGTCGTTGAAGTCGACCTGGTGCGCGTCGAACTCGGGCCCGTCGACGCACGCGAACTTCGTGCGGCCGCCGACCTTCACGCGGCAGCCTCCGCACATGCCGGTGCCGTCGATCATGATCGGGTTGAGGCTCACGATCGTCGTGATCCCGAGCGGACGCGTGAGGTCCGCGCAGGCCTTCATCATGATCGGCGGTCCGATCGCGATGACCCGGTCGATGTCCGCGTGCTGCGCGACCGCCCGCTCGATCCCCTTGGTCACGACGCCCTTGATCCCGACGGATCCGTCGTCGCTGCAGATGATGAATTCGTCGCAGACCGCCCGGAACTTGTCCTCCCAGAAGACGAGCTCCTTGTTGCGGAACCCGATGACGCCGATGACGTAGGCGCCCGCCTCCTTGAACGCGCGCGCCTGCGGGTACACCGGCGCGACGCCGAGACCGCCACCCACGCACACGACCTTCTTCGCGCCGAGGTGGCTGGGCTCGCCCATCGGACCGACGACGGCGTACAGATGCGAGCCGGCCTTGACGTCGCGCTGCATCTCCATGGTCGTCTTGCCGACGGCCTGGACGACGAGCGTGATCGTGCCCGCTTCGCGGTCGAAGTCCGCGATGGTGAGCGGGATCCGTTCACCCTCGGGATGCGACATGACGATGACGAACTGCCCCGGCTGGGCCGCACGCGCGAGGAGCGGGACCCGGACCTCCAGGAGGTAGGTGACGTCCGAGAAGTCCTCGCGCCGGACGATCTCGTAGGTCGCGTTTTCGACCGGCATCTCGGTGATCACTGTTGTGTGTCAGCGCCGACGGCAGGAGGGTCGGAAGGCCCTAGGACTGGGACCGTTCGGCGCGAAGCTTCTGGGCCGCAATAGACTGCCCGCCACGACGCGAGCAGAGAAGCTGAAGGTGATCGGCGAGATCGCCAGCACGCCGTACGTTGTCGCCGTGCGCAAGGACGCTTTCGCGTTGCAGGCCGAGGACCTGTAGGGGGCCGGTGCCGTACCGCTTCCGCACGATCATCGAGCCGTTCCGGATCCACTCGGTGGAGCCGCTGCGGATGACGACGGAGGCGAAGCGCCGCGATCTGATCCGCGAGGCCGGCTACAACCTGTTCGCGCTGCGTGCCGAGGACGTGCTGATCGACCTGCTCACCGACTCGGGCACGGGCGCGATGTCGCGCGACCAGTGGGCCGCCGTGCAGCACGGCGACGAGAGCTATGCCGGCTCGCCGTCGAGGTTCACCCGAGCGATGCCGGAACCTGCTCATCCTCACCGAAGGCTTCCCCACCTACGGCGGACTCGCGGGCCGCGACCTCGAGGCCATCGCGCAGGGCCTCACGGAGGTGGTCGACGAGCACTACCTGCGCTATCGCATCCGGTCCACCGAGTACCTCGCGGAGGCCCTGGACCGCGGCGGCGTTCCGATCGTGCTGCCGGCGGGCGGGCACGCGGTCTACATCGACGCGCGCGCGCTGCTGCCGCACGTCCCGCCGCTCCAGTACCCCGGCCAGTCGCTGGCGGTCGCCCTGTACGAGGCCGGCGGCATCCGCAGCGTCGAGATCGGCACGGTCATGTTCGGACGCCACCCGGACGGCCGCGAGACGCCGGCGGGGATGGACCTCGTGCGCATGGCGATCCCGCGGCGCACGTACACGCAGAGCCACGTCGACTACGTCATCGAGGTCGTGCTCGCGGTCGCGTCGCACGCCGCGGAGCTGCGCGGCTACCGCATCACGTCCGAGCCGCCGCAGCTGCGCCACTTCACCGCCCGCTTCGAGCCGGTCGAGGTACCCGCCGCCGTAAGGTAGCCCACGAAAGCGACGTCACATCCACCAGGGAGGTCTTCCATGGCGAACACCTCAGCTCAGACCCTCGCACCGTACCCAGCACGTTTGGAGATCGACTACAAGGGACCACTGGACCGGCTGACCACGCTGCTGCGGATCATCTGGGCCATCCCGATCCTCATCATCCTCTCGCTCGTCACCGCGAGCGGCGATCCGACCTGGACGATCAACGAACAGGGACAGCGCGTGCGCGACGCGGGGGGAAGCATCGGCCTCTCGATCGGCTTCGCGACCGCGCTGATGATCGTGTTCCGCCAGCGCTATCCGCGGTGGTGGTTCGACTTCCAGCTCGCGCTCGCGCGATTCTCGTTCCGCGTCTACTCGTACCTCGCGCTCCTGCGGGACGAGTACCCGTCCACCGAGGACGAGCAGGCGGTCCACCTCGATCTCGACTACCCCGACGCGCGCCAGCTGAACCGGTGGCTGCCGCTGTTCAAGTGGCTGCTCGCGATCCCGCACTACATCGTGCTCGTCGTGCTCGTCGTGTTCGCCTTCGTCGCGACGATCATCGCGTGGTTCGCGATCCTCATCACCGGCAGCTACCCGCGCGGCTTGTTCGACTTCGTGGTCGGGGTCGGCCGCTGGGGGCTGCGCGTCGCGGCCTACGCGTTCCTGCTCGTCACCGACCGGTACCCGCCGTTCAACCTGGCCTGAGCGCGCTCGGGCGCCGGAGCTAGCGGATGGCCTCCACGAAGCGCTTCACCTGGGGCGGAAGGTCGGCCCGAAGCCGGTAGAAGGCCCAGATCCCGCGCTTCTCCGATCGAATGTGCTCGTGAGATCGCAGACGCAGACCGGCTCGGTCGCGTCGCGCAGGATCGCCACGATCTCGAGCCGCGTCGGGTCGGAGAGCGCCTTGAGGGCCTCGGTCAACTGCTCCACGCGCTCGGCGGGCATGCGCCGCTCCGGGGTGCAGCACACGCCGCGCTGTCGTTCGACCATGGGTAGCACGGCCATGCCGCGACCCTAACATACCCATTGACAGTCGTCGATGGATATGGGTACGCTCCCATCGACATCCATCGATGGGAGTACGAGTAGAATGAGCGAGCTGATCGGCGTCGGCGAGATCCGCGAGGCGGTGCGCGAACGGTATGCGCGTTCCGCGCTCGAGATGGCAAGGACCTCCGCGAGCTGCTGCGACGACGTGTGCACCACCGAGGGCAACGCCTCCTGCGGCGACTCCTACTCCAAGGAGGAGCTGGCATCGCTCGGCCTCTCCCCGCAGGTGAGCCTGGGATGTGGCAACCCCACCGCCCTCGCGGAGCTGCACCCGGGCGAAACGGTGCTGGATCTTGGCAGCGGCGCGGGGATCGACGTGCTGCTCTCCGCCCGGCGGGTGTCGCCGGGAGGTCACGCCTACGGCGTCGACATGACGGACGAGATGCTCGCCGTCGCGAAGACGAACCAGGAGAGGGCCGGCGTCACGAACGCGACGTTCCTCAAGGGGACGATCGAAGCGCTCCCCCTCCCCGACGCGTCCGTGGACGTGATCATCTCGAACTGCGTCATCAACCTCGCCGCCGACAAGGCCGCGGTCATGCGCGAGGCCTTCCGCGTGCTGCGCCCGGGCGGGCGGCTCGCGATCGCCGACATGGTCGCCATCGACGAGCTTCCGGCCGAGGCGAAGCGCCGTCTCGACCTCTGGGCCGGATGCATCTCCGGCACGATCACGCGCGACGAGTACTCCGCGGCCCTGCGCGCGGCCGGCTTCAGCGACATCTCGTTCGAGACCGTGAACACGGTGCCGCTCGACGGCGTCGGCGAGATCGCGAGCGATCACATCCGAGCGACCAGGCCGCCCGAGGAGAGCTGCTGCTAGCACGACCCGTCGGCGCCACCGAACGGGCTCGTTCGCTCGATACTCTCGGACATGACGTCGCCGAAGAGGATCCTCATCCTCGGCGGTGGCTTCGGCGGCCTGCACGTGGTGCGGCACCTCGAGCGGCACCTGCGCCGCAGCGAGGCCGACGTGACCCTCGTCGACCGGTCGAACTACTCCCTCTTCGTGCAAACCGTTAGTTGTTCGTGTGACATCCGAACCACTATGGGACCATGCAGGAAGTTCGTGGACCGCCGAGGCGAGCTCGCCGCGCTTGACGACTTCCTCCGAGCACGTCGTGTTATTACACTCCAATACAGGAGGTGCCCTGGCCATGACGATGACGACGGCGCGACCCAGGCGGAGGCCGACGACGAAGGCGCGGAGGTCGCCGCCGCGCAGCTTCAGCTGTCCACCGGATCTGTGGGCTCGCGTGCTCGTCTATGCCCGGGCTCATGAGATCCCCGCGTCGGCCGCCCTGCGAGTCCTCCTGAGCACCGGGCTTCGGAGCCAGCAGCTGGCGACGGCGCTCGCATGGCAGGTCGAGCAGGGTTGGCGCGTGGTCGAGGCGATGGAGCGTGGAGACCGGCGACAGGCGCCGCGCTCGGCGCTGGCCGCGTCATACGAAGAAGCTCGTACGCGGCTGCAAAGAGAGACCCGAAGGCAGCGCCCGTCGTAGGTGGCAGCCCGTGTCCGCTACCGCCCAGAGTTCATCGAGGATCTCGACCGCCATCGCGACTTCCTAGTGCGGCAGACCGCGTTCAGCCCGGCGGAGCGGCTCCGACGTCTCGACGACCTCTACTCCGCCATCGGCCAGGTCGAGCGACAGCTCAGCCGGTTCCCCGAACGCGGCGCTCCGCTGCGTCAGGACGACAAGTACGTGCTGTGTCACTGGCCGCTACCCGGTGGCCTCCCCTACCTCGTCCAGTACATCCACCGCCGCGGCCGCCCCGTCAAGGGTGTGTGGCT
>JACPEQ010000014.1 GCA_016183435.1 Chloroflexota bacterium
GTGCTCTGACCACCGCGTGACCATCGTACGTTCGCGATACCGCGCTGGGGCAGGTACGGTCGCGGGTGGATGCCGGTAGGCACATGGGCCCGGCGAGGATCGATCTGGAGGACAAGGAGGCCGTCCGCCAGGCACTCGAACGCCGGTGAGCGCGACGGTCGACGTCAATGTGCTCCTGTACTCGTCCGATGAGTCGAGTCCCTTCCATGCGAAGGCGCGGGAGCTGATCGAGCGGCTCGCCAGCGAGGCCGACCTCGTCTATCTCTTCTGGCCTGTCCTGATGGGCTACCTGCGGCTGGCGACGCACCCAGCGATCTTCCCGAGACCGCTCTCCGTCGGAACGGCGACGGCCAACGTCGAACAGCTGTTGTCGCTTCCCCATGCCCGGACCGCGGGCGAGGGCGAAGGCTTCTGGCGGGTCTACACCGCGACGACCTCCGGCATCATCGTGAGAGGCAACCTGGTCACCGACGCACACCTCGCTGCGCTGATGCGGGAGAACGGCGTCGGGACGCTGTGGACTCACGACCGCGACTTCAGGAAGTTCGACGGGCTCCGGGTCCGGGACCCCTTCGCCTAAGGGCGGTCCGACGGCCGGCGAACGTCGCTGTGCTGCGCGCCATGGCCGCCCTGACCATGCCCGCCATGCCCGAACCCGAACACGTGCATCAGGACCATCAGCCCGACGACCACCACGGTGGCCCCGTTCTGCTGCACAAAGGCGACGATGTCGTTCATCGCTGCTTAGTCCGGCCGGAGGACCGGCTCGGGAACCTGGCGTGTGCCCGAGGGCCAGTCGGGGTCGTCGGAGAGCAGCGTCGGGCGTGCCGTCGGCGCGAGCTCGACGTCCCAGCACACGCCGTCGTCGCCCTCGGCCTCCCAGCGCTGGCCGCCCGTCGGGTCCAGACGCCGGTGGAGCAGGCATCCGCACGCGCTGCGGTACGTCCCCTCCATCGCCACGTCAGGCCTCCGCAGCGAGCCTGGCCATCGCCATGCGGTAGTGGCCGCGCATGCGGCGCAGCTCCCGGAGCATCACCGCGATGCCCACGAGGTTCGTGGCGATGCCGATGAGCATGAGCGGCGTGCGCAGCTCGACGAGGAGCACCGCGGCGCCGGAGAGCCCGACGACCGGCAGGACGTCTGCGAGGTGATGCGCGCAGCACGCGACCATCGACACGCTCGAGGTCGCCGTGCCCGCACCGGCCAGGGCGACCGAACTCCGCGCGATGGCGTGCTGGAGCATGCGCACGTAGCCGAAGAGGCCGACCTGCGTCCCGAAGCCGAGCGCGATCGCACCGACGAAGAAGCGATCGTCCCACAGCAGCTCGAGCGCGTGCTCGGATCCCTGCGCCCACGTCACGATCCCGAGGTAGAGGCCGACGAGCGCGAGCGCGCCGAGCGCGCCGAAGCCCGCCGCGATGACGGGTCGCCTCATCCGCCGCGCTCCCAGCGGAAGGACCGGGTGGGGACCGCGACGCCGGTGATCTCGAGCTCGATCACTCCTGCGGCGCCGAAGGCCGATGCCACGCTCGAGAACTGCAGGCGTCCTTCGCGGTGGTGGCCGCCCTTCGGCATCTCCACCGCGCTCGGTGCCACCCAGCTGCCGCCGTCGATCCGGAGCTTCGCCATCGTCGCGAGGTCGAACACGTCGAGGTCCACCGAATGCGTGTCCATCGTGACCATCAGCGCCGGCGGATCGCTCGACACCCACGAGGCCTTGACCTCGACCCCGCCTCCTTCGGTGCTCCGTTCGCCGAGCGTCCCTGTAGCTTTCGGACTCGCGGCCGCACTCGCAGCCACGGACACGGCGGTTCGCGCCTCCGTGCCGGTCGCGGCTGGTGCCGGCGCGGCCGCCGCGCCACACGCCGCGACGAGGAACGCTATCCCGAGGAGCGCGGCCCCCTTCGGCATCAGCGCACCACCAGCGTGCCGCGCAGCATCACCATCTGGCAGTGGAACTGGTACTCGCCGGGCTTCGTCGCGGGGAGCTCGATCGGCGTGACCGCGCCCTCCGGAAGGAGAGCGCTCTTGTGGAAGTCGGGGAACACGACGCGCTCGGAGCACGCGCTCGACTCCTCGCGGCGGAAGAACAGCCGGATGGGCATCGCCGGCCGCCGTCAGCGATCGTCGTCATCGACCATCAACGTTCGGACGGACGACTGAGCCCATCCTTGCCCGGGGCTGGATCGCCGCTGACGATCCCGCCCGGCGCCGACGATGAGCAGTCCGTTGTACAGACCGAGGCCGCATGTGAACGCGAACGTCCCGCACGCCATGGGCGTGAACCGGACGACCGTCTCCGCGTGCGGCGCGAGGCGGTATGAGCTGGGCAGCAGCTCGCTCACGAGCAGCTCGGAGCACGGGTCGTCCTCCCGCCGCTCGAACCGGAGGATCGCGGGCACGCCGAGAGCCAGCTCGATGTGCGCCGGACGGTAGCCGTGCTGGACGACGACGCGCGCCTCCTGGGTGCCATCGGGGCGCCGTGACGCGCGGACCCGGCCGTGACGGTCGTGGAGCAGGAAGAGCGCGGCTCCCCCAGCGGACGCGCCGAGCGCGAGGGCCAGGGCGGCGAAGGCCTCCATCGCGGCGGATGCTCGCGGCCTTCCCTGTCGCGGCCCCCAACGCCGGCTGAGCCCCGGCTGAAACGGCGATCCCGCTCCTCGGTGGGCCGACACCCTGGCCGCTTGCCACACAGAGGGCGTTCAGGTGATCTCAAGGACGCGGGGACACGGGTCTGAGACAGTTCTGCCAGCACGGAACGGAGGGCACGAGTGCGGTACGTCGTTGCCATCGTCGCGTCCGCTGCGGTCGTCACGGCCGCCTGCGGCGCCTCTGCATCCACCCCGCGCGCCGACGAAGGGCGCCGCATCGAGGTCTCGATGAAGGAGTTCGCATTCACACCCGTGATGCTCTCGCTGAAGGCCGGCGAGAAGGTCACGCTCGCGTTCAAGCAGGCCGGCACCGTCGAGCACGAGTTCATGGCCGGTCGGGATCCGACGAAGGACATGGGCTACATGAAGGACCTCTTCGCGGGCCTCGAGCACGAGATCACGCCCACGCCAGCCTCCGGCCACGGCATGGGTCACGGCGCCGAGCGGGTCGGTGTGCGGGTCCCGCCGGGGAGAACGGCCACCCTGACGTTCGTCGTCCCGTCGAAGCCCGGCACATACGAGTTCGGCTGCTTCGTGGCCGGCCACTACGAGGCGGGGATGAAAGGGACGCTGTCCATCCAGTGAGGGCCCCGCTCAGCCCTCGGCGGCGGGGAGCCGCACGACCGCGCGGGTCCCGTGCGGCTCGCGCCGCTCGAGGGCGATCGTGCCTCCGTGGCGCTCGACGACCCAGCGCGCGATGGCGAGCCCGAGGCCCGTCCCGCCGGGGTCGAGCCGCTGCGCGTCCTCGCCGCGGTAGAAGCGCTCGAACGCCCGCCGCGCGACCTCGGGGCTGATGCCGATCCCTTCGTCCTCGACCCGCAGGACGGCCTCCGACCGTTCCACGCCCACGGAGAGCGCGACGGTGCCGTCGGGCGCGTAACGCAGGGCGTTGTCCGCCAGGATGAGCACGAGCTGCTTGAGGCGGTCGCGCTCGCCGAGCACGCGCGCCTCGTCGAGATCGACGACCTCCAGCCGCTGCCCGGCGACCGGATGAAGCTCGCGGAAGACCTCCATCGCGACCTCGTCGAGCTGCACCGGCTTCGGGACGAACGGCTGCGGGCCCGCGTCCGCGCGGACGAGCACGAGGAGGTCGTCGACGAGGCGCGCGAGCCGGCGCGCCTCGCGGAGCGCCTCCGCGAGCGTGGCCGCGCGGTCGCGGTCCGGCAGGTCGCGTGCGAGCAGCTCGAGGTCGCCCTGGATGCTCGTGAGCGGTGTGCGCAGCTCATGGGACACGTCCGCCACGAATCGCTGCTGCCGCCGGTATGCGTCGTCGAGGCTGGCCAGCATGTCGTTGAACGTGCGACCGAGCTCCGCGAGCTCGTCGCGTGCGTGTTCGCGCACCTCGATACGCCGCGAGAAGCCGCGCGAGAGCGCGATGGCGCGCGCCGTCTCGATCATGGTGCGGATCGGGCGCAGCGCGCTGCCGGAGATCATCCAGCCGCCGATCACGGCCATGGCGACGCCGATGGCGCCGACGGCGAAGAGGACGAGGCGCAGCCGATCCAGCGACGCTTCGAATACGGGATCCGGGCCTTCGTGCGGGAAGCTCGCGTGGATGAAGTAGGCGATCGTGAACCCGGCCGCGAGCACGATCGCCAGAAGCGCTCCGTACCAGAGCGCGAGACGCAGGCGCAGGGTCACTAGATCGACCAGTAGACGATCGTGTCGTTCAGCCCGACCACCAGCGCGATGATGCCCGCGGCGCGCGTCAGCCAGACGTCCAGCCGCCGCGACGGCGGCCCCCCGCCGAAGCCGAGCCACATCAGCGTGAGGACGGCGAGGACCGGCGCCGCCGTGCCGAGGGCGAACACAGCCGGGAAGACGGCGCCCTGCGGCGACGCGACCGCGAACGGGATCATCATCCCGAAGAACAAGAGGAAGAGCGTCGGGCAGAAGACGAGTCCGAACGCGAGACCGAGGGCGTACGCGCCAGGAGGCCGCGTGGCGTCGAGACGATCGGACGCGAACATCGCGAGGCGATCGCCGAAGCCGAGGCGGAGCCGGGAGCGGAAGACGCCGATGAGCGCGAGCCCCGCGAGGATCATGAGCGGGCCGACGATGCGGCGCACGACCTCGACCACCGGGATCGTCGACGACGCGACGATCCCGCCGAGCGTCACGAAGAGCAGCCCGAGCACGCCGTACGTCGTCGCCTTGCCGGCGACGTAGGCCAGCCCGGCGAGCATCTGCATCGCGCGCGGCCGGCGGCCGATGAGGGCGATGGCGCCGAGTCCGGTGGTGAGCTGGCACGGACTGAGCGCGCCGATGACGCCGAGGACGAACACGACCGCGATGGGCGGCATGCCGCCACCGAGCACCGTATCGCGCATGGAGAGGGTGAGCCCACCGCTGGCCGCGCTGAGCCAGCCGTACCACGCCAGGGCGAGCTCGCTCACGGGCGCGCCTCCGCCGCCACCGCTCAGACCAGGACGATGCCGTCGCGGGTCATGCGGCCGATCATCGGCTCGGCCGCGGCGGCGTCGGCCTCCGCGTACACGTGGGGCTCCAGTCCGCGGATGGGCACCAGCTTCCGGACGAGCGCGTAGGCGTCCTCGCACGACCCGCCGCAGCGGCAGCGCGCGAGCGAGCGCGGGCAGGTACCCGCGGAGCTGCTCCACGAGCTGGTCGCGGCTATAGCGCGGCGAGAAGATCCTGACAGACACTCACGATCCGGTCGGCGTGCGCGGTCAGCCGCTCCGCCTCGACGCGGGTGTATGCCGACCCCGGCGAGCCGGCGGGGTGCGCGTTCGGGTACCGCGCAGGGATGTAGGCCTTGTCGAGTTCGTGGGCCAGGTCGAGCAGGTCGGTCGGGATCTGCCGAGAGCTCGCGATCGCGGCCAGGAGATCCGCGACGGAGTGGCCCCAGGCCTCGGCGCCGGTCTTCTGCAGGACCGCCTTCGCCGCCTTCTCGGCCGCCTGCTGCGCGGAGAAGCACGCCCACTCGTAGAACCCTGTCGAGAGATCCTGCTTCGCGTGAGCGAGATCCCGCGACGCTTGGTCCATCCAGTCGGCGCTGCGCTCCATGCGTCCTCCTCCGTCCCGACGGACGTCGTGGTGCGAGGTGGATGGTAGGTCGAGGACCGACCCGTCACCTTTTCCGCGCGGTCCGTGCCCGGCTACTCGATGTGCTTCGCCAGCTCATGTCCGCCACATCTCCTCGCCGATCTCTGGACTACCGGCCGCCGACGGCCGCCACGAGAAGTGCCATCAGGAGGATGAGGATCGCCCAGCCCCAGGGCGTGCCCATGATCCCGCCCATCATGCTCATGCTCATCCCGCCGCCCGCGAGGACCAGGTCCAGCACGATGATGACGAGCAGCACGAACCCGACGCCCGTCAGGAAGCTCCCTGCGTCGAAGCCGGACATCATGGCGCTCCCTCCCGGAGGACGTACCCCGCCCCGCGCAGCGTATGGAGGAGCCGCGGCTCGCCGGCCGCCTCGAGCTTCAGGCGCAGGTGCCGCACGTACACCTCGAGGACGTTGTAGTTCCCGCCGAAGTCGTAGCCCCACACCTTCTCGGTGAGCTGTTCCTTCACGAGGACCTGGCGCGGATGCCGCAGGAACTGGAGCAGGAGCTCGTACTCCGTCGTCGTGAGATGTATCTCGCGCGGCCCGCGCCACGCGGTGCGCGAGCCGGTGTCGAGCGCGAGGTCCGCGAAGCGCAACACCTCGACGTCGACGGGCTCCTTGCGCCGCAGGAGCACCCGGATGCGCGCGGAGAGGATCTCGAGGCTGAACGGCTTCACCAGGTAGTCGTCGGCGCCGGCGTCGAGGCCGACGATCTCGTCCGCGACAGCGTCCTTCGCGGTGAGCATGAGGATCGCGAGCTTCGGGTCCCCCGCGCGGAGCCGGCGGCAGACCTCGACCCCGTCGATACCCGGCATCATGACGTCGAGGACGACGAGGTCGGGCGCCCACTCGAGCGCCCGCCGGAGCGCCTCCTGGCCGTCGCGCGCCGTCGTGACGCTGTAGCCCTCGAACGAGAGCGCCCGGCGCAGCATGTTCGTCACGCTCTCGTCGTCGTCGACGACGAGCACCCGCGCCGGCCGCGCGAGTGCGACAGGGCCGCCCGATTCGGTCTCGGTCCGCGGCATGTGGTCAGACCGTACGAGGTCGTCCTGCCCCTCTGCAGGGGTCCGACGCCCTCCCTCGGTGGGGTCCAAGGTCATCTCGGCAGAGTGGCAGCTTCGACGCGCATCGAGGCCCGCAGCGCATCGCGGTGCGAGCCGCCAGACGGCAGGAAGCGCCAGGGGGTGCTAAGGAACTCGTCGCGGCAGCCTCGCGAGCAGAACGTGAGCGTCTCGCCGTCCCAGACCGCGTCGACCGCACGCTCCCGCTCGACCTGCATGCCGCAGACGGGATCGACGGCCATGCCGGTCTCGCGTGCGAAGCGGCCGTCCTCGAGCCACAGGACGCGGTCGGCGATGTCCTTGATGCGCTGGTCGTGCGACACGATGACGATGCTGCGCCCCTGCTCCTTCGCGATGCGGCGGAGCAGGCGCATGATCTCGTGCCCGATCTTCGAATCGAGGTTCGCGGTCGGCTCGTCGGCGAGGATGAACGTCGGATCGTTCACCAGAGCTCGTGCGATCGCGACACGCTGCTTCTCGCCTCCGGACATCTTCTCC
>JACPEQ010000068.1 GCA_016183435.1 Chloroflexota bacterium
ACAGGCCCAGGAGGCACAAGGGCAGATCACACCGATGTCGCTCACGTACCTGGGTGGACGCACGGCAGGCTCGCTCAACGTGCACATCTACGCGATCGAGATCCGCGCGGCGACCGGTCAGCGGCAGTTCTTCCCGCTCGCGCTCACGCTGATCGAGGGCAAGGTCGTACGGCGTGAGTAAGGCCAAGGCGATCCTCGGCCTCGTCGTCTTCGCGGGCGGGATGATCGCCGGCGTGTTCGGAGCGCAGATCGCGAACCCGGCGCCACCGGAGAGCCCATGGCGCCCCCTGCCGCCCGTCGAGGAGCCGGCCGCATCCAACGACCTGACGCACTACCTGCTGCGGGACGACGCGAAGGGTCTGGCGAAGGCGCTGGACGCGGCGTTGCTGCAGCGTCTGGCGGGAGCGATCGAGCCGCTGGTCGACATCGATGAGATGGTCTTCACGGGGGCCACGGAACGGCAGGGGGATATCCTTTCCGCATACGTCGCCGGCGGACGTGCCCAGTCCGGTGAGAAGGTCATCGTCGGACTCGTCTTCCGCGTCCGCGACGGGAAGGTCGTAGGTGTGAATTGAGCAGCCAGGAGACCACCTCGAAGAGCGTCGTCGCCGCGCAGGCGGCGACCGGCCAGGGGCCTGCGGCTCCGATGGACTCGATGCTCGACCACGGTGCGTTCATGTGGGAGCGGAACAAGCGCCGCCTGCTGATCCTGCTCCTCCTGATCGCCTTCGCGGTCGTCCTGTTCGGCGTGCGAGGGATCATCGAAGGCCTCGTCGGGCTCGTGGCCTCCGCGCCCTCGATGCTCGTCCTGCTCCTCTTCTACGCCTTCGCGATGATCGCGCAGTTCGGCGTGCTGATGTGGTTCCTCTCGCGTCCGCGGACCTACACGGTGACGCCCGACAGCCCGCAGATCGGTCTCAGCTTCGACAACTACCGCGGCCAGCCGGATCTGCTCGAGCACGCGAAGAGCACCGTCCGCATCCTCCAGGGCATCCACAAGTTCCGCGCGATGGGCGGCGAGCCGCCCAAGGGCATGCTGCTCGCGGGCGCTCCCGGCACGGGGAAGAGCTTCCTCGCCGGCATCATCGCCGCCGAGGCGGACCTGCCGTTCATCTACGTCGACGCGAGCTCCATGACGAGCATGTGGTTCGGCATGGACGCGCTCATCGTCATGTCGCTGTTCGGCAAGGCGCGCAAGCTGGGGCGGAAGTACGCGAAGCCCGGGCACCCCGGCGCGTGCATCCTCTTCATCGACGAGCTCGATTCCATCGGCCGCTCGCGCGGCGGCGTCATGGGCGGCCAGCAGCAGGGCGGGATGGGCCCGATGGGCATGATGGGGATGAGCGGCTTCGCTCTGAACACGATGCTCAACCAGATGGACTCGCTCGGACAGCACATCGAGGACCGCAGGTGGCAGAAGTTCCTGCGCTGGCTCGGCGTGGTGCGCGGCCCGGTCCCCCCGAAGCCGGTGGTCTTCGTGATCGGCGCGACGAACCGCCCCGACGTCCTCGACATCGCGCTCACGCGGCCCGGCCGCCTCGACCGCAAGCTGAACGTCTACGTCCCGGACGGCGAGGGCCGCCGCGACATCATCGACCTGTACCTCGCGCAAAAGGCGCACGACCCGAACATCAACATCGACCTCATGGTCCAGGACTCCGTCGGCTGGACCCCGGTCGACATCAAGACGAACATCAACGAGGCGCTCATCGTCGCGCACGACAACGGGCGCGATCGTCTGAACTATCGCGACTGGCTCACCGCCCGCGACATGCGCCAGCTCGGCCTGAAACAGCCGATCACGAAGATGACGCCGGACGACAAGCGCGCGATCGCCTACCACGAGGCCGGGCACGCCGTGGTCGCGCACTACGTGCGCACGGATCACCGCATCCTGAAGGCGTCGATCATCCGGATGGGCGACGCGCTGGGTGTCGTGCAGCGGTCGGACCGCGAGGAGCGCTACACCAGGCGCGCGCACGAGATCGAGGCCGACATCATGATCGCGCTCGGCTCGCGCGCGGTCGAGGAGGAGTTCCTCCAGACGAAGATGACCGGCGCGGACTCCGACATGCAGACCGCGACCTATCTCGCGATGTCCTACTGCGGTCAGCACGGCATGGGGCCGAGCCTGCTCGCGGTGCCATCCCAGAACGCCCTGGGTGGCGTGCCGGAGCCGCTGATGCGGATCGCGGACAAGATGCTCGACATGCTCTACGTCGAGACGCGCGCGCTCGTCCGCGAGAAGGCGCACGCCGTCCACGCCGTGGCGAACGCGCTGCTCGAGAAGGGTGAGCTCATCGGCGAGGAGCTCGACGAGATCTTTGCCATGGTGAACGAGGCGCATCCCGAGATGGCGACGAAGTTCGAGCGCAAGCCGCTCGAGCTGCCGAAGCCGTTCGAGGAGGGCTCGTGGCGGAAGAGCGAGACGATCCCGCTCCCCGAGAGCGTGCCGGCCGCTGCCACCGAGGGGCCCGCGACGCCGAAGCCCGGGGCCACGTCACCGTGGGGGCACTGGCCGATCGAATAGCTCGCTCTCGGGTCTGAGCAGATCGCACCGCCCGCTTGGGCGGCACCGCAGACTGCTTGGAACACGTGAGCGCGACGATCACCGCCCTCGGCATCACGGACGTCGGCAACGCCGCGCGCGCGATCGCGCCGTTCGTCCGGCGGACGCCGCTCGAGCGCTCCGAGCCGCTGTCCGCGCTCGCGGGCTGCGAGCTGTATCTGAAGCTCGAGGACCTCCAGCACACCGGTGCGTTCAAGCTGCGCGGCGCGCTGAACAGGCTCCTGGCGCTGGACCCGGATGTCCGCGCTCGCGGCGTCCTGACGGCGTCGGCGGGCAATCACGGCCAGGGCGTCGCGCACGCGGCGCGACTGCTCGATGTCCCGGCGTGGATCGTGCTCCCCGAGAGCGTCCCGCTCGCCAAGCTCACGGCGATCCAGCGGACCGGGGCCGAGGCCATCGTCGAGGGCGCCGACTACGACGAGGCTCACGCGATCGCGCTGCGGCTCGCCGCCGAGAAGAACGTGACCTACGTGCACGCCTTCGACGATCCCACGGTCATCGCGGGGCAGGGGACCGTCGCGCTCGAGATGCTCGAGGACGAGCCGGACCTCGACGCCATCGTCGTGCCCGTCGGCGGCGGAGGTCTGCTCGCGGGATGCGGGCTCGTCACGGCCTCTCGAGGCGTACGCCTGGTCGGAGCACAGAGCGATGGCGCACCCGCCTTCGCGCGGTCCTTCGCGGCGCGGCAAGTGACGCAGGCCCCGCCGCGCACGATCGCCGATGGCATCGCCGTTGGCCGCCCTTCGGAGCGCACGCTCGCCCTGGCGCTGGAGAGCGTCGCCGAGGTGCGGACCGTTACCGACGAGCAGATCGCGCGTGCGCTGCTCCTCCTGCTGGAGCGGCACAAGCTCCTCGCCGAACCCGCCGGCGCGGCCGCCCTCGCGGCGGCCCTCGAAGGGCCGCAGCCCATCGGCCAGCGGGTCGGCGTCGTGATCAGCGGCGGGAACATCGATCCGAACATGCTCGCGAAGGTCATCCAGCAGGGCCTCGCCAGCGCGGGCCGCTATCTCGCATTCCGCACGTGGCTCGACGACCAGCCCGGTCGCCTTCACACCCTCACCGGCGTGCTCACCGCGGCACGCATCAACATCCTCCACGTCGGCATCCACCGGCTCGGGCCGTACACGTCGCTCGGACGCGTCGGCCTCGACGTCATCGTGGACACGCGCGACCGCGCGCACGCGCAGAGCGTGCTGCAGCTGGTGCGCGACGCCGGGTTCCCCGCGGAGGAGCTCCTCGACACCGGACCGCTGTCGCGGTAGGCGGTCCCTCTAGCCGGGTGTGACGAGCGGGTGCGCGAAGGTGTGGCCGCGCTCGCAGACCAGGATCGTGTAGCGCACCGTCCTGTTGCTTTCGGCACGGATCCGCTGCTCGGGTCCGAATCTCGTGGTGCCGCAGCGCGGACACGCCAAGCGCGTTTCGGAAGCGCGCACGTCGACCGAGGCCCTTCGAAGCGGCGACCCAGATCCGTCCACTGCGGCTCCGGGACCCCGCGCGACGGTCTTCGCTGCCGCGGTCTTCTTGGGCGCGGTCGCCTTCTTCGGTGTCGCCGTCTTCCTGGCCGCGGCGGCCTTCTTCGCGGTGCGCTTCTCAGGCATCCGACCGCAGGCTATCCGATGCGCGCGGCCGGCCCCAGTGTGGTGGTACGTCGACGAAGCGCCCGTCGAGGTCCGCGGTCGAGGCGCTTCCAAGGAGCTTCAGCGTTCGGACGATCTCCGTACGCAGGATCTCGATCGCGCGCGCTACGCCCGGTCCGCCGCCTGCCGCGAGCCCGTATGCGTACGCGCGGCCGACGAGGACGGCCTTCGCCCCGAGGCACAGTGCCTTGACCACGTCACCGCCGCGGCGGATCCCGCCGTCCATCAGGACCTCGAGGCGCCCGCCCGCGGCGGCGACGACCTCGGGCAGCACGCGGAGCGTGGCGGGGGCGCCGTCCAGCTGCCGGCCGCCATGGTTCGACACGACGATAGCGTCCACGCCGGCATCCGCCGCACGGCGCGCGTCCTCGGCGGTGAGCACGCCCTTCACCACGATCTGCCCGCCCCACTCTTCGCGGATCCAGGTGAGGTCGTCCCAGGTCACGACGGACCGCTCCAGGGCGGGACCGACGTCGACGTAGCTCATGGGGCCGTCGGCGAGCACGACGTTCGGGAAACGCATCAGTCCACCGTCCCGCAGGAAGCCGTAGAGCCAGCCTGGGTGTAGCAGGAACTGCGGCGAGGACCGCAGCTTCGCCACCCGACCGCCGCCGAGAAGCTCCTTGATGCCGTTGCGTAGGTCGCGCTCGCGCAGGCCCGCGACGGCCGTGTCGATCGTCACGACCAGCGCCGCGTAGCCGGCAGCCCGGGCGCGCGCGATCGCCTTCCTGGCCACGTCCCGTCCGCCGACGAGGTACAGCTGGTACCAGAGCGGCCCACTCGACGCCGCGCGGACCTCCTCGAGGCTCGTGCCCACGAGGGTCGACAGCGCATACACGGTGCCTGCGGCGTCGGCAGCGCGGGCCACTTCGACCTCACCGTGCGGCCAGAAGAGGCGTGTGCTCCCGACCGGGGCGAGGATGAACGGCAGTGCCTGCTGCGTGCCGACCACGGTGGTGCGGAGGTCGCACTCCGCCACCGCGACCGCCCCTCGCGGCCGGAGCGTGACCTCATCGAAGGCGTGTTCGTTCGCACGCAGGGTCACCTCGTCCTCCGCGCCGCCGTCGATGTAATCGAACACGACCCGCGGCAGGCGTCGCTGGGCGAGCCGCCGCAGGTCGGCGATGTTGAGCACGTCGTGCGCCTCGAGCCTCGCGGTCATAGGCACGGTCCGCCTGCGAGCGCGTCTCTCACCGGAAGAACGTCGTCCGGATCCAGATGTCGGCAGTGGCGACGAGCATCGTCAGCAGTGTGGCAGGGACGCCGTACTTCAGGTAGCCGCGGAACGTGATCGGGTGCCCGCGCGACTCGCTCATGCTCGCGACCACCACGTTCGCCGACGCGCCGATGACCGTCGCGTTGCCCCCGAAGTCGGCGCCGAGCACGAGCGCCCAGATGACCGGCTCGATGTCCATCGTGCTCTTCATCTCCTGCACGAGCGGGATCATCGTGGCGGTGTACGGGATGTTGTCGACGATCGCGGAGTGGACGTCCTCCTTCGCCACGATCATGAGCACGACGGCGCCGGCGAGCGCGATGGTCGCCGCCTCGAGGTGGAGCGGGCGGGCGACGATGAACCCCAGGATCGTGAGGCCCATGACGGCGAGGCCTTTGCGCATGAGCGGGACGTCCTCGATCCGGCGCTCCTCCCGGACGAGCCGGTCGATGTCCTCCGGCTCGAGCGCCGTGATCATCTCGGAGAGCTCCGTCCGGTAGATCCACCGCGCGGCGACGAGATACAGCGCGAGCGACACCACCACGACGGGCGTGAGGTTCAGCACGAAGTCGTTGAAGTCCTTGTCGAACGCGCTCCCGACGAGGATGTTCGGCGGATCGCCGACGAGCGTGGCCGTCCCGCCGATGTTCGACGCCAGCACGATCGAGATCAGGAACGGGACCGGGGAGGCGCCCAGCCGCTGGGCGATGAAGAACGTGATGGGCGTGAGCAGGACGACCGTCGTCACGTTGTCGAGGAACGCACTGACGACGGCCGTGATGATCGCGGTGAACACGAGCAGTCGGTACGGTCGCCCCTGCGCGCGGCGCACCGCCTCCACGGCGAGCCACTGGAAGACGCCCGTCTTCGCCATGACGTTCGCGATGATCATCATCCCCGCGAGCAGGAAGATCACGTTGAAGTCGACGTGCTCGAACGCCTCGTGCTGCGGGATGACCCCGAGGATCATCACGACCGACGCGCCCAGGAGCGCGGCCAGGGTCCGATGGATGCGATCGCTGACGATGAGGGCGTAGACGGCGACGAACGTCCCGCCGGCGATGAGCTGCTCGGTCACGAGCGGGACGCTACGTCGTTCCGGGGGTGGAAGGGGGCGCCGGGTCGCGGGGCCGATCAGGCCCCGCATCAGAGGCCCACTGCGAAGAGTAGGCGCGATCCAGAAGGTCGATCAGATGGACGACCTCCATTCGCAGCCCGCGGGATCGGACGCCGGCCGCGAGCTGGATGAGACATCCGGGGTTCGCGGTGACGAGGATGTCGGCGCCGGTCCGGGCGACGTGCTCCATCTTGCGGTCGAGCAGCTTCCGCGAGAGCTCGGGCTGCGTGACGTTGTAGATGCCGGCGCTGCCGCAGCACCAGTCGGCTTCGGCGAGCGGAGCGAGGCGCAGGCCGGGGATCGCCGCGAGGAGGGCCTTCGGCTGCGCCGAGATCTTCTGCCCGTGCAGCAGGTGGCACGGCTCGTCGTACGCGACGGTCGCGTCGATCCTCCCCGGGGCGGCCACGAGGCCCATGTCGCCGAGGATCTCGGTCGCATCGCGCACCGTCGAGGCGAAACGCCCCGCGCGTTCGGCCCACTCGCGATCGTCCTTGAGCAGCCAGCCGTACTCCTTCAGGTTCGCGCCGCACCCCGCGGCGTTCACGACGATCGCGTCGAAGGGGCTCTCGTCCCGGGGGTGGAAGGGGGCGCCGGGATGCGGGGCCGAGGAGGCCCCGCGTTGAAGGCCCCCTGCGACGGAAAAGGCGCCGATGTTCCGCTTGGCCAGCTCGCGGCCGCCGTCGCGCTCGCCCGCGTGCACGTGGAGGGCGCCGCAGCAGGTCTGGGCGTCGGGGACGATCACCTCGATGCCGTTGCGCGCGAGCACCCGCGCGGTCGCCGCGTTCGTCGCGCCGAACGCGGCGCGCTGCACGCATCCCTCGAAGAGCGCGACACGCGCGCGCCGCGTCCCCACGGCAGGGGTCACGGCCGGAAGGCGCCCGGACGTCGCACGCTGCGCGGGGACGAGATCGAGCATGTCCGCGAGCCGCCCGACGAGCGGCAGCGCCCGGCCGGCGAGCCGCAGGACGGTGGGCGCGCCGAGGCGTCGCGCGAGGTACGTCGCGTCGACGATGAACCCCAGGCGCGTCCGATGCGGGAGCAGCTGATCGAACGCGAGCCAACGCACCGCGCGCTGGAGAAGCGGGCGCGGGCGGGCGCGCTCGATCTGGCCGCGCGCCGACTCGACGAGCTTGCCGAACTCCACGCCCGACGGGCACGCGGTCTCGCATGCGCGGCAGTCGAGGCACGCGTACATGTGGTCGCCGAAGGCGGGATCGTCCGGGGCGATCCGTGTCTCCCACGCCGCCTTCATGAGCCGGATGCGGCCGCGCGGGGAGTCCATCTCGACGCCGAGGACCGCGTACGTGGGACACGTCGGCAGGCAGAAGCCGCAGTGCACGCAGCGCTGGATCAGCTCCTTCGCCGGAGCGTCGCCCTGGACGTACGTCCCGAATGCGATCGGTGCGGCCGTCTCAGCCAACGACGGACCTGCCCGGCTCGAGGACGCCCGCGGGGTCGAACGCGTCCTTGATGCGGCGCATGAGGAAGTCGCCTCCCGGCCGCGGTCCGCCCCACGCCCCGAGCCGCTCCCGCAGGGATGGCGCGCGCCGCTCGACGCGGGCGCTGCCGCCCACGACGGACGCGCCGGCGAGGAGCGTGTCGGCGGCGCGAAGGACGGCGGCGTCGTCGCCGCGCAGGTGCACGCGCACGATGCCGCTGCCGGCGTCGGCCACCAGACGCACGAAGGGATCGAGCCTGGACGCGCTCTCCGCGAACGAGCGCTGGGCGCCGATGGGCAGCGCGACGCGGACCAGCGCGCCGTCGGCGGCGGTGCCGGGGAGCTCGCGGGCCGGCGCGAGCGCGCTCTCGTCGTCGGTGCGCTCGGCCGTAGCACCGGCCGCGGCTGCCGCGCGAGACGCTTCCTGCATCGCGCGCTCGACCTGCGCCCTCGCTCCCTGCGCCTCGACGTACGTGATCCATCCCCGGGCGGTGCCCTCGACCGCGAGGGCCGACGCGCGCAGCGGCGCACGGACCAGCGCGTCCGCGACCGCGAATGCCGCCGCGGGGCCGCTGCATCGAACGACCGCCAGGCCGCGAGCCGAGGGCAGAGGGAGCACCTTGAACGTCGCCTCGGCGATCACACCGAGCGTGCCCAGCGATCCGATGAGCAGCTTGTTCAGGTCGTAGCCGGCGACGTTCTTCACGACGCGCCCGCCCGGGTGCGCGATCGTCCCGTCCGCGAGGGCGACGACCGTGCCGATGAGGTTGTCCCGCACGCCGCCGTAGCGCAGGCGTCCGAAGCCCTCGCTGCCGCTCGCGACGATCCCGCCGATCGTGGCCGCGTCACCGTGCGGCGGATCGAGCGGGAGGAATTGCCCGCGTTCGCCGAGCGCGCGCTGCAGGTCGGCGAGGCGGGTGCCCGCGGCGACCGTCACCGTCAGATCGGCGGGTACGTGGTCCACGATGCCGGCCATGCCGGCCGTCTCGAGCGTCATGTCCGTCGCGCGGAGCTGGCCGAGGTAGGCTTTCGTCGCGGCCCCGCTGATCCGCACCGTCCGGCGGTCGCGCGCCGCGTCGCCCAGGGCGGCGGCGCAGGCCGCGACGTCGGAGGGGCGGACGACGGCCGTCATGCGTTGCGGTCTTTCTTCTCGGCACGAGCCCCAGGGGTGGGGGCCCCTGTGCGCGAAGCGCGGGCGCTGCCTCTAGGCGCAGCCGCCCGCAGGTCGTACTCCTTGCAGCGTCCGGGAGTGGGGAACACCTTCCCCGGATTCATCAGGCCGAGCGGATCCCACGCCGCCTTGATCCGCCGCATCGTCGCCAGGTCCTCTGCCGTGAACTGGAGGGGCATGTAGCAGTTCTTCTCCATGCCGATGCCGTGCTCTCCCGTGAGCGAGCCGCCCGCCTCGACGCACGCCGCGACGATCTCGAACCCGGCCTGCTTCACCTCCTCGAGCACGGCCGGTCCCGCCGAGCCGTCGAAGAGGATCAGCGGGTGGAGGTTCCCGTCGCCCGCGTGGAAGACGTTCGCGATGCGCACGCCGTAGCGCTCGCCGACCTCGCGCACGTGGCGCAGGATCGCCGGCAGGCGGGTGCGGGGGATGACGCCATCCTGGACGTAGTAGTCCGGCGCGAGCCGGCCCATCGCGGCGAACGCGCCCTTGCGTCCCGCCCACAGCCGCTCGCGGTCCAGCGTGCTCGTCGCGACGCGCAGGGTCGTCGCGCCCTGCGCGCGGCAGATCTCCTCGATCCGCTCTCGCTGCTCGTCGAGGCCGTCGCGCACGCCATCGACCTCCACGAGGAGGATCCCGTCCGCGTCGAGCGGATAGCCGGCATGGACCGCCGCCTCGACCGCTTCCGTCGCCAGCGCATCCATCAGCTCGATCGCCGCAGGGACGATCCCCGCCGCGATGATCGCTGACACCGTCTCCGACGCCTGGTCCATCGTCGGGAACGCCGCGAGGATCGTGCGCCTGTCCTCGGGCAGCGGCGTGAGCTTCACGGTGATCTCGGTCACGATCCCGAGCGTTCCCTCGCTCCCGACGAACAAGCCGACGAGGTCGTAGCCCTCGTGCTCGAGCGCTTTGCCGCCGAGGCGCACGACGCTTCCGTCCGACAGGACGACCTCGAGGCCGGTGACGTGGTTCGTCGTGACGCCGTAGGCGAGGGTGTGCGGCCCGCCGGAGTTCTCCGCGACGTTCCCGCCGAGCGTGCACGCCTTCTGGCTCGACGGGTCAGGCACGAAGTACAGGCCGTACGGCGCCGCCGCCGTTGAAAGGTGCAGGTTGATCAGGCCCGGCTGCACGACGGCGCGCATGTCGGCGACGTCGATCTCGAGGATGCGGGACATGCGCGCGAAGGAGACGACGATGCCGCCGAAGACGGGTATCGCGCCGCCGGAGAGGCCGGTCCCCGCGCCGCGCGGCACGAGGGGCACCTGGTGCTGCGAGCAGAAGCGCGCGAGCTTCGCGACGTCCGCGGTCTCGCTCGGCAACACCACCGCATCGGGCAGCGACGTGTCGACGGCCCCGTCGTACTCATAGAGGAGCAGGTCCTGCGGCCGCCACAGGACCTTGTCCTCGCCGAGAAGCTCCACAAGACGGCGTCCGAGCTCAGCGCCGCGCAGCTCGGGAACGATCAACTGTGCGCGGTCCCGGATCGGATGCGGTCTCCCCAAGGCCCCGCTACGCGCTTCCGGAGCGTACCTGGCTCTGCTCGCGCATCGCCTCCGCGAGCTCGGACGCCGCGCGACGGAGCATCGGCGCGAGCTCTCCGCACCGCTGCCGCGTCATGCGGCCGGCCGGCGCGGACACGGAAATGGCCGCCACGGGAGCGCCGATCGGGCCGACGGCCACGGCGACGCAGCGCACCCCCTCGTCGAACTCCTCGTCGTCGATGGCATAGCCGCGCTCGCGGATCTCTTCGAGCGCACGCCGCAGCGACGCTTTCTCGACGATCGTGCGGGCGGTGTGGGCACGCAGCTCCGTTCGCTCGATGAGCGCGTCGCGCCGGTCCGCGGGCAGCCAGGCGAGGAGCGCCTTGCCGGCGCCGGTCGCGTGGAGCGGGACCCGGTTGCCGATGACCGTGAACATGCGCACCACGTGGGGGCTCGGCACGGTCTCGATGTACACGGCCATCACGTCGTCGAGGACCACGAGGTTGGACGTCTCCCGCGTCTGCTCGACGAGCGCGCGCAGGATCGGCCGCGCGCGGTGACGCAGCTCGTTGAAGCGCGAGCGTCCCTCGGCCAGGGTCGCGAGCTTCGCGCCGGTGTAGTAGCGGCTCGTCTCCGGGTTCTGGCGGACGTAGCCGCGGCGCAGCAGCGTGGTGAGCAGTCGATGGACCGTGCTCACGTGCAGCGAGGTACGGTTCGCGAGCGAGGTGATGGACACCTCACCTTCGGATGATGCGAGCGCCTCGAGGAGATCCAGAGCTCGATCGACCGATTGGACCGAGCGACGCGCGACCTTGGTGGCCACCACCGCTGCTCCCCATCTCACCCTTCGCGAGGGACGTGGTACGTAGCGAAATGATACTCGGTCCTACTGCATATGCTGGAACAGTGATGTCCACGAAGCGAAAGCGCCGCCCGTGAGCCAGAGCCGGGAGCAGCTTGCAGCCCAGGTCGCGAGCCTCCCAGCCACGCCCGGCGTGTACCTGTTCAAAGACGCGCGCGGCCGCGTCCTGTACGTCGGGAAGGCGGACGTGCTCCGAGACCGGGTCCGGAGCTATCTCGGGCCGAGCCTTGACGTGCGCCATGTCCGCATGGTCGAGCGCGCGGCGCGTATCGAGCACGTCGCCACCGGCAGCATCGCCGAGGCGTTCCTGCTCGAGGCCAACCTCATCAAGCAGCACCGACCCCGGTACAACATCCGGCTCAAGGACGACAAGTCCTACCCCTACGTGAAGGTCACCCTCGGGGAGGACTTCCCCCGCATCGCGCGTACTCGGCAGCTCGGCGATCGGACGGCGCGCTACTTCGGGCCGTACGCGAACGCGAAGGCGGTCGACGACTCGCTCGACCTGCTCCAGAAGCTCTTCCCGTACCGCACGTGCAAGCTCACGATCGTCGCGGGCGACGACGGCCGCGGCCGTACCGTGCCGCCGTCGGCCCTCCCCGGCGGACGCCCGTGCCTCCTCTTCCACCTGAAGCGCTGCGCGGCGCCGTGCGTCGGGAAGGCGACGGCCGAGGAGTACCGCGCCGCGATCGAACGCAGCGTCCTGTTCCTGGAGGGCCGGTATGGACCGCTCGCGCGCGAGCTCCGCACGGAGATGTCCGGCGCCTCGGACCGCCTCGAGTTCGAGCGCGCCGCCGAGCTCCGCGACCGGCTCCGCGCGGTCGAGCGCACGCAGGAGCGCCAGGAGGTGCACGCGTATGCCGGCGAGGACTTCGACGTGTTCGGAGTCGCGGTGGAGGGTGGCGACGCCGCGGTGCAGATCTTCCGCGTGCGCGACGGGACGATCGTCGGCCGTGACCAGTTCTTCCTTGAGGGCTCGGAGGACGCTGCGGCCGCCGAGGTGCTCGGCTCCTTCGTGCGCCAGTACTACTCGGCCGCGGCTGAGATCCCGCCCGAGGTCGTCACGGGCGTGCCGCCGGCGGAAGGGGAGGCGTTCGTGGCCTTCGCTCAGGAGCGGCGCGGCGCGCGCGTGCAACTCCTCGTGCCACAGCGTGGGAAGAAGCGCCGCCTTGTCGAGCTCGCGACGCGGACCGCCGAGGACGCGCTGGCGCAGGAGCGCGTCCGGTGGCTCGCGGACCGTGGAAAGACCGAGGAGGCGCTGATCCAGCTGTACGGTTCGCTGCGGGAGCACCTCGACCTCGAGGGGCCGCCGAAGCGCATCGAGTGCTACGACGTGAGCCACGTGCAGGGCACGGACGTCGTCAGCTCCATGGTCGTCTTCGAGGACGGCCGGCCGGCGAAGCAGCAGTACCGGCGTTTCCGCGCGAAGGTGGGCGACCGGAACGACGACTTCGCGAACATGCGCGACACGATCCGCCGTCGGTTCGCACGTCACGTTCGTCCCCCGGGCGCGCAGACCGAGGCGCCTCGTCGCCCGGGCGCGCAGACCGAGGCGCGAAGCGACGAGGTCGAGCACCTGGGCCGAGCGAGCGGGTTCCCCGCGAGCGAGGTCGGAAAGGGTCGGGAGGACGCATGGCCGAGCCCGGACCTCATCGTCGTCGACGGAGGGAAGGGACAGCTCGGCGCGGCGCTCGCCGCCCTGTCGGACCTGGGGCAGCTGCAGATCCCGGTGATCGCGCTCGCGAAGGAGCGCCACCTCGTGTCGGATGACGGGTCGGCACGTCTGAAGCCGGAAGAGGTGTTCGTGCCTGAGCGGTCGGACCCGATCCCGCTCGCCCCCGGAGGCCCGGCGTACCACCTCCTGCAGCGCATCCGCGACGAGGCGCACCGGTTCGCCGTGACCTATCACCAGAAGGTCCGCGCCCGCCGCGCGGTGCGATCCACCCTCGACGACGTCGAGGGCGTCGGTCCGGCCCGCAAGCGCGCCCTCCTGCGCCGCTTCGGCTCGGTGAAGGCGATGCGCGACGCCACCACGGACGAGCTGGCGGCGGTGGGCGGGGTCGGGCAGGCGCTCGCCGAGCGGATCAAGCGGGCGATCTCCACGCCCTGAGCGTTCGCCCCGACCTCAAAGAAACGCGAATTCGGCTACATAACGGTGAGGCCGGCTTGACATTCGATGAGGTCCGAAGCACAACGAGTCTCATGAGCGAGCCGGCGGTGATCGGGCGATGCCCCATCTGCTCGGCGCAGCTGCGCGTGGTGAGGCTCGAATGCGGCAGCTGCGGGACGCGTCTCGAGGGCAGCTTCTCGCTTGGCCGCTTCCACTCGCTGAGCGCGGATCACCTGGAGTTCCTCGAGGTCTTCATCCGCGCCCGCGGTAACTTCAAGGATGTCGAGCGCGAGCTCGGCATCTCGTATCCCACCGTGCGTTCGCGGCTGGACGCCGTCATCCGCTCCCTCGGCTACCAGACCGAGGTCGAGCCGGACCGCGAGGCGGAGACCGAGCGCCGCAAGGAGATCTTGCGCCAGCTGGCCGAGGGTCGGATCGGCCCCGACGATGCCGCGGCGCTCCTGGAAGGCCGGACATGAGCGGCGAAGAGCGCGAGGAGCGTCGAGCCGACCGCGACGCGCGGCGCGAGGTGCGCCGGGCGGAGCGCGAGGTGCGCCGGGCGGAGCGGCGCCGCATCCGCGCGGAGATGCACGCGCACCTGGGCGACGTGCTCCGCGAGCGGATCCGGGCCGAGGTCCACGAGGGGCTGCACGGGAAGAAGTGGTACTTCGGGTTCGGCGACATGGGAGCGGGGATGCAGGGCGAACGCGCCGAGGCGAGCGAGATCGTGGAGAGGAAGTTCGGGGTGGCGGGCGTGCCGCGCCTGCGCGTGAGCAACGTCTCGGGCGAGACCGAGATCACCGTCGGCGCCGCGAACGAGGTGTTCGTCCGCGCGCGAAAGCGCGTGCACGGATGGAGCGAGGATCGCGCCCGCCGGCTCCTCGAGAACGTCGAGATCCGCATGGAGCAGGACGGCGACGAGATCGTCGTCGAGCCGCGGCTGTTCCAGCAGGAGCGCGGCTGGCTCGAGCTGTTCCGCGGCGGCCGCGTCGCGGTGGACCTCGACGTCCGCGTGCCGCGCGAGACCCACGTCGAGGCGAGCACCGTGAGCGGTGAGCTCTCGGTCACGGGGACGCGCGGCCAGCACGAGCTCAAGAGCGTCTCCGGCGAGGTGTCGATCGACGACGTGCAGGGCCCGATGCAGCTGCGCACGGTGAGCGGGGACGTCAGCGGGACGCGCTACGCGGGCCGGGTCGAGGCTAACTCCGTGAGCGGCGAGATCGCGTTCGACCGGTCGCGCGTCCGCACACCCGACATCGTCACCGTGAGCGGCGACGTGGGCATCCACGCGGCCTCGATCGGTGAGGACCAGGGCGAGGGACGCGTGAAGACGGTGAGCGGCGACGTCGTGCTCGTGATCGACGACGCGGACGCGGAGATCGACCACAAGACGGTCTCGGGGGACGTGATCGTCGAGGTCCCGGCACGCATCGATAAGACGAGCCGGCGGGACCGGCACATCGTCATCGGGCGCGGCGGCGGTGCGCAGTTCCGCGTGAAGACGGTCTCTGGAGACCTGAAGATCGGGCGCGCGCCGGGCGAGGCGGTCGCGGCCGAGGGTGCCGCCGGAGAGGCCATGCCGATGGGCGCGCCGGAGCCGCCGCCACCGCCGCAGCCGAGCGCGATCGCGCGCGAGATCCTGGAGCGCGTGGCCCGCGGCGAGCTGGCCGTCGAGGACGCCGCCGCGCAGCTCGACGCGGCGCGAGGCCGCTGATGCCGACGGAAGAAGGGCGCCAGGTCCTCGAGCTGCTCGCGCAAGGAAAGATCGACGCCGAGCAGGCATACCGGCTGCTGCGCGCGCTCGGGGACATCCGCGACGCGCCGCCGGCGCCGCCGCCTCCGCCCGCGGATCGCGGACACGACCTCCCGCCGGCCACCCGCGGGCGCGTCCTGCGCATCCGCGTCAGCGAGCATGGCAAGCAGAAGGTGAACGTGGCCATCCCGCTCGCGATCGCGCGCATCGGGAAGATGAAGCTCGGCGCGAGCGGCCTCGTGCGCGGCCACCTCCAGAAGTTCGGGCTCGACCTCGACGAGCTGCTGCGCGAGGTCGAGTCGGCGGGTCGCATCGTCGACATCAACGACGACGAGGACCGTGTGGAGATCTTCGTGGAATGAGCGCTCCCGCCGTCGGCCGACCGTTACGTGAGCAGGCACGGCACGGTCGGACAGCACTGGGCGCTAGGATCACGTCGCCGATGGGCTTCCTGCTCCGGATGATCGCCGCGGCGGCGTCCCTGGGGATCGCCGACTACTTGCTCGAGGGCATCCGCTTCGACCCTCCGGCCTACACCGCGGACGCTCAGACGAACTACCTGCTCGCGCTCGGCGTAGCGGCGATCGTGCTCGGCGTCCTGAACGCGATCGTCCGCCCGATCCTGCTGCTCCTGTCGATGCCGATCACCTGCGCCACGCTCGGTCTGTTCGTGCTGGTCGTGAACGGCCTGATGCTGCTGATCCTCAGTTGGCTGCCGCTCGGGTTCCACGTCAGCGACCTGCTGCAGGCGATCATCGGCGCGCTGATCGTCTCGGTCGTGAGCTTCTTCCTGAACAGGGTCGTCCCCGGCTAAGTACCCTTTCCGGCGTGCCGCATCCGTTCATCGTGATGACGGGCCTGTCGGGGGCGGGGAAGAGCGTCGCGATCAAGGTGCTGGAGGACCTCGGCTACTACACGCTCGACAACCTGCCGCCGGCGCTCATCCCCGACGCGCTGCGCGTCTGCCGCGAGGGCGGCTACCAGAAGGTCGCGTTCGTCATCGACGTGCGCAGCGGCCCGCTCTTCCAGGACGCGATGCGCGTCCTCGAGCAGCTCGAGACCGAAGGGCACCGGCCGCACCTGCTGTTCTTCGACGCGAGCGACGAGGTCCTGATCCGCCGCTACAGCGAGACACGGCACCGGCACCCGCTCGACACGCCGGGTGGGGTGGAGCCCTCGATCGCCGAGGAGCGTCGGCTCCTCGTGGCGCTGCGGGCGCGCGCCGACAAGGTGATCGACACGACGTACCTGTCGGTGAAGGATCTGCGCGACACGCTCCACTCGCTCTACGGCGAGGGGCCGAGCGGCATGCTCGTCCAGGTGACGAGCTTCGGCTACAAGTACGGGCTGCCCCCCGGCGCGGACCTCGTGTTCGACGTCCGCTACATGGAGAACCCCTTCTACAACAAGGAGCTGCGTCCGCTGTCCGGCAGCGACGAGGCGGTGCGGCGCTTCGTCCTGGGGAACCCCGCGACCGAGCGGTTCCTCGGGCACGTCGTGCCCTTCCTGCGCGACGTCATGCCGCGGTACGAGGAGGAGAAGAAGGCGCATCTCGGGGTCGCGTTCGGGTGCACCGGCGGGCGGCACCGGTCGGTGACCATCGCCGACGAGATCGCGAGGCGGATCAAGGAGTTCTGGCCCGGCGAGATCACGGTGGAGCACCGCGACCGCGATCGAGCGGACGAGCGGACGTGAGCCCCCAGTTCCGTATCCTGCCTCGCGCGCCGGGCGGACGCCGGCGGCTCGTCGTCGGCAACTGGAAGATGAACCCGGCAACGGTCGACGAGGCGGTGGCACTCGCGGCCGAGGTCGCGCGGATCGAGGCGGGCGGGGTCGAGGTCGGCATCGCGCCGCCGGCGATCGCGCTCGGCCGGGTCAGCGACACCGTGCGCGGGACGGCGTTGCGCGTGTACGCGCAGGACGTTCACTGGGAGCAGACGGGCGCGTTCACCGCGCAGACCAGCACGTCGATGCTGGCCGGGATCGCGGTCGGCTCGATCGTGGGCCACTCCGAGATGCGGCGCGACCAAGGCGACAGCGATGCCCGCGTCGCCGCGAAGGCGACGGCCGCCTTGCGCGCGGGCCTGCGCGTGATCCTCTGTCTCGGCGAGTCGCTCGCGCAGCGCAACGGCGGTGAGACCGACGTCGTGCTCGAGCGCCAGGTGCGCGACGGGATCGGCCCGATCCCGCGCGACCTCCTGGCGGCCGAGCGCGGCGTGCGATCCGCGATCGCGTACGAGCCGATATGGGCGATCGGGACCGGCGTCGCGGCCAGCGGCTCGCAGGCGAGCGAGGCCGTCAGGAAGATCCGCCTCGAGCTGCTCCGCATCGGCGTCGACGGGAACGCGACGACGATCCTGTACGGAGGGAGCGTCTCGGCCGCGAGCGTCGGCGAGTTCGCGCGCGCGGAGGGCGTCGACGGCGCGCTCGTCGGCGGCGCGTCCCTGAAG
Organism: Chloroflexota bacterium; assembly: GCA_016183435.1. GTDB lineage: Bacteria > Chloroflexota > Limnocylindria > P2-11E > P2-11E > JACPOT01. The sequence goes on from JACPEQ010000068.1 coordinate 17,808, forward strand.
CCGGAGGAGTTCGCCGCGATCGTGGCTGCCTTCCGTTGAGGTACCGCCCCGTCGTCCTCTGCGTGCTCGACGGGTGGGGGATAGCGCCGGACGGTCCGGGCAACGCGGCGACGCGCGCGCACACGCCGCGGCTCGACGCGGTCCTCAGGACGTACCCGCACGCCCGGCTCGATGCGAGCGGCCGCGCCGTCGGGCTGCCCGACGGCGTCATGGGGAACAGCGAGGTCGGCCACCTGACGATGGGCGCCGGCTACGTGCAGTACCAGGAGCTCGTCCGCATCAACGACGCGATCGACCATGGGAGCTTCTTTCGCAATGACGCGCTCCTGGGCGCGTGCCGCGCGGTGGGTGGCAGCGGGACGCTGCACCTCCTCGGTCTGCTGTCGACGGGCGGCGTGCACGCCGACCTGAGGCACCTGAACGCGGTCGCGGATCTCGCGCGCCGCGAGCGCGTCGGCCGGGTCGTCTACCACTGCTTCCTCGATGGCCGGGACATGCCGCCGCGCAGCGCGCTCGAGCTGCTGCCGCAGGTCGGCGTCCCGATCGCCACGATCCACGGGCGGTACTGGGGCATGGACCGCGACAAGCGGTGGGACCGCACCGAGCGGTCGTGGCGCGCGATCGTCGACGCGGACGGCTCGCGGGTCGGCACGGCGGAGGAGGCGATCCGCCGCTGCTACGAGCGCGACGAGTGCCGCGACGAGCTGCTCGAGCCCGCCGTGGTCGGCGGCGGGGCCCGCGTCGAGGACGGGGACGCGGTCGTCTTCTTCAACTTCCGGCCGGACCGCGCTCGCCAGCTGACGTGGGCGTTCATGCAGGAAGGCTTCACGGGCTTCGTGCCCACGCGCAGGCCGCGCCTGTCGTCGTACGTGACGATGACCGAGTACAACGTCGACCTGCCGAACGTGGCGGTCGCCTTCCCACAGCAGCACGTGGTCCCCCTCGCGTCGATCCTGGCCGAGCGCGGCATGCGGCAGCTGCACACGGCCGAGACCGAGAAGTACGCGCACGTCACGTACTTCTTCAACGGAGGGCGAGAGGAGCCGTACGAGGGCGAGGACCGCGTGCTGGTGCCCTCACCGAAGGTCGCGACGTACGACCGGAAGCCCGAGATGAGCGCGCCCGAGGTCGCGCGGACCTTCGCGCAGAGGATCGCGACCGGCGGCTACGACTTCGCCATCGTGAACTTCGCGAACCCCGACATGGTCGGTCACACCGGTGTGATCGATGCCGCCGTCCGGGCGATGGAGGCCACCGACGCGGCCGTGGGCACCGTCGTCGACCGGACGCTCGCCGAGGGCGGCTGCGTGCTCCTCACGGCGGACCACGGGAACGTCGAGGAGATGCTGTTCCCGGGCGGCGGCGTGAACACGCAGCACTCGACGAACCCGGTCCCGGTCGCCCTGATCGGTCACGGCGTGGAGCGCTGGCGTCTCCGCGACGGCGGGCTGCGTGACGTCGCGCCGACGATCCTCGGCCTCCTCGGACTTCCCGTGCCCGAGCGCATGACCGGACGCGATCTCGTCGAACGGCGGTCGTGAGCCCTAGCCGCGCCATCTGGATCGCTCTCGCGACGATCGCCGGTGCCCTCGCGGCCATCGCCGTCGCGCGCTGGGTGTGGGCGGTCACTGTCGCAGGGCCCGTGCTGTACGGCGAAGGCGCGGTCGCGCACGCGGCGCTCCTCTCGCGCGACGGGCTGGAATACACGGCGGGCGCGGCGCTGGTCGACACGGCGCTGCGCCCCATCTTCACCGCGGCGAACTACCCGCCGCTGTACTTCCGCCTCGCGGGGCTCGGTGACCCGTTCACCGTCGGCCGGATCGCGAGCATCGTCGCGACGCTCTTCGTCGCCGGCGCCATCGCGTGGCGTGCGAGGGCGGCAGGCGTCCTCGTCGCGTTCGCGATCGGCGCGGCATGGCTGGCCACCGTGCCGGTCGTCGTCTGGGGCGCCGCGCTCAAGCCGGATCTCGTCGCGCTCGCGCTCACGGTCGGGGGCGTGCTCGCGCTCGCGGCGTCACCCCGGCGTCCGGTCCTCGCCGGGATCCTCCTCGCGGTCGCGATCTGGACGAAGCCGACCGCGGCGCTGCCCGCCGCCGCGCTCGCGGTCTGGTGCCTGCGACAGGACGGCGCGACCCTGGCCCGCTACGTCGCGGGCGGCATCGCGGGCATCGTCGCGTCGAGCGTCGCGCTGATGGGGCCGTCGTGGCCCGTCGTCGGCGGGAGCGCGTTCGTCCTGCACGTGATCGGCTGGAACGCGCTTCCCTGGAGCGCCGAGCAGGCCACCCTCCTCGCGCTCGTCGCGGTCGCGACGCTCGGCGTCCTGATCGCCGCGCCGCTCCTGCTCCGCGCGCTGCGCGGACCCGTGGCCGCCTACCTCGCCGGCGCGGTCGCGATAGTGGCGCTGGGCGGCCGCGAGGGCGCCACGATCAACTACCTGCTCGATCTCTCGGCGGCCGCCGCGTTGGCGGTCGCGGCTCACGCGCCACGTCCGTCCGCGACATCGCTGTTCCCGGTCGCGCTCGCCGGACAGTTGACGATCGGGCTGTTGTCCCTCGATCCGCTCGGCCTGCTCCCCGGGCGGCCCGGCACGGGCGCGTGGGCGGATCCGTCGCGCATCGAGGTCGTGCGTTCGCTGCCGGACGGACCGGCCCTGGTCGAGGACGCTGGTCTCCTCCTCGCGGCCGGCCGCGAGCCCGTGGTCGACGACCTGTTCCTCTGGTCGCGCTTGTACGCGGCGAGGGGCGCCTTCGACGAGGGGCCGCGGCTCGTCGACGCGGTGCGTGACCGCCGCTTCACGTCGGTCGTGAGCGAGGTCGACCTCGAGCGGATCGACCGCGCTCCGGCGTACGAGCGCGCGCGGTGGCATCCCGACCTCGTGCGCGCCGTGCTGGATGGCTACGTGCTCGACCGCCGGGCGGGTGCGCTCTGGGTGTACCGGCCGAAATGAACCGGTACACTGGAGGCCTCCCATGGACCTCCTCGAGATCGCGCAGATCGTCATCGCCTTCGCCGTCGGCGCCTCGATCCTGCTGCAGGCGCGCGGGACCGGGCTGTCTTCGACGTTCGGCGGCGAGTCGACCGCGTATCGCAGCCGGCGGGGCCTCGAGCGTGTCCTCTTCCGGCTCACGATCGTCCTTGCGACCGTGTTCGTCATCATCTCGATGGTGGGTGCGCGTCCCGGCGGCATCTAACCTCCTCAGGAGCCCCGCCTGACCTTTAGAGACAAGCTCGTCGTCGTGGCTCTCGTGGCGCTGCTGGCGCTCACGAGCGCGGGCGCGGTCGTCGCCGAGCAGGGACGTCCTTCGCTCGTCGCCGCGAACGGCGGCAGCTACGTCGAGGGCGTGATCGGCGGCTACCGGCACTTCATCCCGTATCTCGCCACGACACCCGTGGACCACGACGTCGCACGGCTCGTGTTCAACGGGCTCATGCGCACGGATCGCGGCGGCGAGATCGTCCCCGACCTCGCCGCGACCTTCCGGGTCGAACAGGAAGGGAAGGTCTGGACGTTCGAGATCCGCGACGACGCGAAGTGGCACGACGGCCGTCCGGTCGTCGCGGACGACGTCATCTACACGGTCGGGATCCTCCAGGACCGCGCGTACGGCGGTCCGCTCGCGGAGGCATTCCGCGGCGTCCTCGTGGACCGCGTGGCGACGAAGGTCGTGCGCTTCACCTTGCCCGGTCCCTACGGTCCGTTCGCCGCGAGCACCACGTTCCCGGTCCTCCCCGCGCACAAGCTCGCCGGCGTCCCCTTCTTGCAGCTCCCCGGCGACCCGTTCGACCAGCGCCCGGTGGGCACCGGGCCGTTCAAGGTGGCGGAGGTGAGCGTGCGGGAGGTCACGCTCGTCGCCGATCTCGACTTCTTCCGCACGAAGCCCGCGCGCACGCGTCCGTACTTCGACCGTCTCGTCCTGCGGACCTACCCGGACGCATCGGAGGCGCTGACCGCTCTGGCGCTCGGGGACCTCGATGGCGTGTCCGGCATCTCGAGCGCCGACGCCGAGCGCGCTCGCGCGCTGCGCAGCGTCGCCGTGTACAGCTATCCGACGAACGACTACACCGCCCTCTTCCTGAACGTGCGTCCCGAGCGGGGCGCGCTCCGTGAGCGGGCCGTGCGACAGGCGATCGCGACGGCGATCGATCGCGGGCGCGTGCTCGCGGTCGCGATCGACGGCCGCGGGCGCGTCGCCGACTCGATGGTCCCGCGAACGTCATGGGCGTATCCGAGCCAGATCCGCAAGTACGAGCGCTCCGTGACGGAGGCCCAGGCGATGCTCGAGGCGACGGGATGGAGGGACACCGACGGCGACGCCGTCCGCGACAAGGGCGGCGTCGCGCTGAGCATCTCGCTCGCGACGTCGGACGAGCCGGCGCGGCTGAACGCCGCGGAGCAGATCGCGCACGACCTCCGGCTCGTCGGGATCGAGGCGAAGCTGGTGGCCAAGCCCTTCGACGAGCTCGTCGACACGGTGGCGCGCCCACGCATGTTCGACGCGCTCCTCGTCGGCATCACGAGCACGCCCGACCCGGATCCGTACCCGTTCTTCCACTCGAGCCAGAGCAAGGACCCCGGCTTCAACTTCTCGGGTTTCTCGACCCTGCCGCTCGACCGCAGCCTCGAGGCGGCGCGCAAGGCCGGCGACCGCGAGCAGCGCAAGGCGCTGTTCGAGCCGGTGCTCCAGGCCATCGCCACCGAGGTGCCGGTCGTGTTCCTGTACTTCTCCGACCACCTCTACGCGCAGCACGTATCGATCAAGGGGCTCAAGATCGCGCAGATCGTCGAGCCGTCGCAGCGCTTCTGGGACGTCGAGGACTGGTACGTGAAGACCATCGCGCGGCGATAGGGACTTTCGTGTCGTACGACACGGACGAGGTCATGCCCTCCATGGGAGCATCGGCCGGTGGATCGTCTCCGCGCGACCTGGGATCTCGTGCGCACGACGGGCGGGCCGGCGCTCATCGTCCTCGCGACCATCTCGTTCGCCTCGCAGCTCGGCATCGCGATCATGCTCCCGCTGCTGCCGCTGTACGGGCTGTCGCTCGGCGCGAGCCCGACGCAGCTCGGGCTGATGACGTCGGCGTTCGCGGTCGCGAACGCCGCGGCGCAGTTCGGCTCCGGCTTCCTCATGGACCGCTTCGGCTCGCGCCGGTTCGTGCTCGTCGGCACGGGCGTGTACGCGGGCGCGAACGCGCTCATCGCGACGGCGCCGACGGCGCTCGCCCTGATCGGGTACCGCGGCCTCGCCGGGCTCGGCGGCGGCGTGAACATGGTCGCGACGAGGCTGTACGTGTCGCACGCCGCGGATCCCGCGCGGCTGGCGTTCTTCAACAGCATCCTCTCGGCGGCCGCGTCGGCCGGGAGCGTGCTCGGGCCAGCGCTCGGCGGGCTGGTGGCCGTGAGCGCCGACCTGCGGACGCCGTTCATGATCGTCGCGGGCACGAGCGCGGTCGCGTTCGTCGGCGCGCTGTTCCTGCCGCGCCCGCGGGGTGAGCACGAGCGCGAGCGGGCCGCGGCGCCGGCCGGCTCGGTGTGGACCCGCTCCGTGTTCGTCCTGCTCGCGGCGAACCTGCTGCTGCTCATCGGCTTCGGTGGCTGGATCACGAGCTACGCGCCATTCGCGACCGAGCGCCTGGGATGGACGACGTTCGACGTCGGGATCATCTTCACGATCTTCGGGATCGGCGACATCACGCTCGGTCCGTGGCTCGGCCACCTCGCCGACCGCACGGGCCGCCGGCGCATGGCGATGCTGGCGTCCATCCCGATCTGCCTGTTCGGGTTCGTGCTCGTGTTCGCCCTTCCGAAGCCGTTCTTTTACGCGATCAGCTTCATCACGGGCGCCTCGCTCACGGCCTTCAACGCCTCGTGGTTCGCGCTGCTCACCACGGCCGTGCCCGCCCGCCAGCGCGGTCGCGTCTTCGGCGTCGTCAGCGCCGTGGCGCAGGTGGGGACGATCATCGGAGCGATGGGCGCCTCCGCGCTGTGGCAGGCGGTCGACATCTCCGCCGGCCTCATCCTCGCGTCGGTCGCGGCGCTCGGCGCGGGCATCGTGCTCACGCTGCTGCCCCGCGAGGTCCGCGATGTCCCGATGACCACGGTCGCGGCGCCCGCGTCCACCGACTGACCTCTAGAGGTAGCCCTTCAGCGTGGCGAGGTCGAGCGTCGCGAGGATGAGCGCGTGCGTGATGCGGCCGTCGCGGGCGAGCTTCCGGACCGCGGAGCGCGGCACGATCTCCACGGTCAGATCCTCGCCGTGGTCCGGCGTGCCGTCGTGGACGGCCTCGCAGTCGAGCGCGACGAAAGCATGGACGCGGTTGGTGAAGTGCGCCGGGTTCGGCCGGTACACGCCGAGGGGCAGGACGCGGCCCGCGCGGTAGCCGGTCTCCTCCTCCAGCTCGCGCGCGACGCTCGCGGCCGGCTCCTCGCCGGGATCGACCACGCCGCCGGGCAGCTCGAGCGAGACCTCCTGGCTGCCGAAGCGGAACTGCTTGACCATCACGACCTCGCCCGACCGCGTGATCGGGAGCACGTTGGCCCAGTCGTCCGCCTCGATGATCACGCGGGGATGCTCCTGCCCGTCGCGCGGGTCCGCGAAGACGTCCTGACCGATCCGCAGGATCTTGAAGTCCCGGCGCTCGCCTGTGCGCACGCGCCTCCACGGGAGCGGGTCTCGGGACATCGCCCTCGATCCTAGAAGATGTTCTGTGCGGAAGGGGGGATTTGAACCCCCACACCCTTACGGGCAATAGGCCCTGAACCTATCGCGTCTGCCGTTCCGCCACTTCCGCGTTCGGGACATCGATCATAACCGAGAGCGGCCCTTCCTAGAACCCCGCGGCCATCGATGGACGCATGCGCCCCACGCCGCCACGCAAGCGATCGCGCTCGACGAGGATGCCGTTCAAGCGACCGAACGCCGCGGACGCGATGTTCTCCTCCGTCGGCACGACGGTGTGACCCATGCGGGCGAGCTGCTCGCGCGTCGCGGCCGGCACGCGCGTGTCCACGAGCATCGGACCCGCCTCGTAGTGGACCCGGAGCCCGTTCACGGCGTCCTGCGCCCCGTCGCCATGGACGACCACGTTGAGGATCGCCTGCGCGACCGCGCTGATGAGCCGCCGCCCGCCCGACGCCCCGACGACCAGGCGCGGCTCGCCCGACCGCGACACGATCGCCGGCGACGGCGCCCACAGGATCCGCTTGCCTCCGGCGATGGAGTTCGGGCGACCCGGTCGCGGATCGAACCAGGTCATGACGTTCGCGAGGAGGATCCCGGTCCCGCGGATGACCGCGGCGGAGCCGAAGGCCCCGCCGAGCGTGGAGGTCAGCGACACGCACATGCGCGACGCATCGATGACGCACATGTGCGTCGTGTGCGGCACGTCGGCGGTCATCTTCGCCACCACCGAGGGCCCGCGCTCCGGCGTCGCCCGGGTCGGATCGATCTCCGCACGCACGCGCGCCGCGTGCTCCATCGACGCCAGCAGCGCGAACGGCGCGTCCACGTGCGCGGGGTCGCCCAGATGGGCGAAGCGGTCGAGGAACGCGCGCCGGCACGCCTCGCCGACCGCGTGCACGTGCTCGGCGGAGCCCCGTTCCATCGACCCGAGGTCGATGCCGTCGAGGACGTTCAGCATCTCGACGAGCGTGATGCCGCCGCCGCACTCCGGGTTCGTCGCGATGCGGTGCCCGCGGTGCTCCGTCACCAGCGGCGCGACCTCGCGGGCCTCGTAGGCGGCCAGCTCGTCGAGCGCCAGCAGGCCGCCGCCGCGCCGGACGTCCTCGACGATCGTTCGCGCGAGCGGGCCGCGGTAGAAGGCGTCCGGACCTTCGCGGCCGATGAGCTCGAGGCTGCGCGCGAGGTCCGCCTGCACGAGCTTGTCGCCGCCGCCCTCGAGCGCGGTCGGCGGGTGCAGCGGCAGGCCGTCCTCCTTGAAGAAGGTCCGCTTGGACTCGGGGAACGCCCACAGCCGGTCCGCGTAGCTCGCGAACGTGAGCGTGTGGAAGATGTCCATCGGCAGGCCGTCCGACGCGAGCGCGACCGCGGGGCGCACGGCGCGTTCGAGATCGATCGTGCCGTACCGGTCGAGGGCGCGCGCCATCGCCGCGACCATCCCCGGGACGCCGACGGAGCGATACCCCACGTTGTTCTCGTCGCCGACGGCGGCCGGCCAGCCGTACATCCCCCTTACGTCGGCGCCGCCGGCGATGCGGAACATGTCCGGCTTCGCGGCCCGCGGAGCGAGCCCGCTGCCGTCGATGACCGTCTCCCGTCCGTCCGGGAGCCGGATGACCATCACGGCGACGCCGCCGATCCCGCTGAGCGCGGGCTCCGTCACGCCCATCGCGAACGCCGCGGTGACCGCTGCGTCGACGGCGTTGCCACCCTCGCGCAGCACGGCGAGCGCGGCATCGGTCGCGGCGGGCTGATCGCTGGTGACCATCGCGCGCGGCGCGCTCGCTTCCGTCTTCGCGATGGACCACTCGCTGCGTGTGGGCTCCGGCATCCCGGGAACGATACGAATAGCATCGCGAACGTGCCTGGAGCGGCCCAGGATGTCGTGATCGTCGGCGGCGGGGTCATCGGCGCTTCGATCGCGTACCACCTCACCGCTCGCGGCGTGCGCAGCGTGCTCGTCCTGGAGCGCGAGACCCTCGGGGCCGGATCGACGGGAAAGAACGCGGGCGGGATCCGTCTGCAGTTCTCCAGCGAGGTCAACGTCCGGCTGTCGCAGCTCTCGCTGCCGCGATTCGAACGCTTCGAGGACGAGTTCGGGATCGACATCGCCTTCCAGCAGGTCGGCTACCTCTTCCTCATCACCGAGGAGCGCGACATCCCGGCGTTCCAGCGCTCCCTCGCGCTCTGGCAGCGCCTCGGCGTGCCCGCGCGGAAGGTCGAGGTGGACGAGATCCGCTCCATCTTCCCGGAGCTCGCCGTCCACGACGTCCTCTTCGGGACGTTCTGCGGGAAGGACGGCCACGCGGATCCGATGAGCATCCTGAACGGCTTCGTCGCCCGCGCTCGCGCCGCGGGGGCGACCTTCCGCGAACACGCGGCCGTGAGCGGCATCGACCTCGAGCGCGGACGCGTCCGGGCGGTGCACGTCGGTGACGAGCGCATCGCGTGCGACCTCGTGATCGACGCCGCCGGTGCGTGGGCGCCGCAGATCGCTGCCATGGTCGGCGTCGTCGTCCCGATCCGCCCGCTGCGGCGTCACATCTTCGTGACCGACAACGCCGCGGGGATCGACCATCCGATCCCGCTGACGATCGAGTTCGCGTCGACGCTGTACATGCACCGCGAGTCGGGCGGGATCCTCCTCGGGATGGCCGACCCGAACGATCGCCCGACCTACTCGGAGACCGTGAACTGGGACTTCCTGCCCGCCGTCGTGGAGCGTGGCCTCGCGCGGCTGCCGCTCCTGGAACGGACGTCCGTCCGCACCGGGTGGGCGGGTCTCTACGAGGACACGCCCGACAAGCACCCGATCCTCGGCTGCGTCGACGGCGTGGAGGGGTTCGTGATGGCCGCCGGGTTCTCCGGTCACGGCCTCATGCACGCGCCGGCGGTCGGAGCGATCATCGCGGATCGCATCGTCGGCCGACCGTCGTCCTTCGACATCGCGCCGCTGCGCCTCGCGCGCTTCAACACGGGCGAGCCCGTGAGAGAGCACAACGTCATATGAGCCTGCAGCTCGTGTTCGCGGGGCTCGCGCTGCTCCTCGCCGCCGCCGCGGCGCTGCTGTTCATGGTCGTGATCTTCCGCCGCGAGCGGCAGACATCGAACCTCGCGCTGGCGGTCCTGCTGATGGCGCTGGCGTTCGGCGTGTGGTGGACGTCGATCCGCGAGCCATTGGCCGTGCCCTAGCGCCCTATCCTCCGTCTGTGTTCACGCGCGACCAGATCCGGCTGACGACGCTCTCGTCCTGCGCCGGCTGAGGAGCGAAGCTGGGCCCCGGCCCGCTGGCGCAGGTCCTGCGCCCTCTCGCGACCCAGCCGATGCCGAAGGAGCTGCTCGTCGGGCTCGAGATCGCCGACGACGCGGCGGTCTACGCGGTCGCCCCGGACATGGCGATCGTCCAGACGGTCGACTTCTTCCCGCCGATCGTGGACGACGCGTACGCCTCGGGCCAGATCGGTGCCGCGAACTCGATGTCGGACGTGTACGCGATGGGCGGCGAGGTCCTCTTCGCGCTGAACGTCGCGGCCTGGCCGGAGGACGTTCCGACGGAGCTCCTCGAGCGGATCTTCGCGGGCGCCGTGGACAAGGTGCGCGAGGCCGGCGGCGTCGTCGCGGGCGGTCACACGATCATCGACAAGGAGCCGAAGTTCGGGCAGTGCGTGACCGGCCGCGTCGATCCGAAGCGGATGCTCCTCAAGCGGCACCTTCGCGAGGGCGACGAGCTGTGGCTCACCAAGCCGATCGGCACCGGGATCCTCACGACCGCCCACAAGCGGCA
>JACPEQ010000071.1 GCA_016183435.1 Chloroflexota bacterium
CTTCAGGATCCGGACCATTCCCTCGGCTGAGCGCCGCAGGTGCTGCGGATCGTGCCCCGGGTGGCTCACCGACGGGATCCGCACGAGCCCCTCGAGCTCCGACCGAATGCGGCCGAAGTCGGCGTGGACCCGCTGCACGAGGGCTGCCCGATCCATCGTCGTCGGCCACCCTACCGACTTTGAAAGTGGCCTGCCCGTACGCCTTCTGCGGGCCGCACTGCCGCGATCGGTTCGTGGCGGACCCCGTCGTGTACGCGGTCGCCGGTCGCGATCGCCCCTAGTTCAGACCTCGCTCGGGGCAAAGCCCCTCGCTCGGCCCTAGCGCAGCGGAGCCCAGGCGGACGCGATCGCGGCGTTCGTCGCGGTCATCCCGATCGCGCTCGTGAGCGTCGGGCTCGAGCTCCGGACCGAGCGGGCGCTGGAGCAGCTCCGCCGGCTCAGTGCCCCGACCGCGCGCGTGCGCCGCGATGGCCGATGGACGGAGGTCCCCGCCGAGGAGATCGTCCCGGGGGACGTCGTCGAGATCCGCGAAGGCGACGTCGTGCCGGCGGACGCGCGCGTCTTCTCGGGCACGCGGGTCCTCTCGGGACGTGCCGAGGCGATCGTCGAGGCGACCGGGATGGCCACCCGGTACGGCGTCGTCGCGGCGCTGCTCGCGACGGCACGGCGGCCGCGGATCGCGCTGGCGGTGGCCGGCCTCGCCGTGATCGGCCCGGAGGTCCTCAAGCTCGCCCGTTGGACCCGACCCGCCCGGACGCAACGGCCCTAGCCCGAAGGCGCCACGGGCGGGACGATCGCGTGGGCTCACCGGGAGGTGATCGAATGACCAGGACCGTTGCCGGCCATCCCAGCGTCCGTCCCACCGAGCCGCTGCGCGCGGAGCATCGCGAGCTCCTTCCGCACATCGAAGCGCTTCGTACCGCGGCGGATCACGTCGGGACCGTCCCCGCCGTGACGCTGCGCACCGAGGTCGACGTGGCGTACGCGTTCCTCACCGAGCACCTCATCCCGCACGCGATGGCCGAGGACGAGGTCCTCTATCCCGAGGTCGGTCGCGCGCTCGGCGCGCTCGGAGCGACGGCGACGATGAGCCGCGACCACGTCGCGGTGGTGGAGCTCATCGACGAGCTCGGCGTGCTCCGGCACGCACCGGACGAGCACGCCTCCGAGCTGCGCCGCGTCCTCTACGGGCTGCACGCGCTCGTGATGACGCACTTCGGGAAAGAGGAGGCGATCTACCTGCCGCTGCTCGACGAGCACCTGTCGAGCGACGAGGCGTCGCGGATGTTCGCGTCGATGGAGCAGGCGGCCTCCCGCGCGCGGTCGCAGCACAGGCGGTGATCGCGGGCTAGCGGGCTGACAGCGGGGGGCGCGGCGGCGGGACGCCGACCCGCACGCGGGCATCGACGATCGTCGCGCCCTCACGTGAGACGATCACCGGGTTCGCGTCGAGCTCGGCGATCTCCGCGTGCGCCTCCGCGACGGCGCCGATGCGCAGGATGACGTCCTCGAGCGCGGAGGTGCACCGTCGATCCGTCACGGAGAACGACGTCGATGCCCTCGGTCGGGTAGACCTCCGTCGCCGCGGTCATGTCCCGAGCGTCGCCGCAGTGCACCGCCCGCGCCAGAGCCGACGCCCGGACGAGCATGGTGGGGCAGAAGAGCCGCAGACCGAGCGCCCGCCTCCGACCGCCTCCGCGCCGCTAAGCCACGATGAGCGCGGTCACCATCCCGAACATCCCGTCGCGGGCCTCCGCGTGCGGGAGGATGTGGCAGTGGAAGGCCCACACGCCCGGCTCATCGCACTCCACGACGACGTCCCAGCGCTCGCCCGGGTTCACGCCGAGCGTGTCGCAGGTGAAGGCGGCGCTCGCCAGCGGATAGCCATCGCGAGCGACCACATGCATCGGCATCCCGTGCAGATGCCAGGGATGCATCATCACGCCCGCCGCCGAGCGAGTCGTTGCTGATCCAGACGACGTCCTGCGTGACGCCGTACGGGCGGTCGGGTCGCTCCGCGGGGTCCTTCGGATCGACGATGAAGGCGCCGAGCAGCCCGCGGCCGACCTGGTCCGTCGCGTTGTGGTGCGAGTGGTACATGTGGGATCCGGTCGTGCGCGCGACGAACTCGTACGTGAACGAACCACCCGGCTGGATCGGATCCTGCGTCACGAGGGGGACGCCGTCCATCTTGTTCGGCAGGCGCTGGCCGTGGAAGTGGACGCCGGTCGTCTCGGGGAGGTTGTTCTTGAAGGTCGCTCGCACCGTATCGCCGGCGACGACCCGGAGGGTCGGGCCCGGCCACGTGCCGTTGTAGCCGAGCGCGTTCAGCGGCTCCTTCAGCGCGTCGATGCGATGCTTGATCGCGTCGATGGACATGTCGAAGACTTTCGCGCCGCCTTCGACACGCGGCGCGAGCGGTTGCGTCCCATAGGGCTTCACCTTTTCCCACTCGCCTTCGACGAAGCGCTTCACCGCCGATGCGGCGACCGCGTCGTGGTCGAGCATGGCGGGGGCCGGTCTTGCCGTCGCGCTCACCGCGGGGGTCGGGAACGGCGTGTGTCCCGGCGCGCGCGTCGCGGCGGCCAGGCCGGGCGACGGCGCCCCGCGGCCCGTCCCACCGAGGACCGCCGCCACGCCCACCGTACCCACGGCGCGCAGACCGAGTCCCGCAGGCCGAGGTCGAGCACCGTGGCGCGAGCGCCGGGTCCCCCGGCGCGAGCGTCGGAATATGGAACGTGGGCCTCGTCGGCCTCTGCGGCAGGTCCGACGCGCCCACGTTCCCGGAACAGAGGGGATGGACTTGTTTGCGGCCAGAACGTACGGGAAGGGCGCCGGCCCGCGCGAGCGGCGTCCTTACCTTCCTACGGGTCCATTCGGCACTGTTCCATCTCCCGGTCCGCTAGCACGATCGCCCGGATGAGCCCGGCCGCCGGTCAACATCGAACCGTCCTGGTCGTCAGTCCGTCCGAGGCGCGGCGCCGGGACTGGGCCGCCGTGGTCGCGGACGACCGGACGGACGTCAGCACCTGCGCCGGTCCCGGCGAGCACTGCGTGCTGCTCCGCGGGCTCGAGTCCTGTCCGCTGGTCGCACAGTGCGACGCGGCGCTCTACGACTTCGACGCCACGGCGCCGCCGTTCCTGGCGACGCTCCTCCGGGCGCATCGCGAAGCCGAGATCGTGCTCGTCCGGGACCGCATGGTGCGCGGCAAGCACCGGCCCAGCGTGGTGCTCCGCCGACGGCCACGAGGCAGCGCCTACGAGGCGATGATCTAGTCATCGCAGGGGCTCCCCGACCCCCGGGTCGCGCCTATGGAATTCCGATCGCGACGATGCCGTGGGGCGCGGTCACCTTGATCCGCTGACGGATCTCTCGCGTCGCGAGGTCGATCACCGCCACCTCACCGGCGACGTTGCTCGTGACCAGCAGCCGCTTCCCCAGCGGGTCGTACGTGGTGTGGAAGGGCTGCTCACCGAGCTTCGTCGCCGTGGCGATGCGGCGCTCGGCCGCGTCGACGAAGAGGAGGGAGGGGCCGCCATGGTCAGGGAGGGGCCGCCGTGGTCGGACAGGAGCATCGGCGTCCCTCCCGGTGGGAAGAACGCGCCGTCACGGCCGCGCTTCATCGTGTGGAAGGGATAGCGCCCAGAGAAGCGCAGCTCCTGCTTCATCTCCTTCTTCACCGGGTCGGTGATGACGAGACGGTCGGAGTGCACGTCGATGAACCCCCGATGACGTCGTCCAGATCTCCCTCGAGCGACCGCGTCACCGGATGCACGACATTGAACGATCCCGGATGATCGTGTCAGCACGGCCTCAGGCCGCAGGCGATCGCTAGCGATCCCGCCTCGCGCGATCCGCGATGAGCGCCGCCTCGACGCGGTTGCGCACGTGCAGCTTGATGAGCACATTCGTCACGTAGTACTTCACCGTCTTCTCGGACAGGCGCAGTCGGATGGCGATCTCACGGTTCGTCTCGCCGGCCGCGAGGCCCGCGAGCACATCGCGCTCGCGTTCCGAGAGCTCCTCGAGCGGTCCGCGGGCGGGTGCCCGCATCTCCTGGAGCAGGCGCGCCGCGAGCTTGGGGCTCACGTAGCTCTCGCCCACGATGACCCCGTGGATGGCGCGCACCAGCTCCTCCGCAGTGATGCCCTTCAGGATGTACGCCGAGGCTCCTTCCCGAAGGGCGCGGAACAGCGCGCGCTCGTCCTCATTCACGGTGAGGACCACGATCCGCGAGAACGGGCACTCGCGGTGTATGTCAGCCACGACGTCGAGCCCGTCGCGGTCGGGCAGGCCCAGGTCGACCAGCACCAGATCGGGTAGGTGCACCCGCGCCAGGCGCAGCGCATCGCGTCCGGTCGCGCACTCGGCCTCGACGAGGATGTCGCCCGTCGCGGAGAGGGCAGCGATCACGCCCTTGCGGAACAGCTCGTGGTCGTCGGCGACGAGCGTTCGTGTCGGACCGCTCACGGCATCCCCACGCCCGACGCGACGAGAGGGATGTGCGCGCGCAGCGTGGTCCCACCGCCCGGGCGCGGCTGGACGGAGAAGGAGCCCTCCAGAAGCTCGATGCGCTCGCGCATGCTCCGCAGCCCGAGTCCCTGAGAGCAGTCGGACCTGATGCCCGGGCCGTCGTCGACGCACTCGATCTCGATCCCGCCATGGCGGACGGCGGCACGGACCCGCACGACGCCCGCGCCGGCGTGACGGAAGGCGTTCGAGAGCGCCTCCTGCAGCACGCGGTAGACGGCGATCTTGACCTGTTCCGGCGCGCTCGTCGGCAGGTCCGAGACGTCCCGGTACGCGACCTGACCGGTCTTGCGCTCGTGCTCGTCGCAGGCCTGGTCGATGACGTCGCCGAGGCCGAGCGGCGCGAGATCGGGAGCGGCCAGCCCCCGCGCCAGCGCGCGCACCTCTCGCAGCGCGCTGTCGA
>JACPEQ010000066.1 GCA_016183435.1 Chloroflexota bacterium
ACGAGCTCACGCTCGATCCTGCTCGCTGCCATCGGACGAACGATCAGATCGCCCGCGTGTACCTCGCGCGCCGGGGTCCACTCCGCGACAGAGTCCGCGTGTCGCACAACAAGCACCGGATGGTCGTCGGTGAGATCGACCGCACGCCCACCGATCACCGTCAGACGGTGGAGCGGCGACGGGTGCCAGTGAGACATCACCTCGGTGACGCGGTGCGCCTTGCCGTCGTGGCCGATCACCCGGTCGTCGACGGCGACGTCGGCGATCGCCTTCCAGCCGCCATCCGCCATCGCGATGCGCGTGTCCGGCGTCAAGCAGCCCGGGCACCAGTCGTTGTGGAGGTCGGACTTGTAGTCCTTGATCGCGAACTTCTTGACCGGCGCCTCAACGGACATTCGTCATCACCACGTCGGTCCCCTCCTTGGCGATGCCGTCGAGACGCGCGCGGAGCGCCGCGAGCACCTCGTCCTCGCTGAAGGGACGGCCGTCGAACTTCAGCACCTTGTCCTCGATGCGCACGCCGGTGTGCTCGGCGATGAGCGACCCGAGCTGTCCGGAGTAGTTCTCCTCGAGGAGCATCAGGTGCTTCGCCGCGCGCAAGATGCGCTCGACGTCCTCGGCCGGGAACGGCTTCATCAGCCGGCACTGGAGGAAGTTCACCTTCTTGTCCTCGTCCTCGAGGATGCGCATGGCGTCGAGGATCGTGCCCTTCGTCGAGCCCCAGGCCACGACCGTCACGTCGGCGGTCTCCGGGCCGTGGAGGGCGAGCTGCTGATCCTTCGGGATGGTCTTCGACAGCAGCGAGAGCTTGCCCATGCGCTTGTGCATCATCGCGATGCGCATCTCGACGCCTTCGGTGATGTGGCCGTCGGGGTCGTGCTCGTCGCTGGTGCTCCAGAAACGGCCGCCCGGCGTGCCCGGGCGGCTGCGCGGCGAGATCCCGTCCTTCGTGAGGGCGTAGCGCAGGTACTCGTTGGCGCCCTCGCCCGGTCTGTGGCCATCGCCGACGTGGCCGTCCTGCGCTACGAGATCGTTGCCCTTCGCCTCGTCGGGCGTCCACTCCGAGCCGGTGAAGGTCTTGCCGCGCTCCAGCTTGTCGTACTTCAGCTCGAGCTTGTCGATGGTCGTATAGATGGCCGCAAGCTTCTTGTCCGGGAGCACGATGACCGGCAGCTGGAACTGCTCGGCCCAGTTGAAGGCCGAGAAGACGTCCTGGTAGCACTCGCGCAGGTCGCCGGGGGCGATGACGACGTGCGGGAAGTCGCCCTGCGCCGGGTGCAGTACGAACTGCAGGTCGCCCTGCTCCTGGCGCGTCGGCAGGCCGGTCGAGGGGCCGCCCCGCTGGTACATCGTGATGACCGGGCCCGGGGCCTCGGTGATCGAGGAGAACCCGATGCCTTCGACCATGAGCGCGAAGCCGGGGCCGCTCGTCGCCGTCGCGCTCCGTACGCCCATGTGCGCCGCGCCCACGGCCATGTTGATGGACGAGATCTCGTCCTCGCACTGCACGACGAGCAGGTTCTGGTCGCGCTGATGCCGCTCGAGGTACACGCTCTCGTCCGTCGCCGGAGAGATCGGGTAGTACGTCTGGAATGCGCAGCCCGCGCGCAGCTTCGCGATGGCGATGATCTCGTAGCCCTTCGCCAGGATCCGCGGCTTGCGGTCCGCGGCGGGCTGCAGCCGGTAGGGGAACGCCTTCGCGTCGAAGTTGTCCCGCACGTGGTCGAAGGCGAGCTTGGCCGCGCGGACGTTCAGCTGGCCGATCTCGCTGCGCTTTCCCCTGAATTGCCCGAGGATGACCTCGGCGACGAGGTCGAACGGGTACTCGCAGAGCGCGAGCGACGCACCGAGCGCGACGGTGTTCTTCATGACCTCGTAGCGGCGCGCCTGGTCGCCCTTGCCGACCTCGGCCAGCGCGGCCTTGATGATCTCCATGAAGGGCACCGGGTAGAAGCGCACGCCGGTCCGGTCGGCCGACGGCTCGTAGCCGATCTCGCTGTCGAAGATGACTCCGCCGCCGTCACTCACCTCGTGGAGGTGGCCGTAGTGGGTCGGCCAGCGGCGTTGGTCGCCGTCCCCAACGAGCGTCTCGTGGTCGAGGGCCACGAGGATGTCGGTCTTCTCCTTGTAGCTGCGCACGTCCTCGTCGTCCACGCGGACGCGGTAGAAGGAGTGCTTGCCCATGATGTTCGAGTGGTATTCGATGTTCGCGTAGACCCGCAGTCCGGCACGGCTGCAGGCTTTGGCGAAGACCTCGGCGGAGGCATTGATCCCGCTCCCCTGGGGTCCGCCGATCATCCAGGCGAGCCGGTTCTTCTGCATCGGGGGTTCAGGCCTATTCTACGTTGCGGAAAGCCGTTCGGATGAGCGTCATGGGTGTAACGGCCCTTGGCCACGCATGCGGCGGGGCCGCAGCGTCGGTCATGGACCGAGATACATCGATGCCGCAGAGGCCGAGGGAGCGACTCCGATGGCGACGACGACGACGAGGGAGCCCATCACCACGACCGACCGCATAGAGAAGGACACGCTCGGCGAGGTCCGCGTCCCCGCCGAAGCGCTGTGGGGCGCGCAGACGCAGCGCGCGATCGAGAACTACCCGATCAGCGGATACCGGGCGTTCCCCGCGTTCATCCGAGCGATCGTTTCCGTGAAGAAGGCCGCCGCGCTGGCGAACGCCGAGGCCGGCCGCCTCTCGACCGAGCGTCGCGACGCGATCGTCTGGGCGTGCGACGAGATCCTCGGCGGCAAGCATCACGACCAGTTCGTGATCGACGTGTTCCAGGCCGGCGCCGGCGTCTCCTTCCACATGAACTCCAACGAGGTCATCGCCAACCTCGGGGACCGCAAGCTCGGCGGGGCGCCGGGCACCTACACGAAGGTGAACGCGAACGACCACGTGAACATGGCGCAGTCGACGAACGACGTGACCCCGACCGCGATGCGGCTGGCGCATCTCGAGCTGACCAAGGCGCTCGCGGCGGAGCTCGACCTCCTCGCGACCGCGATCGACGCGAAGGCGCAGGAGTTCCGGGACGTCGTCAAGCCCGGACGGACGCATCTGCAGGACGCCGTTCCGGTCACGTTCGGTCAGGAGCTCGGAGGGTGGGCGGCGCGCGTGCGCTCGGCCGCGGCGCGCCTGCGCGCGGGCCGTCAGGAGCTGTGCGAGCTCGGGATCGGGGGCACCGCCGCGGGGACCGGGCTGAACGCCGACCCGAAGTTCCGCGAGCGGGTCTGCCGCCATCTCGCCCAGTGGTACGGCGAGCCGATCGTGCCCGCGGCCGACCTCTTCCAGGCGATGCAGTCGATGGCGCCGTTCGTCCGCATCTCGAGCGGCATGCGCACGGCCGCGATCGAGATCACGCAGATCTGCAACGACATCCGCCTGCTGGTGTCCGGACCGCGAACCGGCTTCGGCGAGATCTCGATCCCGGCGGTCCAGCCGGGCTCGTCGATCATGCCCGGGAAGGTGAACCCGGCGATCGTGGAGATGGTGAACCAGGTCTGCTTCCAGGTGATCGGGAACGACACCGCCGTGATGCTCGGCGCGCAGGCCGGACAGCTCGAGCTGAACGTGATGATGCCCGGGATCAACTACGCGATCTGCCTGTCGGCCACGATCTTCACGAACGCGACGCGGCAGCTGCGCACGCGCGCGATCGACGGGATGCGCGTCGACCGCGACCGTGCCCAGGAGCTGCTCGACGCGAGCCCGCCGCTCCTCGTCACCGCGCTCTCGCCTCACATCGGCTACGCCAAGGCCGCAGCGCTGGCGAAGCGAGCGCTCGCGGAGCGCCGCTCGCTCTTCGACGTCGCCCTCGAGGAGAAGGTCATGCCCGAGGCGGACCTGCGCCGCGTGCTCGACCCGCTCCCGATGACCCACGGCGGCGTCATGGAATGAGGACGAGCGAGGATCCGGCTTCGCCGGTCCGAGCGAGTCCACGAGAGCGGAGCGGCTATCCGCGGGCGAGCCTGAAGGGCGAGCCGACGGACAGTGAGCACGGCGGGCTCAAGACGAACGTCGTCCCGGACGCCGCCGAGATCCAGATCGACATCCGCACGCTCCCCGGCGTCGGCCCCGCGGCCGTGCACCGAATGCTGCGCGACGCCGTCGGCGATCTGTGGGGCGACGTGGAGATCGCCGAAGAGGGGGAGAACCTGGCGACGTCGTCGCCCATCGACACGCCGCTGTGGCGCGCGCTGACGACCGCGACCGAGCGGCTCGTCCCGGGCGGCACGACGCTGCCGTTCCTCGTCGTGGGCGCCACCGACGCGCGGTTCTTCCGCCGCAGGGGCGTGACCTCGTACGGCTACGGGCTCTTCCGCGAGCGGATCCCCTTCAACGAGTTCGCGTCGATGTTCCACGGGCGGAACGAGCGGATCGACCAGACGTCGCTCGGGCTCATGGTCGAGCTCTGGGAGGCGACCGCGCGCGAGGTGCTCGGCTAGTCCGCTCGCGCGTCGCGCCGCTGTCGTCGTTCGCGATCCCCGAGCCTAAGCGACCCGCGGCAGTCGACCGGGCTGGTTGAGGATGCTCAAGACGTGGCCTGGCGAGAGCGCCGGTTAGGATCCCCGCGTGCGGATCGCGTCAAGGGCAGGTCCACTTGTACCGATCTGGTTGTTCCGGGTCCGGGGCTTCACGCCTCGTGACCCTGAGCGGTGGTCGACTGTCCTCTGGGCATCGGCGTCATCGGCGGGCTGGGCGCTCCTCCTGTATCTCGGTGGGCTGGCGTGGGCGTGGTCGTTCGGCTTTGACGCACTGTTCCGTGCTACGGCGGTCACTGCACACCTGCCCGCGGCGCTGGCGCTCATGGTCGCCGGAACGTATTGGGGGGCGATCACGCTCGATCTGAAGCTGAGGCCGGCACTGCTCTGCTTCAGCGAGAAGGCACGGACCGAAGTGATGGCGACCCTTGGAGCCTGGACCGGCGTCAGGCCAGCTGCTGTCGGCATCATCGCCACATGGCTGCTCGCGATCGCGGTCATGGCGCACGCCGCAGGCGTGCTTTTCGCCGGCGATTCCTGGATCGGCGCGCCGGAGAAGGAGTGGTTCGGCGAGACGACGGTCCCGAAGGCGCTGCTCATCCTGATATGGGCCACTCCGACCGGTGCGGTGGTCGGCACGGGGATCTGGGGCTTCCTGGTCTTGCTGGCGATCATCGTGCGGCTCGGGAGCGATAACCTCGTGGAGCATCCGGTCTTCGTTGTGCCGCGTTTGCGCGAGTTCGTTCTCTACGAGCAGTTCATCGCACTGGCCTGGTCCGGCTACGTTCTTCAGGCCTACGTGGCGACGTTCGGCGAACGCGGTCCTATCGCATTCTGGTATGTGGTCTCTACGACGCTACTGGCGCTCGCCGCCCTCGTCCTGCCTCATGTCGCGTTCCACTTGGCCCTCAGGCGGCTGGAGTCGAGGCTCAGCGCCGAGATTCGGCAAGACGCCGAAGATGCCCTGAAGAGGTCGGACACTTCAGCCGTTGAGCGCGTGCGCATACTGGCGAGCATCGCGGTGGTTCCGACGTACACATGGCTCTACGATCTCAGGCTCGTCCTGTCATTCACCGTCGGACCTCTCGCTTCCGCTGCGCTTGCCCTCAGCGAGACCGGCGATCCGTTGATCGCTCTGCTGGGCTGCGTTCTCCTAGGTCGATGCGGCGGCTAGCGCGCAGCTAGGTCCGACCCCGCCCTTTCAACGGATCTGGATCGTCTTGATCCTGTCGCCGATGGCGACCTTCTGCACGACGTCCATGCCGGACGTGACCGTGCCGAAGTTCGTGTACTGCTTGTCGAGGAACGTCGAGTCCTTCTTCACCACGAACCACTGGGAGTCGTTGTTGAACGCGGGATCCTGGCCGCGCGCGATCCCGACCGCGCCGAGCTTGAAGGGGAGGTCGTTGTACTCGCTCGGGACGCGCCCGCCCCCGCTCCCGGTGCCCTGTGGATCGCCGCCCTGGACGACCCAGTCCTCGACGCGATGGAACTTCAGGCCGTTGTAGAAGCCGTCCTTCGCCTTCGAGACGAAGCGCGAGACGGTCTGCGGCGCCTTGTCGGGCCGAAGGGCGATGGTGAACGAGCCGCCCTTCTCGAGCTCGACGATCGCCGTGGTCGCGGATCCTGGCGCGGGTGTAGCAGCAGCCGTGGCAGCACCTCCGGTATTCGGTGTGGTCGTGCGCGCCGCGGTCGGCGCGACGGTCGGTGAAGGCGCGGGCGGACGCACGACGGTCCCACCACACGCGGTGAGCACGAGCGTGGCGGTCATCGTCAGTGCGAGTGCGCGAGGCACCTGACGACGATACCGTCTACGCTCGCGTCACCGTGCCGCTACTCCAGGCCCCCCGGGGCACGCGTGACCTCCTGCCCGCCGATGCGGCGGCGTTCGACCGTCTCGGCGCGATCATCCGCGCGCGCGCGCTCCGCTACGGCTATCCGCCGATCGCGACGCCGCTGCTCGAGGACCGTGAGGTCTTCGTGAAGGGATCGGGCGAGACGAGCGACATCGTCGGCTACGAGATGTTCGAGGTCTCGCTGCACGGGCAAGCGGGCCTCTCGCTGCGACCGGAGGGCACGCCCGCGGTGGCCCGCGCTCTCTTGCAGCACGGCGGGCACCGCCTGCCGCGGCCGATCCGCTATTCGTACTTCGAGCCGATGTTCCGCGGGCAGCGCCCGCAGCTCCTGCGGTACCGCCAGTTCTGGCAGTGGGGGCTCGAGTGCTTCGGCGCGGAGGAGCCGAGCGCCGACGTCGAGATCGTCGAGTTCAGCAACGCCCTGCACGTCGAGCTCGGCCTCACCGACACCGAGCTGGTCGTGAACACGATCGGCGATGCGCCATGCCGCCCCAAGGTCAAGGAGGCGCTCAGCGCGTACTTCGCGGAGCACCGCGATGCGCTCAGCGAGCCGTCCCGGCGCCGGCTCGAGACGAACGTGCTGCGCATCCTCGATTCGAAGGACCCGAAGGACCGTGAGATCGTCGCGGGCGCCCCCGATCTGCACGGCCTGCTGTGCAGCGAGGACCGGGCGCACTTCGACGCGGTCGTCGCGGGGCTCGACCGGCTCGGGATCCGCCACCGCGTCATGTCGACGCTCGTGCGCGGCCTCGACTACTACACGCGCACCGTGTACGAGTTCCTGCTGACCGATCCGGCCTTCACGAAGAGCGGCGACATCGCGGTCGCGGCGGGCGGGCGCTACGACGGTCTGACCGAGACGCTCGGCGGCCCCGCCATGCCGGGGGTCGGCATCGCGGGCGGCGTCGACGTGCTGCACGCGGCGCTGAAGGAGCAAGGCGTGGCGATGCCGCCCGAGCCGCTGGCGGAGGTGTGGATCCTCTCGGGCCAAGCCAACGACGTCGCCGACCGCATCCAGCTCGCGAGCCCGCTGCGCGAGGCGGGCTTCCGGGTCGCCATCGAATGCAGCACACGCCCGATCGAGCGGCAGCTCGAGAACGCCGTGAAGCACGGCGCGACGGTCGCCGTCATCCGGGGCACCGACGAGGCGCGGGGCGGACACGTGGTCGTGCGCGACCTGGCCGCGAAGACGCAGCGCGTGACCCGGCTCGCGGCGGTCGTCGCCGAGGTCGGCCGGCACGCGCCGAAGTATCCGAAGCCGCCGTTCATCGAGAGCGGTGCGGCTCCAGAACGGGAAGCCTGACGTGCTGCGCACGCACACGTGCGGCGACGTCCGCGCGGCCGACGCGGGACGGGAGGTCACGCTCTGCGGCTGGGTCCACACACGCCGTGATCATGGTGACCTCACGTTCATCGACCTCCGAGACCGCTATGGCATCACGCAGGTCGTGGCGACGGCGAAGGAGCGGGCCGAGGCGCATGCCGCGCTAAAGGACGTGCGGGCCGAGTGGGTGATACGCGTACGCGGCACCGTGCGCGCGCGGCCGGAAGGCACGCGCAATCCGAAGCTGCCGACCGGAGACGTCGAGCTGGTGGCGACGAGCGTCGAGGTCCTCAACCCTTCGAAGACGCCGCCGTTCTACGTGAACGAGGAGACGCCGGTCGACGAGACGCTGCGGTGGAAGTACCGCTACGTGGACCTCCGGCGCGAGCGCTCGCGGGAGCTCATGCGCCTGCGCCACGAGGTCGTCGACTTCATCCGCCGCTACTTCATCGATCGCGAGTTCTGGGAGATCGAGACGACGAACCTCATCCGCGGCGACCCCACGGGCGCCCGCGACTTCGTCGTCCCGTCGCGCCACTACCCCGGGAAGTTCTGGGCGCTGCCGCAGTCGCCGCAGCAGCTCAAGCAGATCCTCATGTACGGCGGCATCGACAAGTACTTCCAGATGGCACGGGCGTACCGTGACGAGGACCCGCGCTCCGACCGCGTCACCGAGCACACGCAGCTCGACGTGGAGATGGCGTTCGTCGAGCGCGAGGACGTCATGGCGCTCATCGAGGATCTCTACACACGGATCATCGAGCGCTTCAGCACGAAGCCGCTGATGCGGAAGCCGTGGCCGCGCCTCACCTTCGCCGAAGCGATGCGCCGCTTCGGCTCCGACAAGCCCGATCTCCGGTTCGGCATGGAGCTCGTCGACCTCGGCGGCGCGTTCCCGAAGACCGCGTTCGCCGTGGTGCGCGACGCGCTCGCGAAGGGTGGCACCGTTCGCGCGATCGTCGTGCCCGGGAAGGCCGACGCCTCGCGGAAGGAGATCGACGGCTGGACCGAGGTCGCGAAGGGCCGTGGCGCGAAGGGCCTGCTGTCGTTCGCGATGGCGGGTTCGGAGGTCCGGTCGCCGGTCGCGAAGTTCCTGTCGGCCGAGGAGCTGAGCGCGATCCGCTCCGCTTCCGGCGCGCGCGACGGCGACCTGGTCCTCGCCGTCGCCGACGTGGAGCGTGTGGCCGCGGATGCGGTGGGACGACTGCGCCAGCACCTCGGCGAGACGCTCGGCCTCGTGGACGGGTCGAAGCACTCGGCCGTCCTGATCCACGAGTTCCCGCTCGTCGAGCACACGCCAGACGGCGGGTGGACGTTCTCCCATAACCCCTTCTCGGGACCGCTCACGCCCGACGAGCTCCGCTGGCTCGACAGCGAGCCCGAGCGCGCGCGCAGCTCGCAGTACGACTTCGCGCTTGATGGCCGTGAGACGGCCGGCGGCAGCATCCGCATCTACCAGCGGTCGATGCAGGAGCGCGTGTTCAAGCAGATGGGCATCACGAAGGAGGAGGCGGCGCAGCGGTTCGGCGCGATCCTCGACGCGCTCGACTACGGCGCGCCTCCGACCGGCGGGTTCGCCGGCGGCATCGAGCGGATCTGCATGACCCTCGCCGGCACCGAGAACATCCGCGAGCTGCAGGCGTTCCCCAAGACGCAGACGGGGTACGACCTGCTGCTCGACGCGCCCGCCGCGATCACGCAGGCGGAGCTCGACGAGCTCGGACTGCGTGTGGTGGGGAAGCCCGAGCAGCGGTAGCGGCCCGCGTACCGTGGTGAGCTGATGCGGCGCCTGCTCGCGCTCGCCGGGCTGCTCGCGGTCGTCGTGGGGATCGGCCTGGTGGACTACGAGACCGGTCCGAGCATCGGCTTCTCCCTCTTCTACCTCGTTCCCGTCGCGGCCGCGGGCTGGCGGCTCGGCCAGCCCTACGCGTCGGCGGCGGCGACCGCAGCGGCGTTGACCTGGGGCGTCGCCGACGTCGCCGCGTCGCCGGAGGTCTCGCTCGCGGTGTCGGGGTGGAACGGGTTCACGCGTCTGGTGATCTTCAACCTCGTCGCGGTCCTGGTCGTCCGGACACGTCGCGAGCGCGAGCACCACCTGGCGCTGAACCGCCTGCGCGAGCAGCTCCTCTACAGCGTCGCCCACGAGCTGCGCGCGCCGCTGGCGGTGCTTGAGAACGCGCTCGACCTCCTCGCCGAGGGGTACGCGGACCTCTCCGCGGAGGAGTTCGCGCGCGTCACCGGATCGGCCCAGCGCACCGCCGCGCGCCTGCGCACGCTCATGGAGGATCTTCTGAGCGCGGGGAGCATCCAGTCGGGGCGCTTCCGCGTGGATCCGCGACCCGTCGCGCTGCGCGAGATCGTTGACGAGGCCGTCGAGTCGGTCGAGCCCGCGCTGAGCGAGCGCGGCCAGACGATCGACCTCGACCTCGCCCACGGGATCGTGGTGAGCGCCGACAGGCGCTACGCGCGGCAGGTCCTGGCGAACCTCATCGGGAACGCCTCGCGGTACGGGCCGGCGGGCGGCGCGATCCGCGTGCGTGGCCAGGCCGGCGACGGCCAGGTGCGCATCGCGGTCGACGACCGCGGCCCGGGGATCCCGAAGGACGAGCAGTCGCTCCTCTTCGAGCGCTTCTACCGTCCCCGCGCCGAGGGGCCCGGCATCGGCCTCGGCCTCGCGATCGCGAAGGGGATCGTCGAGGCGCACGGCGGCCGTATCGGGATCGACAGCCAGCCCGGACACGGGACGACCGTGTGGTTCACGCTGCCGTCGGCGCGGTGAACGTCCTCGTCGTCGACGACGATCGCGAGCTCTGCGCGCTCCTCGACCTCACGTTCCGGCGCGCAGGGCTGTCGGCCTCCGTCGCGTACGACGGGGACAGCGCCCTGCGTCTGTACGAGGCCGAGCAGCCCGACGTCGTGGTCCTCGACGTGAACCTCGGCGTGCGCGACGGGTTCGCCGTCCTGCGCGAGATCCGGCGGCGCGGACGCGGTCCGGTGATCATGCTGACCGCCCGCGATGCCGAGGACGACAAGGTGAAGGGGCTCGAGCTCGGCGCTGACGACTACGTCACGAAGCCGTTCAGCCACCGCGAGCTCGTCGCGCGGGTCCGCGCGCAGATGCGCCGGACCGGCGTCGAGCTGCCAGGCGAGCCCGCAGGCCCGCGCGTCATGCACGTCGGCCCGCTGTCAATGGACGTCGGCCAGCACGTCGTGACGCGCGACGGCCGGGCGCTCGACTTGACGGTCACCGAGTTCCGACTGCTGCACACGCTCATGCGCGAGGCGGGCACGGTCGTGCCGACGCGGCGGCTGCTGAAGCAGGTGTGGGGCCACGACGACCCGGGCTCGTCCGAGGTCGTCCGCGTGACACTGCACCGCCTGCGCCGGAAGCTCGGCGACGACCCCGCCGACCCCCGCCTCATCCACACGGTGATCGGCGTGGGCGTCATGCTGAGGCCGGTCGAGAGCGCGTCTCCGGACACATAGGGCCGCCGGCAGCGACGGCCTCCACACCTCTACCGGCTCGACGCGAGCGTCATTGCGACGACCGCGAGGAAAGCGGCGATCGACAGCAGGCCGACGCCTCGCGCGCGGCGCCGTGCGGCGTCAGCACCGGGGGCGAAGACGAGGATCAGACCGAGCAACGCGATCGCTGCGATCGACGCTGTCGTGAGGACTTGGACCACTGCTGCCGCTCCTTGGCAGACCTTCGCTGAGAACCTAGCGCTCGCAGACGTACAGCTGCATTACAGATCGAGGTCGCGCTGACGCAGCGTCGATGATCGGTCGGCCCGGCGATCTGGATCGCGCGATACAGAGCGCCCGCACGGCGGGTCCGCGTCACGCGATCGTCACGCGGGCACGCGGGCCGATACCGCCGCGACACCTGCTCGTAACGGACCTGTACGGAGGCCGTCGATAAGGTCCAGAACGGCTGCTGACCGCTCGGAGACAGCCGCAGGGTGGGAACCGCGCGGAAGGGACGTAACTGAATGCGCATCAAGATCACGGCCGCCTTCGCGGTAGTGCTGCTGGTGTTCACGGCCGCCCCGGCGCTCGCGACCGTCACGTTCGACCCAACGACGGGCACGGGTTTCGTCGGCAAAGGCGACCTCCAGGTCCCGTGGGGCTGGAACAACCAGACGCTGCAGAAACAGGCCGCCAACGTCACATTCTCCTACGCTCGGAGCGACGCGACCGACTACACCGTCACCTGCGAGTGGGACACCGTCACCGGCGGCAAGACGCAGACGACGATCCATCACGTGGTCACGAACACCAAGGCCGTCAGCGACACTGTCGCGTATGACGTGAGCAGCACCAGCCGGAAGAACTCGCAGGGCACCGTGACCGGGTTCAACCTGAAGGGCTTCGGGAGCTCGATCGTGACGACGAGCGGGGATCCGGTCCCCAGCGTCGGCGACACGTGCCCCAACGGCGGCGGCGGCATCGTCACCGCGGTCGACCTCCTCGCTTCGAGTTCCAGCGGTGGCCTCTCCGCCAGCGACGCGAACGCAGGCACCGGGCCCACGCTGATCTGGTCGCTCGTTCCGTAGGTACGGGCGCGCGCTTCGAGTTGCGGAAGAAGAGGCCCCGGCAACAGCCGGGGCTTCTTCGGTGAGAGGCCCGTTTCCGTAGACTTATCCCGTGGGACGCGTCTATCTGGACCACGCCGCGACCACGCCGGTGGACCCCGAGGTCGCCGAGGCGATGGCCCGCGTGCTCCGCGAGATCCCTGGCAACCCCTCGAGCATCTACGCCGAGGGCCGGCAGGCCCGCGCCCTCGTCGACCGGGCGCGCGAGGGAGTGGCCGCCGCGATCGGCGCGCAGCCCAGCGAGATCGTCTTCACCAGCGGCGGCACGGAGGCCGACAACCTGGCGCTCCGCGGCGTCCTGAAGGCACGGCGTGACGAGGCCGAGGGTCTGGTGATCAGCACGATCGAGCACCACGCCGTCCTCGACACGGCCGAGGACCTCGAGCGCCACGCGCACGTGCGCGTCACGCGCGTACCGGTCGATCGGGACGGCCTGGTCGACCCCGCGGCTGGGGCGCGCGCGATCGACGACCGCACCGCGCTCGTCTCGATCATGCACGCGAACAACGAGGTGGGGACGGTGCAGCCCATCGAGGCGATCGGGCGCATCTGCCGTGAGCGTGGCGTCGC
>JACPEQ010000072.1 GCA_016183435.1 Chloroflexota bacterium
AGGCACCGGCCTGAGCGCACCTCGACGATCGGCTGGTACGCCACCCACAGCTCGCCGTTGTCGATGGCGGCGCGCAGCTCGCCCGACAGCCCGAAGGTCGCCGGCGGGCTGGTGTCGAGCGCCAGCGAGTAGAGCGCGAGCTCGCCGCCGCCGGCGCGCTTGGCCTCGTACATCGCCACCTCGGCCTGGCGCATCGTCTCCTCGAACGCGGCCTCTGCGACGGGCACGACCGCGAGCCCGACGCTCGCGGTCAGGTAAACGGGGCGCGCCTCGACCTCGATCGACCGCTCGAGCGCCCTGAGCAGCCGCCGCCCGACCTCGGTCGCCTCCGAGCCCTGCGCGAGCGCCGAGATCACGACACCGAACTGGTCGCCGCCGATCCGTCCGACGGTGTCGGTCTCGCGGACCGCCGCGCGGAACCGACGGCCGGCCTCGCGCAGCAGCGTGTCGCCGACGGCGTGGCCGAGCGCCTCGTTGACGCTCTTGAACTGATCGAGGTCGACGAACCCGAGCGCCACCGCCGTGCCGTCGCGCCGCGCCGCGGCCACGGCGAGGTCGAAGCGGTCCCTCAGCAGCGTGCGGTTCGGCAGGCCGGTGAGCGTGTCGTACAGCGCGAGCCGCTCGAGCTCCGCCTCGCGCCGCTCCTGCTCGCTCATGTCCCGGATGAACGCGCTGAAGGTGCGATCGTCGCCCCGGCGGATCGCCGTGATCGAGATCTCGGCCGGGAAGGTGTGGCCGTCGCGGTGGAGCGCCGGCATGCGCTGGGTCCGCCCGATCAGCGGTCCCTCGCCGCCGCCCAGGTAGCGGCGAAGACCTCGCCGGTGCTGCTCGCGCAGCGTGGGCGGCACGATCGTCTCGGCGAGCGGGCGGCCGATGATCTCGCCGCGCGACCAGCCGAACAGCGCTTCGGCCTGGCCGTTCCAGTCGACGATCCGGCCGGCGGCGTCCATGGCGACGAACGCCTCGAGCGCGGTCTCGACGACGCTGCGGAGCTGCTGCCGCTCCTCGGCGAGCTCCGACATGAGGCTGCGCTGGCGGATCTCCGCGGCCTCCTGGGCCTCGGCGAAGTCATCGAAGGTCCGCGCGAGCATGCCGAGCTCGTCGGCACCGGCACCCTCGCTGCGCGCGGTGCGATCCCCCGCGGCGTAGCGGCGGAGGGTGGCCACCAGCTGCGCGAGCGGGCGGGTGACCGTGGCCGTGATGACGAAGCCGCTGATCACCGCGGCGCCGACGAGCATGAGGAGGAGCAGACCGCGCGTCGCCCCGAGCCTCGCCGCGACGGCCGCCGCCTGCGGGGAGCCGGCGGGGAGAGCCAGGAGGTCCTGTGTCGCCACGTCGGTGATGAGCGAGCGCATCAGCGTGACGGACACGACGGCGCCGAACGCCGCGAAGATGCGCCCGCCGATCGGCGCGTCCAGCGCCCTCGTCACACCGACGATCCCGACGGCGGTCGAGAGGGTCACGAGGACGACCGCGTCGAACGCGTCCGGACCGCCCACCAGCGCCGGGGCCGCCTCCGTGGCGAGTTCGGTCATGCCGGCAACGACGCCGTCGAGACCGAGCGACAGGCCGACCGCGTCGATCGACAGGAGCACCGTCGCCAGCCACGCGCGGCCCGGCCAGCGCTGATCGGCGAGCAGCGCGACGCTGAAGCCGACGACGAGGATGCCGGAGGCGAGCCCGCCGCCGACGGCGCGCCCGCCGGTGCCGGCGATCTCGGCGTGCGGCGGGCTGGTCGCGGAGACGATCGCCGCCACCACTCCCGCGCACGCGGCGAGCACGGCGAGCTGCGTGGCAAGGTCGACCTGCGCGGACGATGACCTGGTGACGCGGTGCAGCCAGGCGCCCGCCACCACGGCCATCCCCAGGTCGTCCCACAGGTCGTGCGCCTCGAGGCCCTGGGCCGGCACCGGGCCGCGCATGACATCGAGCAGACCGGCGCCGAGGTGGTACAGGGCCAGCGCGCCGCCCACGAGCAGGAGCAGCGATGGCATGCGACGCAGCTCGAGCCCGCTCGGCTCATCCAGCCGCAGGAACACCAGCAGGAGCCCGTAGATCGTGACACCGGTCCAGACGCCCGTACCGAGGAAGGTGACGACCAGCACCATCAGGCACAGCGCGACCAGCGCGGTGAAGGCGAGGACCGCTCGGCTCGAGCCCAGGCGCCCGGCTGCGAGCAGTCCGCCGCCGCAGACGCCGAAGAGCGGCCCCCACAGCCACAGCCACGCGGTGAAGGCGCCGTAGCTGGCGGGCAGGAAGCCCTGCGGATTGGCGACCATGAGCAGCCCCTGAAGCAGGACCATCGCGCCCGCGGTCGTCCGCAGCGGTCTCCACCCGACGGGACGCCCGATGACCGCCTTTCCACCGGTCGCCGCCAGCGCGAGCGTGAGCAGGCCCCAAGTGGCGAAGCCGTTGGGCCGTCCCGAGAGGAGGAAGTTGACGGTGGCGACCAGCGGCATGAGGGCGACGCACGCGGCGAACGCTGCGCGCGCCCGGCGCGGGAGCGGCGCTTCCGCCACAACGAGCGCGCCGACCGCGGCGACCACGGAGACGGCGGCGAAGGGCCCAAGATGCGGCGCGAGCGGCGCGTAGATCGGCGACGCGAAGAGGCCCGGCGCGAAGTACGCCTGCATGGCAACGCTGACGCCGAGCGCTGTCGCGAACCAGAGCATCGGACGGGCGCCGATCGCGACCGTCACGGGCCGACTACTCTGCCCCCCCCCGCGGCGCGTGGCTTCATCGGACGGGGATGACCGGGCCTCGATTCATGACCCGCGGATCGCGACCCCACTCACCAACAGCAGCGCGTGCGTCCGCGCCTTCCTCCTGGTCAGATACTCGCGCTGAACAGGGACTGTACCTGATGGCCGAGTCGTCACCGTTCACCGGCGAGCCGCGCTTTCAGGGAGGCATTCGCCGGCGGCGACTTCGGACCCCCTCGTGCTATGAATGCACGCGGATGGCCGCGTCGGTGATCGCATCGGCATGGCGGCTCATCGCTCGGGCCGCCCGCGCCTGGCAGATCGGTCTCGTGGTCGCGGGGCTGCTGGCCCTTCCCGCCGCTGCACTCCTGCTCGACGACGTGCGCAGCATGGTGAGCACAGCACCCCAGATCTGGGTCGGCGTCGTCATCACCCTGGCGATCGTCGGGTTCGCCATCGGCGCTGCGATCGCCCGCCTGATCGCCCGCCTGCGCGATGAGATCTTCACCGACGGTCTCACCGGTCTGTACAACCGCCGCTTCATGGACGCGCAGCTGGTCCTCATCGACTCCGGCGCCGGCCGGTACGGCCGTCACTACGCCGTCCTCGCCTTCGACCTCGACGGGCTGAAGGAGGTCAATGACGCCCACGGTCACGAGACGGGCGACCTGGCCATCCGCGCCTTCGCGGAGGCCCTTCGCGGCGTGCTGCGCCGCTCGGACGTGGCGATCCGCCGAGGCGGCGATGAGTTCATCGCGATCCTGCCGGAGACGCCCGTGAGCGACGCGCGGGTCGTGTTCGCTCGCGTGCGAGCCCGTCTGGGCGAAGCCCGCGAGCGCGAACCCCGGCTTGCCGTCACGGTGAGCGCGGGCGCGGTCGCCTGGAGACCGGGGAGATCGATCGCGGCGCTCGTGCGCGCCGCCGACGAGCTCCTCTACGACGCCAAGCGGTCCGGAGGGGACCGGCTCGAGCTCGAGCGCGCGGCATGACCTCGAGCCCGCGGAGGAGCGGCTCGGGGAGCGGATCCGTCACCGACGTTCCGGGGATCCGCGTCGGGCACTGGACCGAGGAACGCGCCCGGACCGGATGCACCGTCCTCCTCTTCGACGGCGAGGCCACGGCGGGCGTGAGCGTGCGCGGCGGCGCGCCGGGGACGCGCGAGACCGACCTGCTCGATCCGGTGAGGACGAACGAGCGCGTCGACGCCATCGTCCTCTCCGGCGGCTCCGCCTACGGGCTCGCGACCGCCGACGGCGTGATGCGATGGCTCGAGGAGCGGGGGATCGGCCGCGCGGTGGCGAACGCCATCGTGCCGATCGTGCCGGCGGCGATCGTCTTCGACCTGGCGGTGGGCGATCCGACGGTGCGTCCCGGGCCCGATCAGGGCTACGCGGCCTGTGAGGCGGCGACCGCCGGGACCCCCGCCGAGGGACGCGTCGGCGCCGGCACCGGGGCGACCGTCGGCAAGCTGATGGGCCGCGAGCTCGCGCGGCCCGGAGGCATCGGGACGGCCGCGCGGCGGGTGGGGGACATCACGATCGGAGCGCTCTTCGTCGTGAACGCCGTCGGCGACGTGGTCCACGAGGACGCGACGCTGGTCAACGCGCCGCCGGGGACGCCGCGCATCATCGACCGCTTGCTCGCCGGCGAGCGCCCCGTCATCCGCACCGCGCGGGAGAGCACGACGATCGGCGTCGTCGCGACCGACGCCACGCTCACGAAGACGGAGGCGAGCTGGCTCGCGTCCGTGGCCCAGGACGGCGTCGCGCGCGCGGTCCTGCCGGCGCACAGCCGCGCCGACGGCGACACGGTCTTCGCGTGCTCGACGCTGCGGGGTCCGCGCGTCGACCTCGAGCTGCTCGGCGCCGTCGCCGTCGAAGTGTCCGCGGAGGCCATCCGCCGCGCGGTGCGCTGACCGCTACCGGCCCTCGGCCGTCGCGTCCTCCTGCGGAGTCGGAGCGGGCCCGCCCCACACCGGTGCGTAGCGGCTGAAGAACGTGTCCTGGTGCAGCACCTTCCCGTCGCCTTCGGTCACGGTCCGCGTCACGATCACGTCGCGCCCGGCGAGCGCGTAGCCCGCGGGGAACGCCGGGTCGGCGGCCTGGTCCTTCGGCACCGGGACGAAGCTGCGCTGCACCGGGGCGCTGAACGTCACGGTGCGCCCGGTGGGCACGCCCCAGACCTCGAACGTCACGCTGGTGTCCCCGACCCACGACCACAGGAAGACTGGGGACGTCGTGTCGTTCCGCCAGCGCAGGTCGCTGCCCGGCAGGAACACGGCCGCGTCGAGGCCGATCGGATAGCGCTCGATGAGATACCCGTGCGCGTGCCGCTCGACGATCTCGTAGCCGAGCTTCGCGACCGCGTTGAACATCGTCGTCGAGACCTGGCACAGGCCGCCGCCGATGACGTTCTCGTCCGAGCGGTTGTCGATGATCGCGCCGGCGTAGGCGTAGCCCCGCTCGGTCGTGACCGGCCCGAGGAGCTCCCAGAAGGAGAACGTGTTGCCCGGCAGGATCACGACGCCGTCGAACTGGGCCGATCCGGTGGCGATGTTCGCGTGCCGGCTCGCGTTCGGCGGGAACACCGTCGTGAACGACGAGGTGCGCGCCAGCTTCGGCAGCCACTCCGTCGCCTGGTCCGTCGTGAACGCGGTCGGGTCCGCGACGGTCGGCGCGGCGATCTCGCGCGCACCGGAGCCCGCCTTCTGCAGCTCACTGACGAGGAGGGCCGCCAGCCGCTCCTGGTCCACGCGGATGCCGGTGACGCCCGGCACGACGGCGAGCGCCCCTTCACGGCTCACGGCGTAGCGGTCGTTCACGCCCGGACGGTCGAGCTTCGCGGCGAGCGCGGCGACCCACTCGGTGAGCCGACCGTGGTCGAGCGAGGTCGTGTACACGGCCCGCCGTTCCGGCGCCGTCGCGCCGGCGGGGACGGGGGCGAGCTCGCCGGGCTTCGCGGTGACGCGCTCGATGACCAGCAGGCGCGCGAGTCCTGCCGGGTCCTCGTTCACGCGGCGGTCCTCGACGACGAGCGAGAGCGGCGTGGTGATGGCCTGAGCACGCAGGAACGCCTCACGGAAGCCGCTCTCATCCACCTCCGGGTACATGCGGCGGACGGAGAGATCGATCTGGCGTTCGCCGAGCGACGTCACGGCGAGCACCGTGGAGGCCGCCGCCGCGCGGTCGAGCTGCGCACCGACCACGGGCTCCGTCGCGACCAGGCCTGAGGCGCCGACCGCCAGCGACCCGCTCACCGCCGGCCGGTCGATCTCCGCTGCGATGCCAGCGACCCAGGTATCAATGCCGTCGCCGTCGGCGCGGAACGCCAGCGGAAGGCGCGCCTCGCCCTGGAGCGTGTCGAGCCATGCGAGAGCGCGATCCAGGACCGATCCCCTCTTGCCATGCACGAGCGCCGCGTCGGCGGCAGCGGCGACGTCGGGAGCGATCCCGGCCGCCCCGTTGGTCGTCCGCCAGGTGCGTCCGCCGTACGAAGCGACGATCCCGCCATCCGCCCAGGGGCGGGCGAGCTCGGCCTGGAGCCGCGCGACCGCAGCGTCGCGTGTGAGCGAGCCGACCTGAACGCCCGCCACCGTCACGCCCGGGAGCGCTCGGTCGGCGTACGCCCACTCCGCCGCGAACGCGGCGGCGAGCAGGACGAAGAGCGCCGTGAGCGGGACGAGGAGGAGCGACCAGGAGATCGCGCGCCAGGGCGCCACGCTGGCGCCGCGCTCCGCATGACGCGTGACGACGGAGAGCTGTCCCACTCCAGTTGAACGCACGAGAGGCCCCCGGCGTTCCGTCGCGTTCAGCCCGCCCGCGGCAGCGGCGGGTCGACGGCGGGATAGGTCAGATGCCGGGGGACGCCAGGGTCGTATGCCGCTTCCCACGGGTCACCGTCGTGCATGAGGCTGCTCACATCGCCACTCGCTCGTTCGGTACGCTTGCAAGCCAGATGCCGCGCGCCGCGATCCTGGGGGGAGCGCGGACGCCGTTCGTGAAGGAAGGGACCGCCTTCACCGAGCTCGACGTCCTGGACCTCGCGCGCTCGGCGACGGCCGAGGCGCTCGCGCGCACAGAGGTGGACCCGCGCGACGTCGACGAGGTCGTCTTGGGCAACGTCGCCCGCCCCGTCGCCTACCACAACCTCGCTCGCGAGGTGGTGCTCTCGCTGTCGATGCCGGCGCGGATCCCCGCGTTCACGGTCGGGCTCGCCTGCGCGTCGGCGTGCGTGGCCATCACGAGCGCCGCCGACCACATCGCCACCGGCAACGCGAGCGTCGTCGTCGCGGGCGGCAGCGAGTCGCTCACGAACATCCCGCTCACGCTCAGCCCGAAGCTCGCCCGCGCTCTCATCGCCGCGTCGCAGGCGAAGAGCCTCCCGGCGAAGGCCCGCAGCCTGGCCGAGGTGCGCGCGTCCGACCTCGCTCCCGTGGCGCCGGGCATCCGCGAGACGTCGACGGGCCTGACGATGGGCGAGTCCGCCGAGCGCATGGCCGCGATCAACGACATCGCGCGGTCGGACCAGGACGCCTGGGCGCTGCGCAGCCATCAGCTCGCTGCCGCCGGATGGGACGACGGCCGTCTCGCGGCCGAGGTCGCGCCCGTGTACGTGGACGGATCTGCCGTGACGACCGACGGGCACATCCGCCGGGACTCGACGCTCGAGAAGATGGCCGAGCTCCGCCCGGTGTTCGACAGGGCGCACGGCACGATCACCGCGGGCAACGCGAGCCCGCTCACCGACGGCGGCGCGGCGGTGATCCTGGCGAGCGAGGAGGCGGCGCGGCGGATCGGCCGCGCGCCGATCGCGTTCGTGCGCAGCTACGCCTACACCGCGGTCGATCCCGCGGACCAGCTGCTCATCGCGCCCGCGTACGCCATCCCGATCGCGCTGCAGCGCGCGGGCCTCACGCTCGACGAGATCGACCTCTTCGAGATGCACGAGGCCTTCGCCGCGCAGGTGCTCTCGACGATCAAGGTGCTCGAGGGCAACGACCACGGCACCATCCCGGCCGAGAAGCTGAACGTCATGGGCGGCTCGATCGCGCTCGGGCACCCCTTCGGCGCGACGGGGGCGCGCGTCGTCCTCACCCTGGCGAACGAGATGAAGCGGCGCGGGTCCCGGTACGGGCTCGCGAGCGTCTGCGCCGCCGGCGGCAACGGCGCCGCCATCGTGCTCGAGGCGCCATCGTGATCACGTCCGCTCCGCCGGAGACCATGGCGACGCCGGCGGCGCGCTCGGTGACGTTCGTGGCGGCGGATGCCTCCGGCGTCGCGCGCATCGTCATCGACCGTCCCGACGACCCCGTCAACTCGATCGACGCGAAGCTCCTGGAGGATCTCGCCGCGGCGGTCACGGCCGCTCGCGACGCGCGCCCGCGCGGCCTGATCCTCATGAGCGGTAAGAGCGACCAGTTCATGGCGGGCGCGGACGTCCGGCAGCTGCTCGGGGCGCCGGCGCCCGACGTCGAGCGCGCGAGCCGAGGGATGCAGCAGGTGCTCGGCGAGCTCGAGGCGCTCCCGTTCACGACGGTCGCGGCGGTCAACGGCCCGGCGATCGGCGGAGGGCTCGAGCTCATCCTCGCGTGCGACCGGCGCGTGGCTGCGGACGCGCCGCACGTGCGCATCGGCGCGACCGAGGTGCGGCTCGGGATCCTGCCCGCGGCGGGCGGAACGCAGCGCTTGCCTCGTCTGATCGGCCTGCCGCGCGCGCTCGACCTCATCCTCACCGGGCGTCTGCTGTCTCCCCGGCGCGCTCTGCGTGCCGGCGTCGTCGACGAGATCGTCCACCCGGCCGCTCTCCTGCGCGCGGCGAGCGACAACGCGCTGCGCTTCGGGAAGCGCAAGCCGTCGGGAGGCGCGACGCCCGCCGAGCGCGCCGCGACGTGGCTCGCACCGGTGCGGGCCTACGCGCTCTCGAAGGTGCGCTCGAGCGTGATGAAGGAGACGCACGGCAAGTACCCCGCGCCACTGCGCGCTTTGGAGGCGGTCGCGACCGGCCTGGCGAAGGGCGTGCGGGCGGGGCTCGACGCCGAGGCGCGCGCGTTCGGCGAGCTCGCGAGCACGGACACCGCGCATCGCCTCATCGCGCTCACGCTGCTGACGCTCCGCCAGCGGAAAGCCGCGCTCGAGGGCCTCGGCACGCCGCGGCCGGTGCGCAACGTCGGCGTCGTCGGTCTGGGCTTCATGGGCTCAGGGATCGCGCAAGGCGCGGCGGCGGCCGGCATGGTCGTGCGCGGCCGCGACCGCGACGCCGCCGCGGTGGCGAAGGGCCTCTCGACCGTGCGCACGCTCACGACCGACGCGGCGAAAAAGGGCGTGTTCGAGCGGCGCGAGGCGGCGCGGATCGTCGCGCGCGTCTCGGGCGGAGCGGACCTCGCGGGCTTCGCCAACGCCGATCTCGTGATCGAAGCGGTGTTCGAGGACATCGCGACGAAGCGCAACGTCGTCGCCGAGCTCGAGCGGGTCATCCGTGACGACGCGGTGATCGCGACGAACACCTCGGCGCTGCCGATCCGCGAGATCGCGGCGGAGGCGCGGAAGGCGGAGCGCATCGTCGGCATGCACTTCTTCTCGCCGGTCCACAAGATGCCGCTCGTCGAGGTGGTGCGGGCCGATCGCTCGGATCCGTCCGCCGTCGCGACGGTCGTGCAGACCGCGATCGCGATGGGGAAGACGCCCATCGTCGTCGGCGACGGTCCCGGGTTCTACACGACCCGCGTGATCACGGCGATGATCGGCGAGGCGTTCGCCATGGTCGCACAGGGGATCGCCATCGACGCGATCGACCGGGCGATGACGGACTTCGGGTGGCCGGTCGGCCCGCTGAAGCTCGCGGACGAGGTCGGCCTCGAGGTCGGCGCGCACGCCGCCGAGACCGTCGCCACGGCGCGCGGTGCGAGCGTCCCCCCGATCCTCGGGCAGCTCATCGCGCAAGGGTTCAAGGGGAAGGGACGCGGCGGCGGCTTCTACCTGTACGAGGGCAAGAAGCAGCGGGTGAACCCGCGCGTCTACGAGATGGTCGGCATCACCGCTCCGTCCGGCGCGAGCGGGATCGCGGAGTCGCTCACGAGCGCGTTCGTGACGGAGGCGCGGCGCTGCCTCGACGAGGGGATCCTCCGCTCGGCCGACGAAGGCGACCTTGGGGCAGTGCTCGGCCTCGGCTTCCCGCCCTTCCTCGGCGGGCCCTTCACGTACGCTCGCGCGAAGGGCGCGCGATGACGACGAACTTCTTCACCGAGAACGCCGACCTCCTCGAGGTCTTCGACCGCGTCGTCCCGTGGACGCGCGTCGTGAAGGCCGTCGAAGGGCTGAACGCGAACGTGAACGAGACGGTCTCGACCTGGCGCGAGGTCCTGGACCTCGCCGGCCGCTACATCGGCGCCGAGATCGCGCCGCGCGCGCCGAAGATCGACGAGATCGGCGTCATCCGCGAGGACGGAGAGGTCCGCATGAACGACCTCATGACCGAGAGCCTGAAGGGCCTTGCCGAGCTCGGCCTCGCGTCGCCCTCGGTCCCGCCGGACTTCGGCGGCGCGGGGCTGCCCTTCACCGTGTCGATGATGCTCGCCGAGATGCTCGCGCGCGCCGACCTCGCGACGCAGGTGCAGCACGGCATCGGCTGGAACTCGCCGGCGGCGCTCATCCTGCGGTTCGGCAGCGACGAGCAGAAGGCGCGCTATCTGCCGAAGCTGGCGAAGGGCGAGATCATGGGCGCGGTCGCGATGACCGAGCCGCAGGCCGGATCGGACGTCGGGCGCCTCACGACCACGGCGACGCCGCGCGACGACGGCTGCTGGATCCTCCGCGGACGCAAGCAGTTCATCTCCGCGGGCCAGGGCGAGATGTGCATCGTCCTGGCGCGCCTCTCCGGATCGAGCGGGCTCGACGGCCTCGGGCTCTTCATCGCCGAGCGGGAAGGCGACAACTACCTCATCGAGCGCGCGGAGCACAAGTTCACCATCCGCGGCTCGCCGACGTGCGCCCTCGTCTTCGAGGGCACGCGGGCCACGGCGCTGGGCAAGCCCGGCGACGGGTGGAAGCAGATCGTCACCTTCATGAACGAGTCCCGCCTCGGCGTGGGCATCCAGGGGATCGGCGTGGCGCAGGCCGCGTACGACAAGGCGATGGAGTACGCCGCGCAGCGGGTCCAGATGGGCAAGCCGATCCGCGAGCACCCGATGATCGCCGACATGCTCCTCGAGATGCGGACCATCGTGTCCGGCGCCCGCGCGCTCGCGTACGAGGCCGCCGCGCTCCAGGACCTCGTCATGTTCTCGAATGACCAGCGCGCCGCGCGCGACGTCCGCGAGATCACGCCGCTGGTGAAGTGGTACGGGACCGAGGGCGCGGTGCGCGTCTGCCGCCTCGCGCTGCAGGTGCACGGCGGGTACGGCGTCGTCGACGAGTACGACGTGGGCCGCTACATGCGTGACAGCCTCATCACCCCCATCTACGAGGGCACGTCGCAGATCCAGTCGCTCATGGCCGTGAAGGACCTGATGAAGTGGACGATGCAGCGGCCCGCGACGCTCGTCCGGAAGGGTCCGAGCCGGATGCTCGCGAGCGCGTCCTTCGATGGACGGATCGGGAGCGACTTCGCGGCGGCGCGCGGCCACGTCCTGGGCGCGCTGCGGCTCCTGCTCACGCGGCTGGTGCGGCGGAAGGGGCTCGGCGCGCTGCGCGGCCGCGAGCTCTCGGAAGAGGACCTCGGGCCGATCCTGCTGCACGCGGAGCGGATCACCGAGGCGCTGGCGCACACGCACGTCGCGCGGGTGCTCGGCGAGCGGGCGAAGCTCGTCCCCGAGCGCCGAGCGCTCGCGGAGCGGGCCGCGCGGACCGCGCGCCTCGTCGCGGAGCGCAACCGGCGCGCGATCGCGCTCGACGACGGCTCGGTGCTGGAGCAGATCTCGGCGTGGCGAGCGCAGCGCCAGTAGTGCGGCTTTCCGGTCCGACGGCCCGATGGCGGACGTGCGAGGGCGGCTGACCGTAGATCAGCCGGCTTGAGCGGATGCTGGCCGGTTCCGACCTACGTGGCCCCTCGCGCAACGGCGGACTCGAGCTCGTGCGTGACCGTGAGACCGCGCGCGATCGCCACCATGTCCCGCATCGTCACGACCTGCGGGACCGGGCGGTCACGTGGGGCGAGCCGCACGCGCTCGTGCTCGAAGGTCGTCGCGTCGCCGCAGCACGCACGCGCCGCGCCTCCTTGGATCTGCGGGAACTCGGGGCCGTGCCGCTCGAACGAGGTCGTCGTCCGGACGAACGTCGCCATGCCGGAGATCGCGTTCCAGGCGTTCGGGCTCACGACCACCCGCCGCTTGCGCTCGCCCGCGGCGGGCGGCCCGGCGCGGTAGATCTGCCCCCACACCGGATACCTGCCGGCCTCGCCGAGCGGCGGCGAGACACGTGGAGCCGGCGCGAGCAGCGGGAGGATCTGAAGGAATTCGCACAGCCGGTCCTCCACTGCGGCGAGCTCCGACGGCGACAGCGCGGTCACCACGGACCCGAGGAGCGGTGGGCCTGCTTCCTCGTCCGTCACGCCCAAGCGGCTCGCGACCACCGCGCCGCCGCCCGTCAGCGCCACGCTGTACGGCTCATCGAAGAGCTCGACGGACATGCGAACGGGGAGCACGCCGACCTGGAGCATGCTCTGGTTCCAGCGGTCGTTGGTGATG
Organism: Chloroflexota bacterium; assembly: GCA_016183435.1. Lineage (GTDB taxonomy): Bacteria > Chloroflexota > Limnocylindria > P2-11E > P2-11E > JACPOT01. Next base: position 12,382 of record JACPEQ010000072.1, read on the forward strand.
ACGACGAAGGCGGCGGTCCCTCGGCGCTCCTGCGCCGGCGCGTACACCCACCCGCGCACGAGCGGCACCGGCTAGAAGACGCGACTCCGCACCAGCTCCTGCTGGTCGGCGCGTGCGACCGCCTGGCGCTCGGGGTCCCGCGCGTACGCCGCATAGAGGTCCAGCTGTCGGCGGTCCCGCTGCTCTGTGAGCACGGCCTGCCAGCCGCGCTCGAGCAGCCGCTCGAACACCCTCGCACGCGAGGCGCCGCTCGGGAGACCCAGGAGATCAGGACGCTTGGGCGCCTCGACCCGGATGTCGTCGCGCACCGGCACGGACACGCGGCCTGCCGCGCGCGCCAACTTTCGTCTGGTCATGCGGCAAATGGTGATGCAGTTTTTGGATCATGTCAAGCTATCCTGCGTCGGCGGTCACGGGTGGCGAGGCTTCCGCTTCCTGCTCGGCCCGTGGCGCTGGATGCTGATCGTCTACGTCTTCATCGAGGACGACGACCGCGTCGTCGTCGTGACGATGGCGGCGCGATGTACGTGATCGAGAAGGAGCGGCCCGCGGGCGCGGCCGGGATCGTGTTCCACCTCCCCGCTCTCCACCATCGACCCCGCGAAGGCGAGCACGTTCCGCGGCAGGAGCACCGCGGGCGAGGTCGCGTACGCGATGATCAGCCCGGGCGCCGTGCTCGCGCAGGGCACCATCCCGGTGCGGGACGGCAAGTTCTCGTTCACCTTCGACCCGGCGCGCATCCATGAGCTCGCCCCGAGCTACGACATCGTCAACGAGGCCACCGGCAAGCCGTACCTCGCCGACGTCGTGCACCTCACGTTCTTCTCGAAGGAGACGTCACCGGTGACGTACCACTCATTCGTCCGTCTGATCGTCCGCGGCAACAAGGTCCACTACACCCGCTAGACCGGGTACGCTCGCGCGGAACGATGGGACGTGGCCTCGCTCCGATCGTCCTCGGAGCGCTCCTCGGGCGACGGCTGCCCGTCACGCACGGGACGCTCCGCGTCAAGGGCCTCCGCGGCGCCATCACGATCCGGCGGGACCGCTGGGGCATCCCGCACGTCGACGCGACGAGCGACGCCGACGCCTGGTTCGGCCTCGGCTTCTGCGAGGGACAGGACCGCGCGTTCCAGATCGAGTCGCTGCTGCGCGTCACGCGCGGGACGCTGTCGGCGCTCGTCGGCGCCGTCGCGCTGCCGGTCGACCGGCTCTCGCGGCGGATCGGCTTCGCCCGCGTGGCGCGCGCCGAGCTCGAGCTGCTGGACGCCGGCGCGCGCGGCGCGCTCGAGGCGTTCGCCCGCGGCGTCAACGCCGGCCGTGCCAGCCAGCGTCCGCCGCACGAGCTCGCCCTGCTGCGCGGCGCGATGACGCCATTCACCGCGGCCGACGCGGGCGGCGTCCTGAAGCTGCAGACGTTCGCGCTGTCGTCGAACTGGGACGTCGAGCTGGCCCGTCTGCACATCGCCATGGCCGACGGGGCCGACGCGCTCGCGGACCTCGATCCCGCCTATCCGTCGTGGCATCCGGTCGCCGTGCCGCCGGGAGCGCTGTCCGGCGACGCGATCGTCCGCCTCGCCGAGGAGGCCGCGGCGCTCGTGCGCGTGACCGCGGCCGGCGGATCGAACGGCTGGGCGCTTGCGGCCTCGCGCACGGCCACGGGCCGCCCGCTCCTGGCGAACGACCCGCACCTCGCGCCGGCCGTCCCGGCGCCGTGGTACCTCGCGCACCTGCGGACGCCGGAATGGTCCATTGCCGGCGCCGCGTTCGTCGGCGGCCCGGCGTTCCCCGCCGGCCACAACGGCCACGGCGCGTGGGGCGTGACCGCGGGTCTCGCGGACACGACCGATCTCTTCGTGGAGGAGATCGGGCCGGATGGCACGAGCGTGCGCGAGGGGGATGCGTTCGTGCCGTGCGAGGTCCGCGTCGAGCGCATCGAGGTGAAGGGCGCGCCCGCGGTCGAGGAGCGCGTGCTCGTCACCAGGCGCGGCCCGATCGTCGGGCCGGCGCTCGCGGGCGAAGTCCACGCGCTGTCGTTCCGCGCGACATGGCTCGACGCGAGCCCGGCGAAGGGCCTGCTGGCGCTGGAGCGCGTCCGGTCGTTCGACGACTTCCGCCGCGCGTTCAGCATGTGGCGCGAGGTGTCGCTGAACATGGTGTACGCCGACGCGAGCGGCACGATCGGTTACCAGCTCGTCGGTGAGGTCCCCCGGCGCCTGTCCGGCGACGGCTCCATGCCGCTCGAGGGACGCACGGCGGGCGCGGGCTGGCGCGACGACGCGGTCCCCTTCGACGAGATGCCGACGGCGCGGGACCCATCGACAGGGTTCGTCGCGAGCGCGAACACGAAGCCGATGGCGCACGGGCGGGGGCCCGATCTCGGCGTCGACTTCATCGACGGCTATCGCCTCGCGCGCATCGTCGAGCGCCTGGCGGAGCGCAGCGACTGGGACGAGCGCTCGACGCGCGACCTGCAGATGGACGTCACGTCCATCCCGTGGCGCGAGCTGCGGACGACGGTCCTCGACGCGATCGGCGGAGATCCGGCGCTCGCCGACGCGCTCGCGCTCCTCGGGCAGTGGGATGGCCGGATCGCGGCCTCGTCGCCCGCGGCCGCGCTGTTCGAGCTGTTCGTCGCCGACCTCACCGTGCGCGTGGCGCAGCTCCGCGCGCCCAAGAGCTATCGGTACGCGCTCGGGCAGGGCTTCGACGTCATCGTGCCCCTGACGATCCTCGCGGTGCGGCGCATCGGCCACCTCGTGCGCATCCTTCGGGAACGGCCGGAGGGCTGGTGTGGTCACACGTGGACCGAGCTCATCCGCGGATCCATGGCGGCGGCATGCGCGACGCTGGCCGCCCGCTCGAAGGACGGGCGCCTCCCGGCGTGGGGCGAGGTCCGGCCGCTCACGTTCCGCCATGCGTTCACCGGCCGCCGGCCGATCGACAGGGCGTTCGACCTCGGGCCGTTCCCCTGGGGCGGTGACGCGAACACGCCGTCCCAGGCCGCCGTCGATCCGCTCGCGCCGACGTCGAACCCGCTGGCGGTCGCGACGCTGCGCACCGTCATCGACGTGGGGAGCTGGGACAGCGCCCGGTTCGTCCTTCCGGGCGGGCAGTCCGGGAACCCGTGCTCGCGCCACTACGACGACCTGCTTCCGCTGTGGCGGCGCGGCGACGCGGTGCCGCTCGCCTTCAGCGAAGAGGCCGTGTCGGCGGCGACCAGGGAGACGCTCCGACTCGAGCCGCGGTGAGGTGCTTCAGAGCCTCGCGCCTCGAGAGGGGCGGTCACAGCTTCCGGGCGACCGCCATGAGGATCACGAAAGCCGACAGCGCGGTGAGCGCGAGGGCGACCGCGTTGAATGCGGCGGCGATCCCCACGGCCGTGGCGAGGACGCCCAGTCCCGGCGCCGCGAGGCCGCCCACCTCGGCGGCGAGCAGGTAGTACGTGCCCAGCACCGTCGCGCGACGCTCGACCGGCGCGCTCTCCGCGACGAGCACCTCGGTGACGGTCATGCGGACCGCGCCCGCGACCCCGATGACGAAGAGCGGGATGACGACCAGCTCGGTCGGCGTCACGGTGAAGAGCCAGATCGCGGGGCCGAGCGCGCCCAACCCCGTCGCGATCACGGCGCGACGTCCGAGCCGGTCCGAGAGCCATCCACCGACGGGCGCGCCGACGACGCCCGCCAGCTGTGGCAGCGCGTACATGGCCGCGGCGACGGCGGGATGCACGCCGCGGGCATCGACAAGGTAAATGGCCAGGAACGCCATGAACGCGGCGAAGCCGATCTGGAAGACGATCGACGCCGTCACGACCCGACCGACGCGCCGGAAGACGTCGAAGACCTCGCGGATCGCGGCGAGCCGGCCGCGCGACGCCCCGCGCGCGTGTGCGCGGGGCGCGAGCTGCCAGAGCATGACGCCCGAGAGGATCGGCGCGATCGCGAAGAGCAGGTACGGCGCGCGCCACGTCCCCGCGGCCGTCGCGACGGCGCCGGCGACGAGGGGCGCGGCGAAGAAGGACATGTGACCGCCCGTCGTGTGCAGCCCCATGACCGCGCCGCGGCCGCGCTCCGGGAACGCCCGCGAGATGAGCGCCACCGCGGGCGCGTGGTACGAGCCCGAGATGATCCCCATCGCCGCGAGCAGCACGAGGAGGTGCCAGTACTGCCCCGCGAGCGACAGCGCGATGCTCGAGATGCCGAGGAGGACGAGCCCGCCCGCGAGGACGGCGCGCGAGCCGATGCGGTCGGCGAGCACGCCCATGGGCGCGTTCGCGATACCGACGCTCAGGCTGAACGCGGACACCGCGATGCCCTGTTCGGTGTACGTGAGGGCGAAGGTGTCGCGGATGAGCGGAAGCAGCGGGCTGAGCAGCGAGTTTGTCACGTGATGGGAGAAGTGGGCGATCGAGAATCCCGCGATCGCGGCGCGGCCGCGCCCGGTGCTCATCGAGAGCTCCCCTCCCGCCGGCCCGGCCGGCGGGAGGGCTTCTTCGGGCGTCGTCTCGACGGTCACAGGGCGGCGAGCTCGTCGAGCGTCATGCCGAGGAGGACGTTGTCGATGAGCCGCGCGCGCCCGACGCGGCACGCGAGCGAGACGACGGCCCGATCGGCCCGGCCCGCGATCTCCCGCAGCGTGGCGGGATCGGCGACGGAGACGTACTCCGGGCGCCCGGCCGCGCTCGCGGCGCCCCCCGCGGCGCCCCGGAGCACCGCGGCGTCGCGCTCGCCGCGCTGCCACGCCTCGCGGGCCGCGAACAGCCCGCGCGAGAGCGCGAGCGCGGAAGCGCGCTCGGTCTCCGAGAGGTACGCGTTGCGCGATGACAGCGCGAGGCCGTCGTCGGCGCGGACCGTGGGACAGGGCACGACGCGCACGTCCATCGCGAGGTGCCGGACCATCGTCTGGACCACGCGCAGCTGCTGGAAGTCCTTCTGGCCGAAGTACGCGCGCGTCGGCCGCACCATCTCGAAGAGCTTCGCGACGACGGTGCACACGCCGGTGAAGTGGCCCGGGCGCGCGGCGCCCTCGAGGCGCGCGGCGATGTCGCCGGGGACGATGCGCGTGTCGTCGCCCGCGGGATATATCTGCTCCACGCTCGGCAGGTACGCTGCGGCGCAGCCGGCGCGCTCCAGGAGGGCGAGGTCGTTCGCCTCGTCCCGAGGGTAGGCGCGGTAGTCCTCGGCCGGCCCGAACTGCGTCGGGTTGACGAAGATCGACGCGATCGCGCGCTCGCTCTCGCGGACGGCGCGCTCAACGAGCGAGAGGTGCCCGTCGTGGAGCGCGCCCATCGTTGGGACAAGGCCGAGGTCGCCCGTCTCGCCGCGCCACTCGCGCAGCTCGCGGACCGTGCGGAGGACCTCGATGCTTCGTACCCCCGCGCGCGCAGACCGAGACGCCGCAGCGGCGAGGTCGAGCACGCGGGCCTGAGGGAGGGCTTTGCCCGACCGAGGGTCGGACTCAGAGGCCACGCTTCGCCCGGTACTCGGGGATCGTGACCATCGGCGGTCGCTCGACCGAGACGATGTCGTGGAGGTCGAGGCGGAAGCCGCCGTTCTGCGGCCGGATGAGCTTCATCGTGGCGTTCGCATCCTCCCACAGCCGCTCGCCGCGCGCCTCGCCGACGCGCCGGGTCGCCACCTGGAGGATCTCGAACGCCTGCTTCGAGAGCGCGTACAGGTCCTGATTGCGGTGGATCCGCTGCTTCATGTCCACCTGCGCGATCGCTCCGAGCCCGGCCCGTTGCAGCGTGTCGATGAGGAGGCCGGTCTCGACGCCGTACGTGCTGAAGAAGGGGAGCTGCTCGAGCAGGCTGCGGCGTCCGCCTTGCTCGCCGGAGAGCGGTTGGATGATCCCCGACAGCTCGGGGAAGAAGAGGTTGAGGAGCGGGCGCGCGGTGAGCTCGGTGACGCGGCCTCCGCCGGTCGCCATGAGCTCGCCGCCGACGCGCAGGGGCCGCCGGTAGAACGCCTTCGCGAACTGGATCTCCGGGCGAAGGAGCAGCGGCCCGAGGATCCCGTAGACGAACTTCGGATGGAAGCTCGTGATGTCCGTGTCGCACCACACGATGAGGTCGCCGGTGAGGACGTGGAGGCTCTTCCACATCGCCTCGCCCTTTCCCCTGTACGAGCCGTGCTCGGTGAGGACGCGCTGGTGCACGTGGACCGGCACGCCCTCGGCCCGCGCGATCTCGCGCGTGCGGTCGGTGCTGTCGGAGTCCATGACGACGAGCTCGTCGACCAGCGGCAGTCGCTCCATCAGCCGCGACCGGATCGCGCGGATGACCTTCGCGATCGTCGCCTCCTCGTTGAGGGCGGGCAGCGCCACGGAGATGCGCACGCCCTGCAGCTCCTTCGCCTCGACCAGGCGGCGCAGGTCGGCGAACTCGGAGCTCGAGAACGTGTTCTCGGCGAACCACTGGTCCACCAGCTCACTGACGACGCGGCTGCGTTCGGCGCGGTCCGCGGGGAGGGTCGGGCGGGGGAGGAACACGGCCGACGCGACGGGCGTACGCGTCCGCACGAGGATGGCCGGCTTGCCGCTGCGCATGAGCGTCGCGCCGACCGGGCCGAGCTGGTCGGTCGCGCCCTCGCGGCCCGTGGCGCCGAACACGATGGCGTCGTTACGCTCGAGCTCCTCCGCGATGACCTCGGCCGGATCGCCGCTGCGGGACACGAGCTGCTCGACCCGCGGATCGAAGGCGGCGTCCCCGACGAGCCGGTAGATGCCGAGCGGGCTGCGGCGGTCCGGCTCCGTGACGTGGAGGAGCGTGAGGCTGGCGTCGCGCCGCTGCGCGAATCCCGTGGCGATCGCGACCGCGAGCTGCGCGTAGCGCCCGCCGCGCACCGGGACGAGCACGCGGCGAACGCGCGCGAACGAGCCGCGGACGACGGCGATGTCGCACGGCGGGTCGCGGAGGATCTGGTCGATCGTCGTGCCCAGGACGTCCCAGCCCGGGCGACGCCACGTGAGGACCAGGAGACGGGGATCCTCGCGCCGGACGATCTCGACGAGCGAGTCCCATCCGCGCCGTGCGACCGTGACGACCGAGCGCACGCGAGCGCGCCCGCGTGCGACCTGCCTCGCGAAGGTGTCGAGCTGGCGACGGCGAGCGCGCGCCTGCGGCTGCTCCGCCGCCAGGGACCGGTCGCCGCCGACCTCGATGACCGATGCGAGGACCACTTCGTCCTCGCCCGCGACGGCGGCGGCGAGGTCCGCGAGGTGCCCCTCGCGCTCGAGATCGGCCAACAGGACCACGATCTTCATCGCGCAACGTCCCCCGGGCGCGCAGACCGAGGGGGCGTACCCACCGCGCGCAGACCGAGGCCCGCAGGACGAGGTCGAGCACGGTGGCCGACCGAGCGGCTTTGCCGCGAGGCAGGTCGGAAGAGGTCGGAAAGGATCGTGGGAACGACCTGCTCGCGGAGGATGCGCGGCCAGGCGTGCTCCTTCGCGCGCCGGCGCAGCCGCGCGACGGGATCGGCCGCGAGGCGCCGCTCGATCGCCGCGGCGAACGCGCGTCCGTCGCCCCGGGCATCGACGTACGTGGCGGCGCCGCCCGCGATCGCACGCAGCGTCGGCAGATCGGTGCATACGACGGGCACCCCGTTCGCGCCCGCCTCCAGGAGCGGGATCCCGAAGCCCTCGCTCTCGCTCGGAAGGACGAGCGCATCGGCGAGCGAGAACAGATCGGCCATCACGCGGTCGCTGACGCGACCGCCCCCCGCCGACAGCAGGTGCACGCCGCCGACCCCATCTGCCCGCGCCACGAGCTCGGCGGCGTAGGCGCGGTTGGCACGGTTGTGCGGTCCGGGCGAGCCGGTCACGACCAGCGCCGCGCGAGGGTGGCGCCTGCGCAGCGCGGCCACGGCGTCGATGGCGAGCTCGACGCGCTTGCGGCGCGTCAGCCGCACGGGGAGCAGGAGCAGCGGATCGGCATCGAACAGGCCGAGGCGTCCGGCCAGCGCCGCACCGGCGGCGGACAGCGCCAGCCGCGCGGCCAGGTCGATCCCGTTCGGAACGACCGTGACACGCCGGCGCGGCATGCGCATCAGCTCGGCCAGCTGGTCGGCGCGCTCGTCGGACACGGCGACATATCGCATCCCGGGGATCGCGAGGCGGAGGGTGTCCCACGGAAGGCCCGGATGGCGCTCGGGGATGTAGCGCGGATCGACCCACGCGATGTCGTGGGTCCACGCGATGAAGGTGCCGCGCCTCGCGCGCGCGAGCGCGCCGAGCGCCTCCGCGAGAGCGAGCGAGAGGTTCATGGTCAGCGCGTTGTGGACGACGACGCGGTCCGCCGAGCGCACGATCGGCGAGAGGGCGCGGATCAACCGCGTGACGAGACGTCCGTGCTCCGGCGTGATCTCGCCGCGCGCGAGCGCGCGTCCATCACGCACGATGGCGGGATGCTTCGTGCTCACCAGCGGGACACGCACGAACCTCGTTCCGGGCAGCACGCTGCCGCGACCGGCGACGATCGTGACCGCGAGACCAGCGTCGCGCAGCGCGACCGCGTGCGCGGCCATCACCTGTTCTACGCCGCCGAGCACGGGAGCGGCGCTGTAGTGGAGGAGGACGACCTTCGGCTTCGGCAGCGTGCCCTAGGCGCTGGCGAGCTGACGCTCGCCGGCCGCCCGCTCTTTCTCGGCATGGACGATGTGCGGACCGCCGCCCTCGACGACGATGCCCTTGCGCGTGCGCATGGCCTTGAAGCTCACCTTCGTGTCGAGGATGCGCATGTCCTCGACCTCGATGCTCGTGAGCCACGCTGGCAGGGCCGGGTCCACGACGAGGCGGCGGTCGCCGAGGCGCGGCTGCAGTCCCAGGAGCGTGCGCAGGCACAGGAACACCACGCCCGCGGACCACGCCTGCGGGATGCACGCGACGAGGTAGTCGGCGGGCCGCGACGAGAAGCGGAGGTCGCGCGCGAATCCGCAGAACAGCTCCGGCAGCCGGGCGTTCGGGAAGCGCTTCCCGGCCTCGAAGAGGCCCTCGATGACCGCCGCGGCCTCCTCGCGATGGCCGTACCGCGCGAACCCGTCCGCGATGAGCGCGTTGTCATGCGGCCACACCGAGCCGTTGTGGTAGCTCATCGGGTTGTACGTCGGGTACCCGCTCGACAGCGTGCGGATGCCCCAGCCGGTGAACATGTCCGGCTCCATCAGGCGCCGCACGACGTGCGCGGCGCGGTCCATCCCCGCGATGCCCGACCAGAGGGCGTGCGCCGCGTTGCTCGTCACCGCGGGGACCTGCGCCTTGTGCGCGTCGAGCGCCTGCGCGTAGCAGCGCTCGTCCTCCATCCAGAAGTCGCGCTCGAAGGCCTGCGCGAGCTCGCGCGCCTCGCCGCGCAGGCGGTCGGCGCGCGCGCGGTCGCCGTCGAGCTCGTACAGCTCGGCCAGGCCGAGCTTCGCGGCGTAGACGTAGCCCTGCACCTCGACGAGGGCGGCCGGGAGGTCGGCCCAGCGCCCGTCGCGATGTGACAGCGACAGGGCCGAGTCCTTCCAGCCCTGATTGCGCATCTCGCTCTCGTGGCCGCCGTATTCGACGTAGCCGTCGCGATCCACGTCGCCGTGCGGCCCGTCGCACCACTCGAGCGCGCGCTCCGCGGCGGGGAGGATCTCGCGCCACAGCGCGCGGTCGCCGGTCCATCGCACCGTCTCGGCGAAGAGCACGACGAAGAGCGGCGTCGCGTCCACCGATCCGTAGAACGGGCGGTGCGGGATCGCGCCGATCCGCGCGAGCTCGCCCCGCCGCAGCTCGTGGAAGATCTTTCCCGGCGCCTCCTCGGTCCGTTCGTCGACCGTGGTGCCCTGGCCGCGCGCGAGGAGCCGCAGCGTCCCGCGCGCGATGTCCGGATGCCACGCGAGCGTCTGGTACGCGCAGACGATCGCGTCGCGCCCGAACGGGACGGCGTACCAGGGGATGCCGGCGGTCGGGAACGGGCCGGTCTCCTCGAAGTCGAGGAGCGCGCGCAGGTCGAGCGCGCTGCGGTGGATGAGGCCCTCGTCGAGGGTCTCGCTGCTCGTGCGGAAGTGGGTGCAGCCGCGCAGGAAGCGCCGGTAGCGCGCGTTCAGGGCGTCGAGGGCGTCGTCGAAGGTCGGCAGCGATGTGGCCTCGCCGGCGCCGTCCTCCATCGGGACGACCGACAGCTCGATGGTCAGCACTGCCTGCGGCGCCAGCCGCTGGCGGTAGCGGAGCGTGCCGCCCTCGTTCTCGGTCGGCGCGGGCCGCGACGAGATCTCCGTGGTGCGGCGCATGCCGTCGCGACCGACACGCTCGAAGGTGAGCCGCTCATCCGTCCACCGTGCCGTGGCGGGCCCGAGGTCGTCGCCGAGGTCGCGGTAGCCGCGCACCGCGAACATGTCCTTGAACGTCACGCCGAACTCGAGCTCGACGACGAGATCCACCTCGGCCGGCGTCGCGTTCAGGATCCCGATGCGCTCGCGCAGCCCGTCCGCGAGGAAGCGCGTGCGCCGGATCGAGAGCGTCTCCTGCGCGTGCCGCGCGGTGCCGAGCCGCGAGCCGGCGGCGTGCATGAGCTGGAACGTCGCGACGTAGTTCTGCTCGTGGTTCGTCGAGAGCAGCAGCGGACGCTCGCCGTTCACGCGCAGCGCGAACCCCGAGAGGAACTGCGTGTCGTGGTAGTAGAGGCCGAGCGGGCTCCCGCCGCCGAGCGGCAGGCTCCCGTCGTCCTCCGTCACCAGGACGAGGGCGTCTTCCTTGAGCGAGACCGTCATAGCGCCTGCGGCTACAGGCAGCGGCCGGAGGCCGACTGCCGAGAAGAATGAATGCGCCAGCGCTCCCGGAGCGACGGCTTCGCCGCCTCGAACGCGGCGGCCTGCTCCTCCACCAGCCGCTCCGACGCGGACGTCGTCATGTCGCGCGCGTCGTCGATGAACGCGGCCACGCGCCCGAAGTACAGCGGGACGAGCGACAGGACGTACGCGTCGGTCCGCTCGGGCCGCTGCGCCGACGCCGCGAGCAGGTCGTACACGATCCCCGCCCACACGTCGCCCGCGAGCGCGTGCGGGACGTCCTCCGCGAGCGCGCGCCGGATCGCGCCGAGCGAACGCTCGGACAGCGCCTGGCGCCACGTCGGACCGTGCTCGCCCTCGCCCTCGCGAAAGCGGCGCACCAGCAGGGCCGCGTCCGCGTTCACCGCCTCCGGCTCCACGACGCCGACCTCGCCGACGACCGGTGGGGCCTTCGAGCCATCGACCGCGCGCCACCGATCCTCGTTGGCCGCCGCGAGCCGGAACGCCGTGCCGACGACCTGGCGGAACATCGGGCCGAGGTCCACGCCCGGGTCCTTGGGGTCGTGGACCTTCGCCCCCAGGTACGCCTGCGCGACCGTCGCCCCGCGCACCAGCGCGGTCGTCGTCATGTAGATGTCGATGCCGAAGCGCGCTACGTCCGTGTCCCATATTCCGACGCTCGCTCGGGGAGCCCCCTCGCTCGCGCTCGGGTGCTCGACCTCGTCGCTGGTTCCGACCTCGCTCGCGGGGGACCCGCTCGCTCGGCCCAGGTGCTCGACCTCGTCGCTTCGCGCCTCGGTCTGCGCGCCTGGGGGACGGCGCCTCGGTCTGCGCGCCCGATGGACGAAAGCGCCCCCCTCGAGAAAGGCCCGTGCGAGCTTGCCGCTGAAGCCGAACTCCCCGCCGATCGGCTGGCGCACCCGCCACCCGTAGAGCGCGCGCGTGAGCGGGTACGCGATCGTGTTCGTGATCGTGCCGTCGTGCTTGTGCCGCGCGTACAGGGGCGTCACGTACTCCGCGTGACCCGAGCAGATCGGGCCCAGCAGGCGCTCGATCCACTGCGGCGTGATGCTGCGAAGGTCGCCGTCGACGACGGCGCACGCCGTCACGTCCAGCTCGGCCGCCGCTTCGAAGATCGCGCGGAACGCCGACCCCTTGCCGGGCAGCCCGCGGTACGCGCCGACGACGGCCGGCATGCCGTCCAGCGCCTCGCGGGCGGCGTCGGGTGTGCCGTCGTCCGAGCCGCCGTCGGCGTTCACCACGACCGCGCGCATGTGTGAGAAGGACGTGCGCAGCCCGCGCACGACCGTCCGCACGACGTGCCCGATCGTCCTCGCGTTCCGATAGCTGGGGATCCCGACGAGGATCTCGGCCGTGCCCACTCGATCCACGGCCGTTGTCATCGCGTCGTCAAGCCCGGTCTTCGGCATCGCTCCTATTCCGACCTCCCTCGCGGATCGACCGCTCGGTCGGCCCAGGTGCTCGACCTCGTCGCTTCGCGCCTCGGTCTGCGCGCCCGGAGGCACGACCGCATCATAGGCAGCGTTGCTCGACGCCCTCGAAGCGATCGTCATCCCGTTCCTCGAGTCCCTGTACACCGCATTCGGGTATGCAGGGGTCGTGCTCGCGATGGCGATCGAGAGCGCGGCCATCCCGCTCCCGAGCGAGCTCATCCTGCCGTTCGCGGGATGGATGGTCTCCCGCGGCCTCGCCGAGCCCGTCACGGGAACGGCCTGGGCGTACTGGGGCGCGGTGGCCGCGGGGGTCGTCGGCAACACGCTCGGGTCCCTCGTCTCGTACTACGTCGGGCGCCTCGGCGGCCGTCCACTGCTGGAGCGCTACGGGAAGTACGTCCTCATCAGCCACCACGACCTCGAGATCGCCGATCGCTGGTTCGCGCGGTGGGGCGAGGCGACCGTGTTCTTCTCGCGCATGCTCCCGATCGTCCGGACCTTCATCTCGGTCCCGGCCGGCGTGGCGCGGATGCCGGTGTGGCGCTTCCTGGCCTTCTCCATCCTCGGCGCGGTCCCCTGGGTCATGCTCCTGGTCTGGGGCGGGATGATCCTCGGCGACAACTGGACGCAGGTGAAGTCGTCGCTGCGGGGCCTCGACTACGCCGTGGCGGCCGTCCTCGTCGCCGGCGTCGGCCTCTTCGTCTGGCGCCACCTCCGCAAGTAGCACGGAGGTGGAGGGCATCCTCGCCGCGCTCGGCGACCTCGACCGCCGGCTGTACCTCGCGATCACGGGCTCCCGGAACGTCGTCACCGCGGCGCTGGCCGTCGGGCTCGCGACGGTCAACATCGTCGGCGGGATCTGGTGGGTCTTCGGGCTCGCCGGCCTGCGCGCGCGTGGCATCGGCCGGCGCGGCTGGGCGATCGTCCTGACGATCGCGCTCGGCCTGGCGCCGGCGTGGATCGTGGCCGATCTCCTCAAGGTGGTCTTCCAGCGCCCGCGCCCGTTCACGGTCATCCCGGGGGCGGACGTGCTCATCGCGATGCCGACCACCTTCTCGTTCCCGTCGGGCGACACTGCCGGCGCGTTCGGCGCGGCCGTCGCGCTCGGCCACGCGCTGCCGCGGCTGCGCTGGCCCGCGATCCTCATCGCGTCCGCCGTCGCGCTCGCGCGGATCGCCATCGGCGTGCACTACCCGGGCGACATCGCGGCCGGCGCCGCGATCGGCATCGCGTTCGGCAGCGCGGCGCCGTTCGCCGTCGCGGAGCTGCTGCGCCGGCTGCCGTGGACGATCTACGTCGTCCCGCACACGCACTGGGACCGCGAGTGGTACTCGCGCTTCGAGGTGTACCGCGAGCGGCTGGTCAGGATGGTCGGCAAGCTCCTCGACCTCATGGAGCGTGACGAGCGCTTCAGCCAGTTCACGTTCGACGGCCACACCATCTGGGCGGAGGATCACATCGCGATCCGGCCCGAGGACCGCGTGCGCATCGAGCGGCTCGTGCGATCGGACCGCCTGCTCGTCGGGCCGTGGTACGTCCTCGCGGACTACCTGCTCGTCTCCGGGGAGTCGATCCTCCGGAACTTCCAGGAAGGCCTGCGCGTGTCGGGCGACCTCGGCCGCGCGATGCGCGTGTGCTACGTCGCGGACCCGTTCGGTCATCCGGCGCAGATGCCGCAGATCGTCCGCGGGTTCGGCTACACGACGTACGTCTTCGCGCGCGGCGTGGGCGACGAGGGCGAGGAGCTCGGGAGCGAGTTCCAGTGGGAGGCGCCGTCGGGCGACCGGATCGTCGCCTCGCACCAGGTAGCGCAGTACGACAACGCGCTCGCCCTGGTCGGCGAGGGCGACGAGACGCCGGATGGGCTGCGCCGCCGCGTGCGGCGGATCCTGCCCCGGCTCATGCGCGTGACGGTCCCGTACGCGCAGACGAGCGGCCTCCTGTTCATGGTCGGGACCGACCACACCGAGCCGTACGCGCGCCTCCCCGAAGCGGTCGACGCGATCCGCGCGGCTCAGCCCGCGTCCGCGCCGCGCGTCGCCGGTCTCGAAGCATTCGGGGCGTCGCTGCGCACGCCGCCGGGTGTCCTGAGCGGCGAGATGGTGGCGGGGAAGTACCGTCCGATCTTGCGCGGCGTCAACTCGACGCGCGTGTGGATCAAGCAGGCCAACGCCGAGTGCGAGCGTCTCCTGCTCGAGCGCTGCGAGCCGCTCGACGCGCTCACCGGCGGTACCGCGCGCGAGCGGATCCGGTCCCTGTGGCGGACGCTGCTCGAGAACCACGCGCACGACTCGATCTGCGGATGCGGGATCGACGACGTGCACGACCTCGACATGACGCCGCGCTTCGAGCGCGTGCGCAGTGAGGGCGCGGCGATCGCCCGCGAGCTCGCGGCGCGCCTGGCCGGGAGCGGGGAACGGACCGTCGTGTGGAGCGCGCTGCCCTGGGATCGCCGAGCCGTCGTCGAGGTGGACGGCCGACCGACGCTCGTGCGCTGCGAAGGCCTCGGCGCCGCGCCCGCCGTCGCCGTGGCGGGCGCCGGCGTGCGGTCGCCGGCGGACGGCGTGCTCGAGAACGGGCGCCTGCGTGTCGAGGTCGCGCTCGACGGGACCTTCGCGGTGACGGATCTGGCGTCCGGCGACCGCTGGGAGCGGCAGAACGTGCTCGTGGACGACGGCGACCGCGGCGACGAATACACCTATTCGTATGCGGGCCCGACCGTCCCGGGCGCCGCGCGGCCGGGCCGGCGCGCCACGGCGGTCGTGGGCGACCGCGGCACGGTCACGATCGAGACGGTCGCGCGTCTGCCTGCGGGGTTGCGCCCCGACCGCTTCGCGCGCGCGCCGGAGACCGTCGACTGCGCCGTCCGGATCGTCGTGTCGCTGGACGCCGAGGCCGACCGCGTCGACGTCAC
>JACPEQ010000073.1 GCA_016183435.1 Chloroflexota bacterium
GGAGCGCGACGGCGTAGGGACCGTCACGTCATGGCCACTTGAGGCTCAGCGCCTTCGCGACCGTGCTGAGCTTCTTCACGAGCCGCGATCGATCCCTTGGCAGCGGCTCGAAGTCGTGGTGCACGTAGAACGCCGCTGCCGCCTCGTCGATGGCATCGACGATGACGAGCTTGCCTCCGGCGACCTTCCCTGCCTCGACGATCGTCTCCAGGGCCTTGATCAGCAGGTCGCCGCCCAGCCCCTTCCCCTGGATGCGACGGTCGAGCGCGAGCTTGGCGAGGAGGATGGCCGGGATCTGCCTGGGAGCGCCTCGACCGATCCGCGCAGGCGTCTCCTCCCGCGCGACCATGTGCGGCGCGACCGCGAAGTAGCCCACTACCGGACCGGCCTCGCCCTCGATGAGGACGTACGTCCGCGTGCCCTGACCCCTCGCATGGAGGGCATGGCTCCTGAGCCATGCGCTGAGGACGACATTCCCGCAGTCGAACGGCTCGAGATCGTGATCCTCTCGGAGCGGCTCGACCCGGTAGGTCACCCGATGCGTCGGCGCCGATGCGCGCGCTTCGCGGCTCGGGCAAGGCGAGGCGCCCGATCCGCGTCGTCGATCGCCGAGAGGAGCCGATCGAAGTACTCGGACGGAAGGACCGTCGTCGTCCGGGCCGTGATGACCTGCGTGGCCTTCTCAGTAGCCGCCGCGACCATGAAGGACGAGACCGACTCACCCTCCAATGCGGCCGCCTGGTCTATCCGCTCTCGCTCACGTCGCGAAAGGCGCGCCTCGATCCGCTCCGTCCTCGTGGCCATCTCGTCCTCCTGCACGACCAAGTACCGTACAATTGTACGGTTGCGACATGGCTGAGGCGATGAGCGCATCCTACGGGTTGACGACGGCCATGGACCGTCGGCCCGTCATGCAGCCATTCCGGCGATGGTCCCTCGTGTGCAGCTCGACGAGGTCACTCCTCGTGAGAACGACGCGCTGTCGCTCAGGCGCAGCGATCGGCCGCTACGGGACGGAGAACTCTCCCCGCACAGCCTTATCAAGACCGAGACTGAAGCCCAGCAAGGTGAGGGGGTGCTCAGACTGACCCAGCGTCCAGTTCGACGGTGACGGATCGGTGCGGGCGAACGCCTGGACGATGGCGACGTATCGCCGCCCGCTGACCAGGGCGGGTGTTGTCCACGACGGGCTCCTGACCTCGATCCACTGCCCGAGGTCATTCGACTTGTCGGTCCTGCCGCACACACCGGCGCGTTTCAGGGAAACGCCCTTGGACCAGTCCACGAAGAGGACGCAGTAGACGCCTGCGCCCGGCACGGGCGGCCAGGAGATGGTGATCGGCCGTCCTCCGGTCGCGGGCGGTATCTGCAGGTCGAACTTCCGAATGGCCTGCACGTCATCGAAGACGAGGACCTCACCGGCACGCACCGGAGGCATCGAGCCGCCGACCACCGGCGCCGTCACCTCTGTCGCCCACCAGAGCTGCGAGTCCTCCGTGCTCACCTTCAAGTACAGGTAGGTGCCTTCGGGGACCCCGCTGACGGACCCGCGTGTACCCGAGGTAGTCCACGACCTCGAACCGCACCCCTGCGACCGGGATCTCACCAATAAGGACGCGGCCTCGGGCGCTGCCGGTCGCGGCGGCGGTCGGCGCCGGCGTCGCCGTGGACGTTGGCAATGGGGTAGGCGTGGCCGTATCGGGCGCGACGGTCGGTTGCGACGTGGTCCGCGCCGTCGGCACCAGGGGCGGCGTCGCAAGTGCGGGCGGTGTGGCGGTAGCAGGCGCAGTCGTCGCCTGCGCAGCGCCGGTCGCCGTGACGACCGGAGACGGCGAGCCTGCCGCCGCCTGCGGTGACGCCGCGTCGGCTGGCCGTGGGCTCGCGGCCGTCGTCACGATCGCGGCAGGCGAGGCAAACGGTGAGACAGCCGGCGCGGGGGACGTCCCGCCTGTCGCCGTCGTCGTCGCGGCCGCCGTCGCGGACGTCCCGACGGGAGGAGACAGCTGTTGGGAGGTGCCCACGGGCGCTCCGCACGCGGTCGTGAGGAGCGTCGCGATCGCAGCCCCAGCGATCGAGCGCAGGACGCATGTCAGGGTCGCCGCTCGCATGCAGCTCAACGCGCGGCCCACCGCTCTTTGGCGCTGCGCACCCTCACATGGCGCGCGTCGACCCGGAGTCGTCCCTTGACTAGCGGCCAGATCTCTCACTTGAAGGCGAAGCTGAGCGGTCCACCAGCATGGACACGCATGATCCCCGACAGGCCACTCACGCTGACGGGGACCGGCCTTCGCTTCGGAGGCCCCGTTCCCCCCGTCTCGTCGCCCCAAGCAGCGACGCTCCCGTCGCGCAGCAGCGCGACGCTGTGGAAGTCGCCGCCCGCGACGCCGGCCACGGCAGCGAGACCGACCACTCGGACCGGGGCGGAGCGATCCACATATGAGCCGTCGCCGAGCTGGCCGTCCTTGTTCCAGCCCCAGGCCCACGCGCTGCCGTCCTGCCCGATCGCGAGACTGTGGGCCAAGCCTCCGGCGATCGCCGACGCTCCGGCGAGGGCGGTCTGGATCGGGACAGAGCGGCTGATACTGGTGCCATCGCCGAGCTGCCCGTACCGGTTGTAGCCCCACGCCCACACCGTGCCATCGCTTCGGAGCGCGAGGCTGTGGCTGCGTCCGGCGGCGACCCCCGTCACGCCCGACAACCCGCTCACCCGGACCGGGGCTGAACGGCGGGTCCGGGTGCCATCGCCGAGTTTCCCATCTTCATTCGAGCCCCACGCCCACACGCTTCCGTCCCCTCTGAGGGCGAGGCTGTGGTAGTCGCCGGCCGCGATCGCGATCACGCCTGACAGCCCGCTCACCTGGACCGGGCTCGCCCGGTCGGCTTGGGTGCCATCGCCGAGCTGCCCGTCTCGGTTACGCCCCCACGCCCACACGGTGCCATCCCGCGTGAGCGCAAGGCTATGGAGGTCGCCGGCCGCGATCGCGGCGACGCCGGACAGGCCGACGACGCGTACCGGGTCTGGGCGGTCCGTCGTGGATCCATCGCCAAGCTGCCCGTACACGTTCCCTCCCAGGGCGCGCACCCCGCCGTCAGGGTCGAGCAAGAGGTAGTAACCCGTCGTGCCGAACGCGACGGCGGTCGCCCCGGCGAGCAGCGGGTGCTGGAGCGGGGCGACCTGCTGTCCGCCCCAGAGGTAGACAGCGGCGGAGGTCGCCGGGGGCGGGGGCGCGGACACGGTGGGGGCGGCAGTCGTGGCCGTGGTCGCGGGTGCGCTGGGCGTGGGCGCCGGGGCGGTGGTGCTCGGTGGCGCGGCCAGGGGCGTAGGGCTCGCCGCCAACGCAGGCCGCGGGCTCGGGGCGGCAGGAGTCGGGCTTCGCGCCAGCGTGGGCGTGGCAGTGGCGACGGTACGGGCTGCCTCGGCCGGGGTGGAGGCAGGCTGGGACGGCGTCGCACCGCTGCAGGCGGCGGCCGCGAGTGCCGCGATCGCGGCGAGCGCGAGTCCGGCGCGCGGGCTCGCCCCTCCGGGCCCTCTCATCCACTTCCTCCGGTCGGGCGACACTCTAGCGAGCACTCGTGCGTGAGCGGGAAGGTCGGACCGGAGATGGCCCGCGACTCATCGGAACGGACGACGCTCCGCCCATAAGTGCCTCGTCATCCGCCGCGCCTCCGCCTGGAGCCGGTCAAGACTGTGGTCCGTCTCGGCGGAACTTCTTGACGGAGTGGCTCTACCCGGAGATGCGGATCGCGCGGGACGGCGGGATCACGATGGTCCCGCGCGAGCAGTACAAGCCGACCATCTATGCGTCTGTGGTCGGCACCGTGGGCTGTGCTGGGCTCGAACCAGCGACCTTGCGGATGTGAACCGCACGCTCTGACCAGCTGAGCTAACAGCCCGAGACGTCCATTCTATCGCGCAGTCGCGAGACGACCGCGCGGCGGAAAGCGGCCACACTCGGGCTATCCGCACGCTCGCGCTCCTCTGGTCGGTCGCCGTGGGAGAAGGACTGCTCCTCGGGCTCTACGCGCTGCTCGTCGAGCCGTCGCGGCTCGCGCTCACGCTGGTGCGCCGGATCGATCCGTCGATCGAGCGGCCGCGGCGTTTCCTCCTCCTCTCCGACACGCACCTGCATCCCTGGTCCCGGCACACGTTCCACCGGATCGCGCGCGCCTCCGCGTGGGCCCGCGCCACCGGCGCGACGCACGTCCTCATCGCCGGCGATGTCCTCGAGACGGATGAGGAGGCGGACGCGGTCGCGGCCCGCCTGCGGCACGCGCTCGGCGATCTCCCGGCCGTCTACGTGTCCGGCAACCACGAGGTGAAGGGCGATCTCTGGTGGCAGCGGCACCGCAACGACCCTCGGCGCATCGGCGACGCGATGGGTCGCCATGGCATCGAGCGCCTCGACGAGCGCGTCGTGGAGCTCGACGGCGTCCCGGTCGTCGGCATCGGCTGGCGAGGCTGGCGGTCGGACCCGGGACGGGAGACCGCGCGGCTGCTCGCCGCCACCGATCGGCCGGCCCTCGTGCTCGCCCACTCACCGGATCACATCCGCGGCCTCCGCGGCGACCGCGTGCTCCTCGCCGTGTGCGGGCACACGCACGGCGGACAGGTGCGCCTGCCGGGGATCGGCGCACCCTGGATCCCGGTGCGCGCGCCGCTCCCGCGCTTCGCCGGCGCGATGGTGGTGGACGGTATCCCCGCATACGTCACCCGCGGCATCGGCGCGATGATCCCCCTGCGCCTCGGCGCGGTACCCGAAGCGGTCATCCTCGAGCTGGGCGGAAGCGGAACGGTCTCGATCGACGCGACGAAGGTCGTCGAGATGCGCACTACCAGCTCCCGCCGCCCCCGCCTCCGCCGCCGCCCCCCGACGAACCGCCGCTGAAACCGCTCGAGCCGCTCGACCCGCCCGTCGACGCCGGCGTGGTGGCGATCACGCTCGAGACGCTCGAGGAGAAGTCCGCGAGGCCGCTCGAGAACGCGCCGATGCTCGCGATGGACGATCCCGTGTACCAGCCCTCCACCGCCTTCTGTGCGTCGAGCCCCTCGAACGCCCGGGCCCACTTCGACACGAGGCCGAAGACGATCGCGTACGGCAGGTACTCGGCGAAGATGTTCTCGCGCTCGGCGAACTGCTGGCGGTGCGTCTCGGCCGTGTCCATGTAGCGGCGGAAGCCGAGGATGCGCCGCAGCAGCTCCTGACCTTGCGCCGTCTTCTTCGGCATGGCCCCGCTCCAGAGGAGCGCGACGACGCCAACGAGCACCGCGGCGACACCGACGAGACCGGCACCGTAGAAGATGCCGAGGAGAGCCGTGGCGACCGTGCCGAACTCGACCGTCGCGATCGCGATCCCGCGCCAGGCGTTGCGCACGCCGCTGGGGTCCGACGGGAACCAGCTCCGCATGACGGAGTCCCGGTAGAGGTCGCCCTGCGCCTTGGACAGCGTCTCGTGGAACGTGCCCTTCAGCGACGACAAGGTGACCTCGCGGCCGGACCCGAACAGCCCCGTGAGGAGCCGGCGCTCGTAGTCGGCGAGGCCGTCGTCGGCGGGCTTCCCACGGTGCAGCGTCCAGTCGTGGCCCGCGAAGAGCCCCTTCGGTGACACTTCCTCGATCGACAGATAGCCTCGCACGGCGAGGTCGACGATCGTCGCCGTCAGGTCCTTCGGGTCGGCGCTCTCGTCGACGAGGAGGCCCACCTCGGCAGGCCGCAGGCGGTCCGGCGGTCCGTACTCGGGGACGATCGTCACGCGGCCTTCGGGATCGCGCCCGCCGATGACCCATCGCCGCCCGAGCAAGCCGATCCCCGCCAGGAGCACGAGGGCGGCGCCTCCGAGCGTCGCCGGCGTCAGGTCCCACCAGGCGTCGATCTCGCGCGGCCTGTCCTCGAGCTTCATCTTCGGCTCGGCGACGGCGCCCTTCGGGAACGCCACGACGACCGTGAGCTCCTCGCTCGGGATCAGCGCCCTCGTCGCGCTCATGTCGGCGCCGCCGGTGCGCGTCGTCGCGCGGCAGGTCTCGTCCGATCCGAAGCCGCCCTGGAAGCACGCGACGCGCGTGGCCTCGCCCCGCTCGAGCCTCACGCGCACGCTGGCGGCGCGCATCACCGCGGGCCACTTCCCGCTCACGTTCCAGTACAGCTCGTCATGATCGGGGAACGCGTTCAGCGCGCCCTGGACCTCGTACACGATCCGATAGGTCTGCCTCCCGCTGACCGTGCGGTCGCGATCGCCGATGCGGATGCGCGCGAAGCGGCCCTCGTCCGCGCGCTCGTAGCGCAACCCCTTGCCGCTCGCGTCGATGACGTTGCGCACCCGCAGGTCGTACACGCGCTCCTGGCGCTCGTTGAAGTCGTAGCGGATCGGGATCTCACGGAAGATCCCGTGCTTCTCCTGGCGGCCGAAGTCGACCTCGAGCGTCTCGGTCACGAGGATGCTGGCGTCGGCCCGGACGGTGATCTCCGCCGCGAAGCGCTCGATGGCCCAGCCCTCGTCGACCTGGGCGGAGGCCCGCGTGGCCCCGAGCGCGATGAGCGCGACCGCGGCCAGGATGGACGCGCAGAGCCGCGCGGATACCTTCCCCATGCTCGCGGCGCGAGCCTAGCGGATCGTGAGCGAGGCGGCGCCTCCTTCGAACGTGACGGTGACGCGGTCCTTCGCGGCCGCGTAGCCGCTCGTCTCCCCCGCCCCCGCCGCCACGGCGATGCGCGGGTTGGAGCTGTTGACGGAGATCGCGCCTCCGCGCGTCGTGATGCGCGCCTCGACGCCGCTCGGCACCTCGATCTCGATGCTCGCCGCGCCCGCGTCGATGCGGACGGGCACGTCACCACGCGGCGTCGGCAGGATCACGTGGGTCTTCGACGCGCCCGTGCCGATGCGCGCGTCGGTGACGACGATCTCGCGCATGTCGAGCGTGAACTCGCCGGCTCCGCCATCGAGCCGGATGGAGGACGGGACGTCGCTCGCGACGCGCACGCTGACCCCCGCGGGCGGTCCGCCGAAGTGAAAGAAGTCCTGGGGGACGGGATCGACGCGGACCTCGGCCTGATCACCCTTGCGCGTCGTCCGGGCGCGGATCTCGCCGCGCTCCGTGCGCGCCTCGACGAGCGCGGCCGCTCCGCCGGACACCCGGTACTCGCCGGCGCCGCCGGAGACGCGGAGGGAGAGCGTCCGCGCGCCCTCGCGCTCGACGGTGGCCTCGCTCGGACCGCCGGACGCGGGCGTGAAGATGCCGGCGGGCTGCGCGGCCGAAAGCGCGACCGCGGCGGCGATCACGCCGATCTCGAGGGCGAGCGCGGCCCAGGGCTGCCGCCGGCCGAGGATCGCCTCGATGCCCCCCACGATGAGGAGCACCGGCCACAGCCGGAACAGCGCGCTCACGGAGATGGGCGGGATGTACCCGAAGTTGCCCAGCAGCAGCAGCACGCCGAGCGTGATGAGGATCGCCGGGAAGAGCAGCCCGCGCGGGCGGCCCCGCTTCGGCTCCGGCTCGGTCGTGGTGGGAGCCGTCACGTCGGTCATGGCCGTGACCGCTGCACGAGCAGCAGCACCCCGAGCGCGACCAGGACCAGCGGCCAGATGTAGTTCCACTGGAGCAGGCGGAACGCGCCGAGGTTCCCGAGCAGGAACACGAAGCCGAGGGCGACGAGGATCCAGCCGAAGGTGTTGCGGCGGCGCTCGGCCTCCGCGCCGTTCACGGGCGGAGGTGGGGCCGCGCGCGGCGCCTCGCCCTCGACGACCGAGGACGCGGCCTGCGGCGCGACGTCGCCGGTCCGCGCGCTCGGCCACAGGTCGTCGATCGGCGGCCGCTGTCCCGGAAGCGGCATGAGGATCAGCAGGACGATGTACACGAGCACGAACAGGAACGCGGTCACGAAGGTCGCGATGACGAAGAAGACGCGGAGCAGGGTCGGGTCGATCGCCAGATAGTCGGCGAGACCGCCGCACACCCCGGCGACGACGCGGTTCCTGGTGCTCCGCTCAAGACGACGCTGCATGGGTCCTCCCTCTTTGCTCGAAGAACACGGCCAGCACGGCCGCGGTGAGGATCGCGATCGGTACGGCGGGATGCGTGGCCGCCTCCGCCACCGGCGCCAGGAACACGGCGGCCGCGGCGACGAGACGGATGAGCCCGGCCAGCGGATCGAGCCCGCTGATGGCGGCGAGACCGGCCACGGCTCGGAACCCTTCAGACCAGACCCAGCCGCCCAGGAACGCGACGAGGACCGCGATGACGAGCTCGTTCCGCCCCTGCGCCGGAAGGCGCGCGGCGGCGGCGATGAGCACCGGATCCAGCCGAGACGGGACCTCGTCGGCATCGAGCCGCAGCGCGCGGCGCAGGACATGCTCGTCCACGAGAAGCCGGTCGTCGCTCATGCCCTCGCCTCCAGTGCGCGTCGCAGGAGTCCCCGCGCGCGCAGCAGCTGCACGCCGACGGTCGACCCGGGACGTCCGGTGACCTGCGCGATCTCGCCGACGGACAGTCCGCTGAAGTAGCGAAGGACCGTCACCGTGCGGTACGGCTCCTCCAGGTCGGCGACGGCCGCGCGCACACGTGCGCGCTCCTCCCGCGCGACCGTCTCCTCGTCGGGCGCCGGTGCCCGGTCGGGGACG
>JACPEQ010000074.1 GCA_016183435.1 Chloroflexota bacterium
GCCGCGCTGAGGATCGCGATATCCAGGGCGGCCGCCCGCCGGGACGCGCTCCGGTATGCGGCGTCGCGCGGACCGCGGGCGGCGGCCGCCAGCCGCAGGCGCGACACGGGCCGGTACAGGACGAAGCCGAGACCCATGAGCACGACGAACAGGGCCGTGGACCCTGAGATCCAGAGCGCCAGCGGATCGACGTGCTCGACGGCCACGAGCGCGATCCCCGACACGGCCGTCAGGAGATAGGCGGGGATCGTCACCCACCGGTCCACCCACCGGACCGCACGCAGCGTGAACGCGAGCGACGTGCCGTCGTGCTGGGCGAGATACGTCCAGATCGGGAAGCACAGGTTCGTGCCGACCGCGATGGCGGCGAGAACGACGTGGGCGACCTGCAGGAGCGAGGTCATGTGGTCGCTCGCCATGATGCCCGCGCGGCCGACCGAGCGGGCGGTCACGCTCCGACGCTCGCCTCCATGAGCCCGACATGCCGTCGCGATGTCAGCCGTGGCCATCCGGCCCCCACGACGGGACGAACGGCACTACTCGCTCCGCCCGAATGGGCGGCACGCTCGCGCCCGTCGTTGCGACCACCACGCGCAGGGAGGGCGGGATGCGACTGACCCGGCGCCGTGTGCTCGCGGCGGCGGCCGCGACGGGTGGCGTCGCGGCCCTCGGGTCGTACGGGCTCGCGCTGAGCGGCCTCCAGCCGATCGGCGTGGAGAACCCGCTCGACCGGTACCCGGAGCGCGGCTGGGAGCGCGTCTACCGCGAGCAGTACGCCTACGACGGCACCTTCACCTTCGTGTGCTCGCCGAACGACACGCACGCCTGCCGGCTGCGCTGCTCGGTCCGGAACGGCGTCGTCGCGCGCATCGAGCAGAACTACGACGCCCACCGCTACGCCGACCCCTTCGGCAACACCGCGGGCCACGCGTGGGACCCGCGGGGCTGCGAGAAGGGGCTCACGATGCACCGGCGGGTCTACGGCCCTTCCCGCCTGAAGTACCCGCTCATGCGCCGCGGCTGGAGGCGCTGGGCCGACGACGGCTTCCCGCCGCTCGACGCGGCGCTGCGCACGCGCTACGCCTTCGACGCGCGCGGCGGCGACGAGCTCGTGCGCGTCTCATGGGACGAGGCGACGCGGTACCTCGCGCGCGCCTTCGTGGCCATCGCGCGGACGTACAGCGGCGCCCAAGGTGCGGCGCGGCTTCGCGCGGACGGATACGCCCCCGAGATGATCGCGGCGATGCAGGGCGCGGGCACGCGGACATTCAAGCTCCGCGGCGGCATGGGGCTCCTCGGCGTGATCGGGAAGTACGGCATGTACCGCATGTGCAACTCGCTCGCGCTCGTGGACGCGCACGTGCGCGGCGTCGGCCCCGACGGCGCGCTCGGCGGACGGAACTGGTCGAACTACACCTGGCACGGCGACCAGGCGCCCGGCTTCCCCTTCGTCCACGGCCTTCAGGCCTCCGACGTGGACATGAGCGACCTGCGCCTCTCCCGCCTGCACATCCAGGTGGGCAAGAACCTCGTCGAGAACAAGATGCCCGAGTCGCACTTCTTCCACGAGGTCATGGAGCGCGGCGGGACCGTCGTCACCATCACCCCGGAGTACGGCCCGCCGGCGACGAAGTCGGACTACTGGATCCCCATCCGCCCGCAGACCGACACCGCGCTGTTCCTCGGGATCACCCGGCTCCTCATCGACCGCGGCCAGTACGACGCGGCCTTCGTGAAGCGCTTCACCGACCTTCCCCTGCTCGTCCGCACGGACACGCTGACCCGCCTGCGGGCCACCGACGCGATCCCCTCCTACTTCCCGCGCGACATGCGATCGGGGGCGAGCATGACGCTCCAGGGCTTCACCGAGGCCGAGCGCGCCCGCCTCGGCGACTTCGTCGTGTGGGACGAGCGGCGCGGCGGGCCTGCCGTGGTCACGCGCGACGACGTGGGGCCGCAGCTCGAGCGCCTCGGCATCGACCCGGTGCTCGAGGGCCGCCACCGGGTGCGCCTGGTGGACGGCTCGACCGTCGAGGTCGCGCCGCTCTTCGAGCTCTACCGCGAGCACCTGCGGGATTACGGCCTCGACGACGTCGCCGAGATGACCTCGGCGCCCAAGGAGCTCATCGTCCGCCTGGCCGACGACATCGCGCGGCTCTCGCCGGTCGCGATCCACATCGGCGAGGGCATCAACCACTGGTTCCACGCGACCGAGGCGAACCGCGCGATGTACCTGCCGCTCATGCTCACCGGGAACATCGGCAAGCCAGGAGCGGGCTGCCACACCTGGGCCGGCAACTACAAGTCGGCGCTGTTCCAGGGGACGCCGGCGACCGGCCCGGGCTTCGAAGGCTGGATCTACGAGGACCCCTTCGCGCCGCAGCTCGACCCCGGGGCCCACGGGCGCACCGTCCGCGTGCGCAAGTACGCGCGGGGCGAGGAGCCCGCGTACTGGAACCGCGGCGACAGCCCGCTCGCGGTCGCGACGCCGGCGGCGGGGCGGAAGGTGTTCACCGGGTCCACGCACATGCCCACGCCGACGAAGGTCATCTGGGCGACGAACGTGAACCTGCTGAACAACGCGAAGTGGGCCTACGAGATCCTGAAGAACGTCAACCCGCGCGTCGACTGCATCGTGACGCAGGACATCGAGATGACCGCGTCGTGCGAGTACTCGGACGTCGTGCTCCCGGCGAACTCGTGGCTCGAGTCCGAGGGCCTCGAGCTTACGGCGTCCTGCTCGAACCCGTTCCTCCAGATCTGGAAGGGCGGGATCCGTCCGCTCTACGACACGAAGGACGACCTGGTCATCTACGCCGAGGTGGCGCGCGCGCTCGCCGCGGAGACCGGCGACCGGCGCTTCACCGACCACTGGCGGTTCGCGATCGAGGGGAAGCGCGAGGTCTACATGCAGCGCCTGCTCGAGACCTCCGCCACGACGGCGGACTACCGGCTCGAGGACGTCATGGCCGGGAAGTACGGCGAGCCGGGGGCCGCGCTCATGCTGTTCCGCACGCTCCCGCGCATCCCCTTCTACGAGCAGGTCCACGACGGGATCCCCTTCTATACCGACACCGGCCGCCTGAACGCGTACTGCGACATCCCTGAGGCGATCGAGTACGGGGAGAACTTCGTCGTGCACCGCGAGGGGCCGGAGGCGACGCCCTACCTGCCCAACGCCATCGTGAGCACGAACCCGCTCGTGCGGCCGAACGACTACGGCATCCCCGCCGACGCCGAGGACGCGGACCTGCGCACCGTCCGCAACCTGAAGCGCAGCTGGGCCGATCTGAAGCGGACGGTGAACCCGCTCTGGACGAAGGGCTTCCGCTTCTACTGCCTCACGCCGAAGACGCGGCACCGCGTGCACTCGTCCTGGAGCAACGTGGACTGGCAGATGATCTGGGACTCGAACTTCGGCGACCCGTACCGCGCCGACAAGCGCGCCCCCGGCGTCACCGACCACCAGATGCACATCAACCCCGAGGCCGCTCGCGACCTCGGGATCGCCGACGGCGACTACGTCTGGGTGGACGCGAACCCCGCCGACCGGCCGTACCGAGGCTGGAAGGAGAGCGACCCCTTCTACAAGGTCGCGCGGCTCATGCTCCGCGCGAAGTACAACCCCGCGTACCCGTACGGGACCGTCATGATCAAGCACGCGCCCTACATCGCGACCGAGCGGAGCGTGCGCGCCCACGAGACGCGCCCGGACGGGCTGGCGCTCTCCGAGGGCACCGGCTACCAGGCGAACCTCCGGTACGGATCGCAGCAGAGCGTCACCCGCGACTGGTCCATGCCCATGCACCAGACCGACTCGCTCTTCCACAAGGCCAAGGACTCGACGCACTTCGTCTTCGGCTACGAGGCCGACAACCACGCGGTGAACACCGTCCCCAAGGAGACGCTCGTGCGCGTGGCCCGCGCCGAGGGCGGGGGCCTCGAGGGCAAGGGCGTGTGGGCGCCCGGCGAGAGCCCCTACGCGCCGGGGAAGCTCTCGGACGCGATGCGCCGCTACATCGACGGGCGGCTCACCGAGGTGCGCCGTGGCTGAGGCCGCAGGCAGCCGCAAGCCCTACGAGGCCGACGACCCGGCCGAGCTCGTCGGCGTGCGCCTGCCCGCCGCTCCGGACGCCCGCGCGTGGGAGGAGATGGCGACGGTCTTCATCGAGGAGTTCGCGCTCATGGGCTGGGGGCGCGCTCGCGTCCTTCGTCTCTTCGCGGACCCGCGCTTCGCCGGACCGCACGGCGCCCTGCGCGCGCTCGGCGCGGAGCGGGTCCGCGCGCTCGTCGAGGCGGTCTTCCCTGGGGCAGGCTCCTGATGGCGAAGGTCCGCAACTGGCAGCTCGGCCGCGAGATGGAGTACCGCTTCGCCGAGGCGCACCCCGACCGCCAGCTCGCCTTCGTGTTCAACACCAACCGCTGCATCGCCTGCCAGACCTGCACGATGTCCTGCAAGTCCACCTGGACGTTCTCGGAAGGCCAGGAGCAGATGTGGTGGAACAACGTCGAGACGAAGCCGTACGGCGGGTACCCCCACAACTGGGACGTCCGCGTCCTCGAGCTGCTCGAGGCGGCGAACCCGGGCGGGCAGGTGTGGGACGCCGCCGCGCGCGGCGGGCCGTACGGCGTGTTCCGCGGGATGACCGTGTTCGAGGCCGCGGCGAAGCAGGGTGGCAAGGACGTCGCGCTCGGCTACGCGCCGACCGACGCAGAATGGTCGGCACCGAACATCGGGGAGGACACCGCGGTCGGGCCGCCCGGGCGTCCTGGCGCGTACGACGAGCGCGGCGCGCAGCTCCCCCAGCACACGCCGTGGTTCTTCTACCTCCAGCGCGTCTGCAACCACTGCTCGTACCCGGCGTGCCTCGCGGCGTGCCCGCGCAACGCGATCTACAAGCGCAAGGAGGACGGCATCGTCCTGATCGACCAGGCGCGTTGCCGGGGGTACCGCAAGTGCGTCGAGGCCTGTCCTTACAAGAAGTCGATGTTCCGTCTGACCACGCGCACCTCGGAGAAGTGCGTCGGGTGCTACCCGCGTGTCGAGGGCCGCGACCCCCTGTCGGACGGGGTCCCGATGGAGGCGCGCTGCATGGCGACGTGCGTGGGGAAGATCAGGCTCCAGGGGCTGGTGAAGGTCGCCGCGGATGGCACGTGGGCCGCTGACCGCACGCATCCGCTGTACTTCCTGGTGCACGTCGAGAAGGTCGCGCTGCCGCTGTACCCACAGCTCGGCACCGAGCCGAACGGCTACTACATCCCGCCGCGCTGGGTCCCGCGCCCCTACCTCGAGCAGATGTTCGGCCCGGGCGTGGGCGAGGCGATCGAGCGCTACCGCCGTCCATCGCGCGAGCTGCTCGCGGTCCTCCAGCTCTTTCGCACGACGCAGCGGATGATCTTCCGCTACGACATCGTCGAAGGCCCGAAGGTCCTCGAGACCACCGTCGGCGGCCGGCCGTGGACGATGTACGCCGACACCGTCGTCGGCTTCGACGAGCGCGGACGAGAGGCGGTGCGGGTACCGGTCGTCGAGCCGTTCCGCGAGCGGCCGGCGCGGTACCCGAACTCGATATGAGCGCGTCGCTCGCCGCTCTGGCCTTCTCCCGGGCAGCGGCCTACCGGCTCCTCGCGGCGTCGCTCGCCTACCCCACGGGGCAGGCGCCGGCGCGGATCGCCGAGGCGCTACCTGCCGCCGCGGCCGCGCGGCGCCACCTCGCGCCACCCTCGGCCCGTGCGCTCGACCGGCTGATCGCAGCGCTGGGCGTGCTGGCGCCCGAGGAGGCCGAGCGCGCGTACCTGCGCATCTTCGGCCATGCCGGGACGCCGGCGGCCGTCCCGTACGAGGCGCCGTACGTGACCACGAACGTCTTCCAGGAGACCGGCGTCCTTGCCGACGTCGCGGGTTTCTACCGCGCCTTCGGCGTCGTCGCCGATCGGGAGCGGCCGGACCACGTCGCTCTCGAGCTCGAGTTCGCGCACCTCCTGTGCTTCAAGGAGGGCTACGCGCGGCGGCATCACGGCCCCGCCGAGGCCGCGCTCTGCGCCGAGGCGCAGCGCGCCTTCCTCGCAGCGCACCTCGGGCGCTGGGCCGCGACCTTCTTCCGCCGCCTGCGGACCGGCGCCACCGGCACGCACTACGCCCTCGTCGCCGAACTCGGCGAGGCCTTCTGCGCCGGCGAGGCCGCGCGGGCCGGCGCGGTCGCGATCGACCGCGCGCCGCGCGCGCGCGACGTGCCGCAGCCTGGCGTCTGGTCCTGCCCGCTCGCGCCGGAGGCGTCCGCGTGAGCGGGCGCACGAGGCGGCGCGCCGCCGTGGTGGCCGCGGTGCTGCTCGCCGCGCTCGCCCTCCAGCTCCTCGACGTGCGCCTTGCGGCGTCGCAGTCCGCCACGCTGTCGGCGAGGCTCGCGCAGGATGTGTCGACGAGCGATCCCTGGGATGCGGTATGGGAGCGGTCCTCCTCGCTCGACCTCGCGCTGTCGGCGCAGCTCGTCGTCGCGCCGCGGGGCGGCACGCGCGAAGCGCTCCGGGCGCGCGCGCTGCACGACGGGCGGCGCCTCTTCGTCCTGCTCGAGTGGCGCGACGCGACCGAGGACGCGCGCATCGACGGCGTCACGGCGTACTCCGACGCGGCGGCGCTCCAGTTCCCCGCGGCGTCGACGGCGGAGACGCCGCCACTGTGCATGGGCAGTCCCACGGCGATCGTGAACATCTGGCAGTGGAAAGCGGTATGGCAGACCGACGCGCAGCAGGACCTTGCCCGGATCGTCACGTCGAAGCCGCGCGCGTGGGCGGACCTGTATCCCTACGCCGGCGAACCGGTGTTCGCGCCGGCGCGTGCCTTGGGCAACCTCGTGGCGCGCCCTGACCGCGTCTCGCCCGTCGAGGACCTGCACGCCGGGCAGTACGGAACGCTCACGACGGCGAAGGAGCAGCCCCTCGGCGGCGTCGGCGTGTGGCGCGCGGGGACGTGGCGGGTCCTGTTCTGGCGCGATCTCGCGTCTGGGCAGGACGGCGACGCGAGCTTCGGCGTCGGCGGCGCGGGCGTCGATGCCGCCGCCGCGCTCTGGGACGGCTCCGCGGCGGAGCGCGACGGCCTGAAGTCCGTGTCGCAGTTCTTCGTCATCCGCCCGGTGACGCTCCCGGCGACGGCGGAGCTGCCCTTCTGGACCGCGGCGCTCATCGTCCTTCTGCCGATGGCGGTCTTCGTCGGGGGCATGACATGGCTGGCGCGCAGCGGCTGGACGCCCGGCCGGGCCTGACCCTCGTCCCCGGCGGGACGGCGTGGGTCCTCGTCGTCCTGCTGGCGGCCGCGGGAGCGCTCGAGCTCGTCCTCCTCCGGCTGCTGTATCGCGTCGGGCTGTTCATCCCCCGTGACGGGCCGCTGCTCGATGGCTACCGGGTCGCGACGTTCGCCGGCTCCTTCGCGTTCGACGCTGCGTCCGTGCTCGCGGTCGCGCTCGTCGTGCTCGTCGCGCTGCGGGCCCGCGCGCGTCCGGTCACATCCGGGCTCCTCGTCGGGGCCGCGGCGCTCGCGGTAGCCGCGTCAGTCCTCCCCGATGTCCGCGACGCCGTCCGCGCGATGCTCGCGGGGACGGTCGTCGCCGCGGGGATCGCGCTCGTCGTTCCGGTGATCCGCGACCGCGACCGCGGAGCGATCGACCGCGCCGGCGTCGCGCTCGCGACGCTCGTTGTGGTGATCGCGCAGGCAGCGGCGCTCGTGGGGGCGCTCGCCGCGACGCTCCCGGTCGCTCTGCCGGCGGTCCTGGTCCCGATGTCCCGCCTCGCTGAGGGGACGGCCATCGCGGCGGCGATCGCGATGTGCGCGGCCGTGGTGCGGGTCTCCCGGCCCGGCCCGGCAGCGCTCGCATTCGCCGCGGCCGGCGGCGGCATCCTCGCCGCAGCCCTCGCGCTGTGGCCGTACCTCACGGGCATCGTGCTGCTCTGGGCGACGGGCATCTCGCTCGTGTTCCCGGCGCCGGCCTACCCCATCGCGCTCGCCGCCCTGCTCCTCGCCGCCGCGACCAGCGCCCGTCGGCACCCCGAACGCTCTCTCGGCCTCGTGCTCTTGGTCGTCGCCGGTGTGATCCCCCAGTCCACGACGCACGTCCTCGTCGCCGTCGTCGCGCTCGCGCTCTTGTCCGCTGGAGCGACGGTCCCGGCGGCGCCTCGGCGCGAACGATGA
>JACPEQ010000078.1 GCA_016183435.1 Chloroflexota bacterium
GCGTCGTGCCGTTCTCGACCCTCGGCTGGCAGACGGACCGCGCCTACTGGGCGAAGTGGTTTCCCGCCCACTACGTCGTCGAGATGGTCGAGCAGGTCCGCCTGTGGTTCTACTCGCTGCTGTTCTTCGCGGTGGCTCTGCGCGACGAGCCGCCGTACAACGTGGTGCAGACATTCGAGCCGATGCTCGACGAGAGCGGCGGCGAGTTCCACAAGACGGGCGAGAACATGGTCCTGCTGAGCGAGGTCATGGAGAAGGTCGGCGCCGACGCGATCCGCTGGACCGTGAGCCGGCAGCGCGCGGACGAGGTGATGCTCTTCAGCCTCAAGGCCCTCGAGGAGATCAAGCGCCGCCTGCTCGTCCTGTGGAACACGTACTCCTTCTTCGTCACGTACGCCGAGCTGAACGGCTTCGACCCGGCGGCTCCGCAGGTCCCCGTCTCGGAGCGGCCGCTCATGGACCGCTGGCTGCTCTCGGTGCTGCACCGCCTCGTGCGCGACGCCCGCAACGGCCTCGGGGAGTGGGACGTCCGTACGCTCACTCTCCGGGTCGAAGGGTTCATCGAGGACCTCTCGCAGTGGTACGTCCGCCGGAGCCGGCCGCGGTTCTGGGGGACGCGCGACACGCGCAGCACGCTCGCCGCGCAGCAGACGCTGTACGTGGCGCTCACGACGCTGACGCGTCTCGTCGCACCGGTCATGCCGTTCTTCGCGGACGCGCTGTACCAGCGGCTCGTCCGCCGCGTCGTGGCCGGATCGCCGGCGTCGGTGCACCACACCGCGTACCCCGAGGCCGCGGCGGCGCTCATCGACGACGACCTGGAGCGCCGCATGGACGCGGCCCGGCGTGTGGTGACGCTCGCGCACTCCGCGCGGCAGACCGCGAACGTGAAGACGCGGATGCCGCTGCCGCGCCTCGTCGCGGTCTTCGATCGCACCGACCATGACCGGGAGCTCCTCGCGGGCCAGGACGACCTGGCCGCGATCGTGCGCGACGAGCTGAACGTGAAGGAGTTCGAGGTCCGTGACGACGCCGAGGGGCTGGTCCGCGAGATCGTGAAGCCCGATCTGAAGGTGCTCGGACCGAAGCTCGGCAAGGAGCTGCCGCGCGTGCGCGCCGCGCTCGCCGAGGGCCGCTACGAGCGGCGGGACGGCGCGTTCGTCGTCGAGGGGCACACGCTCGAGCCGAGCGAGGTGCTCCTCTCTCACGAGGGGACAGCCGGCCACGCGGTCGGGCGGGACGCGGGCCTCGTCGTCGCGCTCGACACGCGCGTGACGCCCGAGCTCGAGGCCGAAGGCCTCGCGCGCGAGCTCATCCGCCGCGTGAACGAGATGCGCAAGGAGGCCGACCTCGCGATCAGCGACCGCATCGCGCTCCGCTATGAGACCGACAATGCCTTCGTCGCATCGTCCACGGAGCGCTTCAGGGAGCTTCTGGCGACCGAGACGCTCGCGACATCCGTGGTCTCGGGCAGTACCGGGATCGGCACGTCGTGGTCAGGCGAGGTGAACGGTCGCCCGATCACGCTCGAATTGGAGAAACGCTCCTAGCCGAGGAGCGTCGCGCGCAGCGCGTCCGCGATGAGCCGTGGGGCGCGCCGGCGCGCCGGGCCGGTGAGCGCGGCGCGCCACGTGGGGAACGCGAGCATCGCGTGGGCGAGGGCGATGGCGTCCTCAGGCCGGATCCGCAGCGCGCCAATGCGCGCGAGCGCGGCGACGGCGCGCTCGATGAGCGTGAGGCGCACCCGATCGAGCGATCGCAGCACCTCCCCGCCGCCCGGCGCGCCGCTGTCGACGAGGATCTCGAGCAGCTGCCGGTCGGTCCGGTACGTGCGCTCGTGCAGCGCGACGATCTCGTCGAGGATCGCCGCCCCACCGGCCTCCGGCGGCCGCCACCGCTCGACGCGCCGGGTGATCGCGGTCGCGCGCCGGCGGAGCGCCCGCGCGACGAGGACCTCTTTCGTCGGCGCGTGCAGGTAGAGCGTCCGCCGCGCGACGCCGGCGCGACGCGCGACATCCGCGAGACGAAGGTCGGCATACCCGTTGATGCGCAGCTCCCGCAGCGCCGCACGTTCGATCGCCGTCGCGGTGCGGTCGCGCCCCTCGGCGCGCGCGCGCTGGACATATGTCCGCATCGATCTATTTTGACTGCACGCGACGTGCAGCGCCAGGCGATCACGCTCGTGTAGGATCGGGTCGTTGGGGGAGCCGCTCGCGTTCGTTTTCCCGGGGCAGGGATCGCAGTCCGTCGGCATGGGTCGCGCGGTGTTCGAGTCCTCGGTGCAGGCACGCCGCACGTTCGAGGAGGCGGATGACGTCCTCGGCTATCCGATCTCCGCCGTCATGTTCGACGGACCCGCCGAGCGGCTCGACGAGACGACGACGGCGCAACCGGCGATCCTCGCGGCGAGCATCGCGATCCTCGAGGCTCTGGCCGAGCGCACCGCAGCGCTCGGGCGCCGGATCACGGAGGGCGCCGAGCCGCGAGGCGTCGCGGCGCTGCCGGTCGGGATCCGGCCGGCGTACGTCGCCGGGCACTCGCTCGGCGAGTTCAGCGCGCTCGTGGCGGCGGGCGTGCTCACGTTCTCGGAGGCTCTGCGCCTCGTCGCCGAGCGCGGTCGCCTCGCCGCGACGAAGGGCGCGCGGGGCTCGATGGCCGCGATCGTCGGGCTCTCCGCGGATCAGGTCGACGCCGTGATCCGGGTGTCCGCGCCGGACGGATCGACGGTCGTCGCGAACGACAACGGTCCTGCGCAGGTGACGATCGCCGGGACCGTGGAGAGCATCGGCCGGGTCTGCGAGGCGCTGGCTCGCGCCGGCGCGAAGAAGGTCGTGCCGCTGCGCATCTCCGGACCCTTCCACTTCCCACCGATGGGCCGTATCGGTGGCGACCTTCGTGAGTTCATGGCGGGGATCCGGTTCCGCGACCCCGTGGTCCCGGTCGTGGCGAACGTCAGCGGCCGGCCGCACTCGAGCGCCGAGACCATCCCCGACGCGCTGGTGCGCCACCTCGCGCAGCGCGTCGAGTGGCTGCGCTCGGTCCGCTCCATGCGAGAGGGCGGGGTGACGACCTTCGTGGAGATCGGCGCGGGCCAGGTCGTGAGCGGCCTCATCAAGCGGATCGTCGACGCGAAGACCCTCGCCATCTCCGATCCACCGTCGATCAGCGACTTCATCGCGAAGCTGAAAGGAGCTTCCCGGTGACCCGCCGTGTCGTCATCACCGGGCTTGGAGCGATCACGCCGATCGGCAACGACGTCGCGTCGACCTGGGACGGGCTCATCTCCGGCCGCAGCGGGATCGGCCGCATCACGCGGTTCGATCCCGCGGCCTACGAGACGCAGATCGCCGGCGAGGTGAAGGACTTCGACCCGCTGAAGGCGATGGACCGCAAGGACGCGCGGCGCACCGACCGATTCACGCAGCTCGCCGTCGGGTCCGCCGCGCAGGCGATCGCCGACGCGAAGCTCGACACGACGAAGGACAACGACCGCATCGGCGTCGCG
Organism: Chloroflexota bacterium; assembly: GCA_016183435.1. Lineage (GTDB taxonomy): Bacteria > Chloroflexota > Limnocylindria > P2-11E > P2-11E > JACPOT01. The sequence goes on from JACPEQ010000078.1 coordinate 3,506, forward strand.
ATCGCGACCGGCGTCGGCGGCCTCGAGACGCTCATCGAGCAGGTCCTGGTGATGGAGAAGCGCGGCCCGAGCCGCCTCTCGCCCTTCCTCGTGCCCATGCTCATGGCGAACGCCGCGTCGGCTCAGGTCTCGATGCAGTTCGACTTGCGCGGGCCGAACCTCACGCACGTCTCCGCCTGCGCCTCGAGCGCGCACGCGCTCGGTGAGAGCGCGGAGATGATCAAGCGCGGCATGGCCGAGGTCATGGTCGCCGGCGGCTCGGAGGCCGCGGTGATCCCGCTCGCGATCGGCGCGTTCTCGAACATGCAGGCGATGAGCCGCCGCAACGACGAGCCGCAGCGCGCCTCGCGGCCGTTCGACAAGGATCGCGACGGCTTCGTCCTGTCCGAGGGCTCGGCGGCGGTGATCCTCGAGGATCGTGACCACGCGCTGGCGCGCGGGGCGCGCATCTACGCGGAGCTCGTCGGCTACGGCGCGACCGCCGACGCGTACCACATCACGTCGCCGTCGCCGGAGGGCGAGGGGAACGCGCGGGCGATGCGGATGGCACTGAAGGAAGCGGGTCTCGAGCCGACCGCGATCGACTACATCAACGCGCACGGGACATCCACCCAGCCGAACGATCGCGAGGAGACCTCGGCGATCAAGCAGGTCTTCAAGGACCACGCGCGCAAGCTCATGATCTCGTCGACGAAGTCGATGACGGGCCACCTGCTCGGCGCGGCGGGCGCGCTCGAGGCGATCGCGTGCATCCTGGCGATCCAGCACGGCTGTATCCCGCCGACGATCAACTACACGACGCCGGACCCGGCGCTCGACCTGGACTACGTGCCCAACACGGCGCGCCCGGCGAGGATCACAACGGCCCTGTCGAACTCGATGGGCTTCGGCGGGCACAACGCGTCGCTCATCCTGACCGCCGCCTGATGGAGTTCGCGGGCAGGGTCGCGCTGATCACGGGCGCTGCGCGGGGGATCGGCCGGGCCACGGCGATCCGCCTCGCGCAGGGTGGCGCGAGGATCGCGGTCAACTACAAAGGCAATACCGCGGCGGCCGAGGAGGCCAAGCGCCTCGTCGAGGAGGCCGGCACCAGCGCGACCACGATCCAGGGCGACGTCTCCCTCGAGGCGGACGTCGACCGTGTGGTGAGGGAGGCTCTCGCCTTCGGCGGCGGCCGCATCGACATCCTCGTGAACAACGCCGGGATCACGCGCGACGACCTGCTCATCCGCATGACGCCCGAGGCGTGGGACGAGGTCCTCGACCTCAACCTGCGAGGTGCGTTCCTCGTCACGCGCGCGGCCATGCGGCCGATGATGAAGCAGCGCTACGGCCGGATCGTGAACGTCTCGTCGGTGGCGGGCGTCATGGGAAACGCGGGGCAGGCGAACTATGCCGCGGCGAAGGCCGGGCTGATCGGCTTCACCAAGACGGTGGCGCGCGAGATGGCGACCCGCAACGTGACCTGCAACGCCGTCGCTCCCGGATTCGTCCCCACGGACCTGACCAACGAGCTGCTCGACAGGATGAAGGACACGATCCTCCCGCAGATCCCGCTCGGGCGCTTCGGGACCGTGCAGGACGTGGCCAACGGGATCGCGTTCCTCGCCTCGGACGCCGCCAGCTACATCACCGGGCAGGTGCTCGTCATCGACGGGGGCATGGTCACCGCGTAGCGGACGTGCGGCTCACCGCTGATAGGCTCGCCGCCACGTGAAGCCCGCCTACGCGACCACCGACGTCCCACGCGAGCAGCCACAGAGACGCGGATTGGGCCTGCATTGGAGCGAGTTCGTCCTGGTCCTCGGCGCGGTCGACGCCGTCGTCATCGCCGCGACGATGGTCGCGGTCGTCGGCCTGTGGGAGCGCTTCCGCGCCGACTTCAGCCCGACCGAGTACTTCGAGCTCTGGTCCGCGGGGACGTGGATCCTCTGGCTCATCGCGCTGCGGGTGAGCGGCTCGTACGACCTTCTCGCGCCCGCGGTCATCCGCGGCCACGCCGCGGCGCTCGTGCGCGCCCTCGCGATCGTGGTCGGGGTCACCGTCGTCGTGTACTTCTTCGCGCCGCGATCCTTCCCGCGGAGCACGACGCTCCTCACCCCGGTACCGGTCTTCCTCGCGCTCCTCGCGTGGCGGCAGGTCGCCGCGATCAGGCTCCCCCGCTGGCGACTGCTGCACCGCAGCGTGCTCATGCTCGGCGTGGGCGAGTCGACGACCCGGCTCGCGGCGGTGCTCTCCGACCCTGCGCTGCACGTGCCGTACGCCTGCGTCGCGTTCCTGAGCGACCGGGTCGACGCTCCTTCCGCCATCGCGGACGTTCCGGTGCGCAGCGGGACGTTGCGCCTGTGGGAGCACGTCCGCGACCTCGGGATCCAGGAGATCTCGGTCGCGCGCGAAGAGCCCATGACCCCCGAGTGCCGCGCGTCGCTCGTCGAGTGCTTTCACGCGGGCGTGACCGTGAGCGACGCCGCCGCCCTGTACGAGGAGCTCACCGGGCGCGTGCCCATCGCGCAGATCGCGCCCACCTGGTATGCCGAGCTGCCCTCGCTCCCGCGGCGTCCGTATCACGTCGTCAAACGGGCGATCGACATCGTCGGCGCGAGCGTGCTGCTGGTCGTGCTGTCCCCGCTGCTGCTCGTCCTCGCGGCGGCGGTCGCCCTCGATGACGGCCCGCCGATCCTGTACCACCAGGTCCGGCTCGGGCGGCGCGGGCGCCCCTTCACCATCCGGAAGTTCCGGTCGATGCGCCATGATGCCGAGAGGGAGGGCGCCCGATACGCGGAGCGCCGCGATCCGCGCACGACCCGGGTCGGCCGGTTCCTCCGTCCGACCGGGCTCGACGAGCTGCCGCAGCTCTGGGACGCGCTGCTGGGGCGGATGAGCCTGATCGGCCCGCGCGCCGAGCGTCCCGAGTTCTCCCAGCAGCTCAGCGCGGCGCTCCCGCTGTACCGCGCGCGGCTCCTCGTTCGGCCCGGCATGGTCGGGTGGGCCGAGGTGCACGTGCGACACGCCGACACGCTGGAGCAGCACCTCGAGCGGCTCGAGTACGACCTGTACTACATCAAGCAGGCGGACCTGCTCCTCGACCTCGACGTCGCCCTCCGCGCCCTCGGCCTCGCTCTCACCGGCCGCCGTTAGTGCGCATCACGCACCTCTACAAGCACTACCTGCCGCATCCCGGCGGTGTCGAGCGCGCCATGCACTCGCTCGCCCGGGCGTGCGCGGCGAGCGGCCACGACGTACGCGCCATCGTGTCCGCCGACGGCCCGCGGCCCACGCGCCGGAACGTCGACGGCGTCGACGTGATCGGCGTGCCGAGCTTCGGCGCCCTTCAGTCGGTCCCGCTCGCCCCGACGTACCTCGCCCTGCCCGCCCGCGACGGCGAGATCCTCCACGTCCACGAGTCGTTCCCGCTGGGGACGCTCGCCGCGCTCCTGCGCCTTCGGCGGGGCCGGGCGACGGCGGTCGTCACCTGGCACTTCGACGTCGTGCGGCAGCGCGCGCTCGCGCAGCTGCACCGCGCGGTCGCCGCACGGCTGCTCGCGCGTGCTCGCGCGATCCACGTCACCAGCGACCTGCTGGCCTCGAGCTCGCGAGCGCTGGCCCCGTTCACCGACAAGGTCCGCGTCATCCCGCACATCGTCGACGTCGAGCGGTTCCGCGCCGTCCCTGCGCATCCGGCGGCGCGCCGTATCCGGGCGTGGGCCGGGGGCGCCCCGGTCGCGCTCTTCGTCGGCCGGCTCGTGTACTACAAGGGGCTCGGCGTGCTCCTCGATGCGCTCGCGCGCGTTCCCACCCTCCGGCTCGTCATGGTGGGTGACGGACCGCTCCTGCGGGATCTGCGGACGCAGGCCGGCCAGCTCGGCGTCTCGGCGCGGGTCCTCTGGCTTGGTGCCGTGTCCGACGACGATCTCGTCGGCGCGTACAGCGGCGCGGACGTCTTCGTGCTGCCGTCGACCGCGCCGACGGAGACCTTCGGGGTCGTACAGGTCGAGGCGATGGCCGCAGGGTTGCCGGTCGTGAGCACCCGGCTCGGCACGGGCGTGGAACGCGTGAACAGTGACGGCGCGACCGGCCGGGTCGTGAGTCCTGGTGACCCGGCCGAGCTGGCCGATGCGCTCCGGGCGATCCTCGAGGACCCCGCCGTGCGCGCGCGATCCGCCGAGGCGGCGCGCGAGCGGGCGCGGGAGTTCGCGGCCGACCGCCTCGTGGAGCGATACCTCGCGCTCTACGCGGAGGCCACGGCGTGACCGATCCGACCGAAGCGGAGGGGCTGCGTGGCCGCATCGTCGGGAACACGCTCGCGCAGTTCATCGCGCCCGGCGTGCGTGTCGTGGTCGGGGTCGTCCTCGTGGGGCTCCTCGGGCGGTACCTAGGCGTCGCGGGATTCGGCGAGTACGGCCTCGTCGTCGCCTACGTGCTCCTGCCGACGAACCTCCTGGCCGAATGGGGGCTTTCCACGATCCTCGTCCGTGAGATCGCTCGCCGGCCCGAGGAGCGCTCGTCGCTGATCACGAGCGCGACGCTGCTGCAGCTCGTGCTCGCCGCGCTCTCCTACGCCGTCCTGCTCGGGATCGCGCTCTTCTCGGCGTACTCGGTCCCGGTCCGTGTGTCGCTCGCCGTGTTCGGTCTGACGCTGTTCCTCGCGCCCGTGCAGATGCTCACCGCGCACTTCGCGGCCGATCTGCGGCTGGCGCGGCTCGTCGTCCCGGCCGTCGCGGGGACCATCACGCAGCTCGTGCTCGTGCTCGTCGTCGTGGCAGCGGAAGGACCGCTCGTCGCGATCGTCGCCGCCGGGCTGGCCGGCGTCGCCGTGGAACAGGGCTGGACCGCACTTCTCGTCGGGCGCGAGATCTCCCTCGCGCGACCGACCGTCGGCCCGTGGAGGCTCTTCCTCGGCGACGCATGGCCGCTCGGGATCAGCACGCTGCTGACGACGGCCGCCCGCCAGTCGCCCGTGCTCGTCCTGTCCGCCGTGAGCATCGAGGCCGTCGGGATCTTCGCCGCGGCCGAGAAGATCCCGAACTACCTGACCCGTGTCCCGTACGCGTTCCGCGCGACCATGCTCCCGGTCCTCTCGCGCCGCTGGCTCGGACCCGGCGGGTTCCGACACCTCCTGTGGGGCGCGATCGGCGCCACGTTCCTCCTGACCGCGCCCGTCGCGATCGCCGGCGCCCTGCTGGCGCGCGACGTGGTCGTCCTCGTGTTCGGCGCCGCCTTCGCCGGGGCCGCGCTTCCGTTCGCGATCCTGATGATCGCGTTCATCCTGGGTGCCCTGGGCCTGCTCCTGGAGGCCGTTCTCGTGGTGATCGGCGCCCAGCGGACGAACCTCGCCATCCGGAGCGTCTCGGCCGTGGTGCTCGTTGCCCTCGTGCTCGCGCTCGCGGGCGGCAGCGCCGCGACAGGCTCAGCCCTCGCGGTCCTCGTTGCAGGCGCGACCGCCGCACTGCTCTCGCTGCTGGTGATCGTCCCGCGCGTGAGCGCCGCCAGGTGACAGGGCGTGCGGGGCCGGCCGTGATCGCGGTCAACGCGACGATCCTCGGCGAGCGTCCGACCGGTCTCGGCGTCTACGCGCTGGGGCTGATCCGTGCTCTCGCCGCGCGCGGCGAGGACCTCCGCGTGATCGCGTCCCAGGCCGCCGATCTCGGCGGCTCCTGCGCCATCGTCGGCGCGCCTGCCGCGACGCGGCCGGAGCGTGGACCGCTCGGCCATCTCGCCCGCCTCATCTGGCTGCAGGCGCGCCTGCCGCGACGGATATCGGGAACGGGGACGTCCGTCCTGCTCAACCTGGTCCCCGAGGGTCCGCTCCGGTGTCCCATCCCTCAGGTGACCGTGGTGCACGACCTCATCCCGCTCTTCTATCCGGCCGAGCCGCCGCGGATCCCGAGGGCACACCTGTACTTCCGGTACGTCGTCCCGATCCTCCTGCGCGCTTCGCGCGCGGTCGTGACCGTCTCGGAAGCGACCCGCCGCGACGTCCTCGCCCGGTACCGCCTCACCCCGGAGCGCGTGCACGTCGCCCATCCCGGATACGACCCCGCGCGGTTCGCTCCCGGGCCTGCTTCCGAGGATCGGGCTCCATACCTTCTCTATGTCGGCAACGTCGCGCCCCACAAGAATCTCGTGCGGTTGGTGGAGGCGTTCGCCGGGATCGCCCCGCGGACGCGCGCGACGCTCGTCATCCGTGGATCCGGCAGCGCCCGGCACGTGGCGACCCTCCGTCGTCAGATCGAAGCGATGGCGCTCGGCGATCGGGTGGACTGGCGGCCGTACGAGCGCGCCTCGGACCTCCCCCGGCTCTACCGCGGCGCTCGGGCGGTCGTGCTTCCTTCGCTCACCGAGGGATTCGGCTTCCCCGCGCTCGAGGCCATGGCCTGCGGCACGCCGGTGATCGCCTCGAACGCAGCGTCGATCCCGGAGGTCGTCGGCGATGCCGCATGCCTGGTCGATCCCCTCGACACGGACGGGCTCGCACGCGCCATGGCGCGGCTGCTCGACGACGATGCGGTCGCGGCGGACCTCCGCGAGCGTGGCCTCGAGCGGGCGAAGCGCTTCAGCTGGGCCCGTACCGCCGAGATCGTGGCGGCACACCTGCGCGCGGCGATGCCGGCCGCCTGACGGGGGTCAGCCCCCGAGCGACCGGAGCAGCGCCTGCGCGTCGGCGTTCGCGGGCTCGAGCTCGAGCGCCCGGCGCGCGTTGACGCGTGCGGCCTCACGGTCGCCAGAGCGAAGCGCGGCCTGCGCCATGGCCAGGCGCAGCGTCGCGCTGTCCTTGTACGCGAGGAGCCCGCTCAGGAACGTCAGCGCCGACCGCGCGTCCGTGGCGCGACCTGCGACCTGCGCCGCGACGGTGTCGAAGCGCGGCTCGGGCGGAAAGAGCGCGATCGCGCGGGCGATCTCGGTGTAGGCCAGCTCCTGATCGCCGAACTCCGCGGCGACGCGCGCAAGCGTCTCGTGCGGCACGGGCTCGTTCGGGTCGACCGCCGTCGCGCGGCGGGCCGCGTCGAAGGCGGCGGCGCGGGCGTTCGGCCGGTCGTCGCCCGTGACCGCCTGACCCGCACGCGCGCTCGCGAGGTTCACCCAGAGGTTCGCGGCGTACGGGGCCCGCCGGACCGATTCGCCGTGCGCCTCCGCCGCGGCGCGCCACGCGCCGCGCTGCTGTCGTGCCGCGCCGAGGATCGACCAGTAGCGCGCACGGCCGGGGTCGCTCCCCACCGCCGCCTCGGCCTGCTGGATCGCTCCTGCCGGATCCCCGGCCGAGAGGCGCACCTGCGCCGCCTGCGCCTGCTGGTTCGCGCTGAAGGGCGGATAGAGGAGGATCGCGCCTGCGATCGCCGCCGTCGCGGCGATCCACGGTGCGGCCCGCGCCATCCGCGCGAGGGGCCGCTCCTCCAGCGTGCGCGTGCCCGCGACCGCGGCGGCCCCGCCGAACACGATCCACGCGTACCAGTCCACGTCGATCGAGCCCGGCGAGACCAGTCCATGCGCCCAGTAGGCGGCGCCCCCGACGAGCAGGGCGGCCGACACCGTCGGGAGGCGCTCGAGCCCGGAGCGCCAGAGCGCGACGACCGCCGCGGCGATGAGCGCGAGCAGCGCGCCGAGGCCGACGATCCCCGTCGTCGCGGCGGCCTGCAGCGGCCATGCATGCGCCGAGGTGTGGACGCGATCGATGCCGTGCAGCGCCGTCTCGCGTGCCTGCCGGTAGTGCGGATACGCGACGGCGAAGCCGTCGGGGCCCCAGCCCAGGAGCGGCCGGTCCGCAAAGGCGCTGAGCCCGTTCTCGTAGATCACGAGCCGGTCAGCGACCGCGTATCCCTCCAGGGCGGTCGCTCGCAGCCGTGTGCCCAGCGGCGAGACCAGGACCAGGGCGGCCGCGACGGCCAACGCGCCCGTGCCGATCGCGATCGATCGCACGATCTGCCCCTTCGGGATGACCCGCAGGCGGACCGCGACGAGCGGGACCGCGGCGAGGGCCGCGGCGACACCGAGCGCGGAGCCCCGCGTCGCGACGATGCCGATCCCGGCGAGCGCCGCGAGGGCCGCCGCGCCCGCGGCGATCCGGGTCGAGCGGGCTCTGCGGCCGGCGAACACGGCGATCGCGAGGGCGACCGCGAACGAGAGCGAGAGGAAATGCCCGTACATGTCGGGATGACCGAAGGTCGAGAACGGCCGGCCGTACGTCTCGAGCTGCCACTTGATGGGGTCGAGCTTCGCGTACTGCAGCACCGCGTATCCGAGGGCCAGCGCCCCAGCGAGCCCGGGGATGACGGCGACCGCCGCCCAGTCGCGCGGCGCGCGGAACGCCACGGCCACCGCGGCGTAGAGGACGAGCATGTCGGCGATGAACGTGAGCCCGAGATACCGGTCGCGTTCGCCGAAGAGGGCGACATAGGTGTTCTCGGCGAAGACCGCGGAGATGACGTTCGCCAGCGCGAAGACGACGACGAAGGCGTGCAAAGGTGTGCGCGGCACGATGCCCGGCCCATGGCGTATGAGCGCCATCGCGAGCAGCCCGACCAGCACCCAGGCGAAGAGGCGGCTGACGATGTTCTTCGGGAGGTCGAACACGTCCAGGCCGGCGCGATCGAAGACCAGGACGATCGCGGCGATCTTGAGCGCGACCACGAGGACGATCGCCTTCCGCAGGGAGGAGCCTTCGAACTGGAGCCGCGCCGCCCTTCGCTGCGCCCTCGCCTCGCGCTTCGCTCTCCGCTGCACTCGACCGAACACTACGAGGACCGGGGAGCGATGGTCCAGAACGGCTCCGGTCGCACACGTCCCCGCAGCGGGTCGCGGATGCGACACTAGCCGCGGTGCTCCCGTTCCGCCGCGTTCTCCTCATCGGCACGGTCGCCGTCCTCGTCTACGCTCTGGATCGCTTCACGAAGGCGTGGGTCGTCTCGAACGTCCCGCTGAACGAGGCGCGCGAGGTCATCGACGGCTGGGCGCGCATCGCGAACGTGCGCAACACCGGCGCGGCGTTCGGGCTGCTCCCGGAGCGCACGTCGCTCCTGTCGATCCTCTCGGTGCTCGCGGTGATCGTGATCCTCTTCTACTACCGGGATCTCGCCGCGCGCTCGGCGCCGATCGCGGCCACGCTCGGCATGCAGCTCGGTGGCGCGACGGGGAACCTCGTCGACCGCGTCGGCCAGGGGTACGTCACGGATTGGATCGACGTCGGGATCCCGGACGGCTGGCGCTTCTGGGCCTTCAACGTCGCCGACTCGTCCATCACCGTCGGGATCGTCGTCGTCACGGGCCTGCTGTGGCTGGAGGAAAGGCGAGCGACGAGCGGCTCCGCCGCGAGGAGCGAGTCAGATAGCCTCGCGGGCCGACGGCCACGCGATTGAGCAGGCGACGGCGCCAGGCGCGGGAGGCGGCGCGCACGCGCACGTGACGGGGCGACGGCTGACGCTGCACGCGGGCGCCAGCGGCATCCGGGTCGACCGCTACGTGGCCGAGCACAGCCAGCTGTCGCGCAGCGCGATCACGCGCCTGGCGAGAGAGGGCCACGTCCGCATCGGCGACGCCCCCGTCGAAGCGGGGCGTCGCGTGAGGCGCGGCGATGAGATCGTCGTCGACATCCCGCCCGACGCGCCGGCGCTGTCGCTCGAGGCCGAGGACATCCCGATCGACGTGCTGTACGAGGATCGCGACGTCATCGTCGTGAACAAGCCCGCCGACCTCGTCGTGCATCCCGCGTACGGGCACTCGAGCGGCACGCTCGTCAACGCGCTGGTCGCGCGCATCGCCGCGCAGAGCGGACGCGAGGCCGCGCGTCCCGGCATCGTGCACCGCCTCGACAAGGACACCAGCGGCGTGATGATCATCGCGAAGAACGACGTCGCCCAGCTCGCTCTCGCGCGCCAGCTGCAGGGCCGCACGGTACGGAAGGAGTACCTCGCGCTCGTGTGGGGCGATCCCGGCGCGGAGCCGGCGGTCGTCGAGGCGCCGCTGCTGCGCGATCCGGGCGATCGCCGGCGCATGGCCGTGCGCGCCGGCGGGCGCGACGCGACGACGCGCTTCCGGCGTATCGCCGCGTACGGCGGCGGACAGGACCGTCAGGCCCTCCTGCACGTCGTGCCGCTCACCGGCCGGACGCATCAGATCCGCGCGCACCTCGCCTTCGCGCGAACCCCTATCGTTGGCGACCCCGTGTACGGCCGGCGCGGCGACAGGAGCGGTCTCGGCAGGCAGTTCCTTCACGCCTGGCGCCTCACCGTGCGGCTACCGCATGCGGGCGAGCGCACGTTCACGGCGCCGCTCGCCGGCGACCTCCGCGCCTACCTGGGGTCCCTCGGCCAGCCCGCGGTCACGGCAGCACCGTTCGGGGAGGTCGCGTGACGTCCGACGACGTGCCGCTGAGCGCGGCGGCGCCGCGAACGCCTGCGGTAGCGGCCGCGCCTAGAGGCGGCGCCGAAGGCGACCGCCGAGAAGAGCAGGACGGCGGCCGCCGCGACGACCCCGCGCGCGAGCGCAGGGCGGTCCGCACACGGTCATCCAGGGGCTGCTGCGAGAGCTCGAGGACTCGACCCTGTATGTGACGGCCACGAGCCGCGAGCCGAGGCCGGGCGAGGTCCACGGGAAGGACTACTTCTTCTACTCGCCGCAGAAGTTCCGCGACGAGGTCGAGCAGGGGAACTTCCTGGAGTGGTCCATCGTGCACGGCGAGTACAAGGGCGTGCGCGGCGACGCCGTCGCGGACGCGCTGCGGCAGCACACGATCGTCCTCGTCAAGCCGGATCCGCAGGGGATGCGCAAGCTGAAAGCGGTGCTCCCGGAGGCGCTGACGATCTTCATCCAGCCGCCGTCGCTCGAGTCTCTGCGCACGCGTCTGGTCGGCCGGGGGACCGAGACCCCCGAGTCGCTCGATCTCCGGATGAAGAACGCCGAGATCGAGATGGCCGCGGCACCCGAGTACGACCACGTGGTGGTCAACGAGGACGACATGCTCGACCACACCATCGGCACGGTCGCGGACATCATCCGCAAGGAGGCCGAGCACCCGCGAACGTACTGGCTGTGAGCGGGACGGCGGAGGTGGCCGTCTTCGGCGGCACCGGGGGCCCCGCGCGCACCTTCACGTACGGCGTTCCTGACGGCATCAGCCTCGTCCCGGGTCACCTCGTCCGCGTTCCGCTGGGGTCACGGACGTCGGCCGGCGTCGTCATCGCGATCGACGTCCCGGCGCCCGCGGCGGGCCTGCGCAACGCCGACGCGCTCGCCGATCCCACGCCGGTCCTGCGCGCGCATCAGCTCGAGCTGGCGCGCTGGATCGCGAAGACGTATCGGTGCGCCCTCGCCGACGCGGTACGCGCGATGGTCCCGCCCGGCGTCGTGCGCCGTGCACGCACGCCGGTGCGCACGCGGCAGCGAGCGCGGCGCATCCCGGCCGAGCTCGCGCGCAGCGAGGACGACGCCGTCCGCGATGCCGAGGCGACGGCCGCGCAGGGCAGCGCGCTCGGCTCCATCGAACGCTCCCTTACGGCCGGTGGCGCGCCGTTCCTGCTCCACGGCGTCACCGGGAGCGGCAAGACCGAGGTGTACCTGCGCGCCGCGGCGACGACGCTGGAGCGCGGGCGCGGCGTCATCGTCCTGGTGCCCGAGATCGCGCTCACGACGCAGGTCGTCGCGCGGTTCGTCGCGCGCTTCGGGGAGCGGGTCGCGCTGCTCCACAGCGCGCTCTCCGAGGGAGAGCGGCTCGACGAGTGGCGGCGCGTTCTCGCGGGAGAGGCCGACGTCGTCGTGGGCTCGCGCTCCGCGCTGTTCGCCCCGCTGGCGCATCCGGGGCTGATCGTCGTCGACGAGGAGCAGGAGCCCTCGTACAAGCAGGAGAGCGATCCCCGGTACCACGCGGTCGACACCGCGCTCGCGCTCGGCCGCATCGCCGGCGCGACCGTGATCCTCGGCAGCGCCACGCCGCGCGTCACGACGTGGCATGCGGCGCGGGGTGGCGAGCTCACGCCGGTCGAGCTCCCGGTGCGCGTGAGCGATCTGGCGCTCCCGCCGACGACGATCGTCGACCTGCGCCTCGAGCTCAAGGCCGGGAACCGCAGCACGCTCTCGAAGGCGCTGCGCCTCGCGCTCGAGCGCACGATCGCCAGGGGCGAGCAGGCCATCCTGTACCTCAACCGCCGCGGGTACGCGACCGCGGTCCTGTGCCGCGACTGCGGGTACGTCGTCGCGTGCCCCGCTTGCGACATCCCATTCGCGTACCACGCCGCGGGTCCCCCCGGGTGGACCACCGGCGACCTGCTCTGCCACCGCTGCGGCCGGCACGGCTCCGTGCCGGAGCGCTGTCCCCACTGCGGCGGCGAGCGCATCCGCCATCTCGGGGTCGGCACCCAGCGCGTCGAGGACGACGTGCGCGCCGCGGTGCCCTCGGCGCGCATCCTGCGTCTCGACCGCGACGCGGTCCGCCGCAAGGGCGCGCACGCCGCGGCCTTCGAGCTCATGCGGTCCGGCCGGGCACAGGTCATCGTCGGCACGCAGATGGTCGCGAAAGGGTTCGATCTCCCGGGCGTCACGCTCGTCGGCGTCGTGAACGCCGACACGCTGCTCAACCTTCCGGACCACACCGCGGCCGAGCGCACCTTCCAGCTGCTCACGCAGGTCCTCGGGCGATCCGGGCGGGGCAGCCGCGGCGGGCGCGGGATCCTGCAGACGTACCTCCCGGAGCACTACGCGGTGCGCGCCGCGGCCGCGCACGACTACGCCGCCTTCGCGGAGGCCGAGCTCGCCGCGCGCAAGCGCTTCGGCCATCCGCCGTTCGGGCGCCTGGTGCTGCTGCAGACGGCGGCGAAGCAGCAGGCCACGGTGGACCGGCGGGCCGACGCGCTCGCGGCCGCGCTGCGCGAGGCCGCGCGCGGTGACGCCGAGGTGCTCGGTCCCGCGCCGGCGTTCGCGGCGAAGAAGGCGGGCACGTACCGCGCGCAGGTCGTGCTGCGCGGCGCGCGCCCGGAGGCGGCGCTGGACCGCGTCGAGGCCGGCCCGCGGTGGTCCGTCGACGTGGACCCGGTGACCCTGCTCGGGTAAGGGCTTCGGCCGGACCGATGTCCCGGCATGGCCGAAGGGGCCGCGCGTGCGCCGCTGGCAGCCGCATGGCACGCTGTCCTTGATCATGGCCCAAGAGGGAACACAGCGGCCGACGAGCACCGAAGGGCCTCCTCCCGCTCCGCGCATCCGAATAACGAAAGGCAAGCCGTGGCGGATCGACGCCGCCCGCCGCGAGCGCTGGTCGGCGGAGGACTTCGTCCGTGAGCACGCGCTCGAGATCCGCCAGGTCGGCGATCCGGTCCTCCACCGCCCGGCGAACCGCCCGAAGATGGCCAAGGCGGATCTGGAAGCGCTCATCGCACGCATGTTCGCGTCGATGGTCCAGGCGAACGGCATCGGGATCGCGGCGCCGCAGATCGGCGTGCCGCTGAAGATCGCGATCATCGACGTCGACGAAGCGGGGATCGTCGCGATCGAGCCGACGATCGACGAGATCTCTGAGGAGGTCGAGGAGACCAGCGAGGGATGCCTGTCGGTGCGCGGCTTCTACGGGATGCTCGAGCGCCCGCTCGGAGCGCGGCTCTCGGCCACCGACGTGAACGGAAAGCGGTTCGTCATCGAGGGTGACGAGCTCGGCGCGCAGTGCATGATCCACGAGACGGACCACCTCGGGGGCACGCTCTACATCGACCACCTCCGCTCGCGCGAGGACCTGCACCCCGTCCACCCCGACGAGACCGAAGAGGTGGGCGCATAGTCGCTTCGCTCGTACACAAGCCCCCGCTCACGGGGCTGCCCCGCGTCGTGTTCCTCGGAACGCCGGTCTTCGCGGTCCCGTCGCTCGAGGTGCTCATCCGTCTGCGCGATCGCCGCGCCATCGACCTCATCGCCGTCGTGACGCAGCCGGACCGTCCCGGCCATCGCGGGCGCATCTCGTCGTCCCCGGTGAAGAGCTCGGCGCTGGCCCACGGCGTCGGCGTCGTCCAGCCGGAGCCGCTGCCGGGGAACGGCCCGCGATGGCGGACCTCGGCGATGTGGGACGCGGTCCTGCACCTGCATCCCGACGCGCTGGTGTGGGCCGCGTACGGCGGGCTGGTGCCGAAGCGCATCCTCGACGCGGTCCACGGCCGCGCGGTGAACGTGCATCCGTCGCTCCTGCCGCGCTGGCGCGGCGCGGAGCCGGTCGCGCACGCGATCCTCGCCGGCGATCGCACCACCGGCGTCACGCTCATGGAAGGCACGACCGAGCTCGACGCCGGCGCGATCGTCGTGCAGATGCTCGTCGACGTTCCCGAGGACGCGACGACGGGCGAGCTCGAGGTCGACCTCGCGGAGCACGGCGCGCGGCTGCTCGAGCGGTACCTGCCGGACTACCTCGCCGGCAAGCTGCGCACGCATCCGCAGTCGGGCACGGTCACGTGGGCGCCGAAGCTGGAGCCGAAAGGCGGCGAGCTCGACTTCTCGCTTCCGGCGGAAGGGCTCGCGCGTATCGTGCGCGCCTACTCGCCCGAGCCCGGCGCCCACACCTTCTTCCACGGCAGACGGATCAACGTCCTGCGCGCGACCGCCGTTGCAGGTCCCAACGCACCCATTGGGGCTCTCGTGAAAGCAGGGGCGACCGTGAAGGCCGGCACCGCCTGGCTGCGTCTGGATGAGGTGCAGCCCGCCGGCAAGCGCGCGATGAGCGGCGCCGACTGGGCGCGCGGCCTGCGCGATCTCGAAGGTGCACGGCTACCGAGCTAGCGGGCCCTCACACTCGATCTGATGGGCGAGGTCCTCCCCGCGATCACCGACGTCCGCGACGAGGAGCTGGCCCGCTGGCTCGCCGAGCGCGGCCAGCCGCCGTACCGCCTGAAGCAGATCCGGCACTCGGTCGCGCGCTCCGTCGCGTCCGACTGGAGCGGGCTGACCGACCTGCCGATCGCGCTGCGGTCCGCGCTCGCGAGCGCGTTCCGCTGGTCCTCGGTCGAGGTCGAGCGCGAGGTCGCGAGCGCCGACGGCGAGACGCGCAAGGCGCTGCTGCGCCTGCACGACGGCCACCACATCGAGAGCGTGCTCATGCCGCACCACGGCGCGCGCAACTCGGTGTGTCTTTCGACGCAGGCCGGCTGTCCGATGGCGTGCGCGTTCTGCGCGACGGGCGAGATGGGCTGGATCCGCGACCTCTCCGTCGGCGAGATCGTCGACCAGGTGCGGCACTGGCAGCGCGAGCTGCGGAATGACGGGGGTGGAAGGGGGCAGAGCCCCCTGCGAAAAGCGAGCGACCGTGTGTCGCACGTCGTGTACATGGGGATGGGGGAGCCGCTGCGCAACTACGGCCCCGTCATGGCCTCGGTGCGGATGCTCACCGACCCCGCCCTGTTCGCCATCAGCCCGCGCCGCATCACGATCTCGACCTGCGGGATCGTCCCGAAGATGGACGCGCTCGCCGCTGAGGGGTTGCCGGTCAACCTCGCCGTGTCGCTGCACGCGGCCGACGACCGAACGCGCGCCGCGATCATGCCCGTGAACCGGAAGTGGGGCGTCACGGAGGTGCTCGATGCGTCCGCGCGCTACGTCGAGCGGACGAAGCGCCGCCTCACCTTCGAGTACGTCCTCCTCGCGGGAGTGAACGACTCGCCCGCGGAGGCCGATCTTCTGGGGAAGCGGATCGCGTCGGGCGGCCGGCAGGGCATGTACCACGTGAACCTCATCCCCGTGAACCCCATCCAAGGTCGAGTGGACGCCGGACCGGGAGGTTTCGAGCGGCCGTCACCCGAGCGGATGGAGCGCTTCGCTCGCGCGCTCGAAGCGCACGGCGTCGCCGCGACGGTGCGCATCAGCAAGGGGCAGGACATCGCCGCGGGCTGCGGCCAGCTCAAGGTCAAGGAGGGGAGGGCGAGCGAAGCCGAAGGCCGAGCCGACGGCCACTAACGACGCGCTTTCGCCTTCTTCGCCTTCTTCTCCGCGAGCCGGGCGTCCTTCGTCAGCGTGCGGCGGCAGCGGGTGCAGACCAGCAGCTTTTGGCCGTTGACGAGCGCGGACTGCAGGTTCACGTCGAACCGGCGGTGCGTGTGCACCTTCGAGTGGCTGACGTTGTATCCGTACGCGGCGTGCTTGCCGCAGATCGCGCAGGCGCGTGGCATCGAGGGCGTGCTCCTTTGGGGGACTGGTGCTAGGGTCCGGCCATCGTATCACGGTGGGACGGCCACGCGTTCCTCCGCGTCGTCGAAGCGGCGGCCGCGAGGCTTCAGCGTGACGCCGCCGAGGTCGATGCGCTGAACGTCTATCCGCTCCCCGACGGCGACACCGGCCGGAACATGTACCAGACGATGGCCGCCGCGCTCGCCCGCGCGCGCGGCACCGGGCCGAGCCTCCGCGAAGTGAGCGCGGCCCTCGCGCAGGGCGGGCTCATGGGCGCGCGAGGCAACAGCGGCGTGATCCTCTCCCAGATGCTCCGCGGCTTCCGCGACGCGTTCGCGCACACGGACCAGGCGGGGCCGACGGAGCTTCGTGACGCGTTCGCGCGTGCGCGGCAGAACGCATTCGAAGCGGTCGAGCGGCCGGCCGACGGCACGATGCTGTCCCTCTGCGCGGAGGTCGAGGAGCGCACGCCCACCGACGGCGAGATCGTCGACGTCCTGCGGACCGCCGTCGACGTCGGGCGCGACGCGCTCGACAAGACCATGGAGGACAACCCGCTGAACCGCGCCGCCGGCGTCGTCGATGCCGGCGCGTACGGGGTCTGGCTGCTCCTGCTGGGCGCGCTCGGCGCCGTGGCGGGCGAGCAGGCCGCGGCGTCCATCACTCCGCCGCGGCTGCGGCGTCCCGGCGCGAAGGGCGCCGCCTTCGCGACCGCCACGGAGGTCGCGTCGTGGACGGGCGGGCACTGCGTGCAGTACCTCGTCACGTCGCCGACGCGGAAGCCCGAGGACCTACGCCGCGAGATGGTCGAGGCGGGCGCGGACAGCGTCCTCGTCGTCGGCGACGAGTCGATGATCAAGGTGCACGCGCATGCCGCAAAGCCCGAGACGATCATCGCCATCGGGGAGTCCGCGGGAGCGATCGAGGACCGGGTCATCGAGGACTTCGACGAGATGGTCGCCGAGCACGAGCGCGCGACGGGCATCGTCCTGCGCTCACCGCCGCGCAAGCTCGCGACGATCGCGGTCGTCCCGGGCGACGGCTTCGCGGAGATCGCCCGCTCGCTGTACGCGACCCCGCTCCTCGGCGGCGCGACGATGAACCCGTCCGTCGGCGAACTGCTCAAGGCCATCGAGGACGCGAACGCCGAGGAGGTCGTGCTGCTGCCGAACGACAAGAACGTGATCCTCGCGGCGCGCGAGGCGGCGAGGGGAACGTCGGCGAAGGTGGACGTCCTGGAGACGAAGAGCGTGGCGCAGGGGATGGCGGCGCTCGTGGCATTCGACCCGATGCGGCCGCACGAGGAGGTCGTGGCCGCGATGCGCGACGCCGCCGAAGGGGCTCACTGCATCGAGGTGACGCACGCGACGCGCGACGCGACCATCGACGGGATCGCCGTGCGCGCCGGCGACGCGATCGCTCTCCTCGACGGCAAGCTCGTCGCGTGCGGCGCGGACGCGATCGACGCTCTCACCGACGCCGCCCGCCGCCTCGAGGACGTCGGCATCGTGACGCTCTACAGCGGAGCCGACGCCGGCGAGGAGGACGTCGAGCGCGCCGCGGAGCGCCTGCGCGAGGTCCTACCCGGCGCGGAGGTGGAGGTCCGCCGTGGCGGCCAGCCCCACTACCGCTACATCGTCCAGGCGGAGTAGTCCGCTCGCGCAGCCGGTGCAGCGGCTCCGCGGCGTCGGGACCGAGGGCCAGGAGCGCCTCGCTCGCCTGGGCATCAAGACCATCGAGGACCTCCTCTGGCACCTCCCGCATCGCTACGAGGACTTCTCCAAGATCCGCCCGCTGCGCTCCCTCGTCGCCGATCAGAAGCAGACCGCGATCGCTCGGCTCGGCCGCATCTCCCAGCGGCGCACCGCGCGCGGGCTGATGCTCACGGAGGCGGAGCTCCTCGAGGAGGACGGCCGGCCGTCGGCCGTGAAGGCCGCGTGGTTCGGGCGCTCCTTCGTGAAGCAGAGCTTCCCCGAGGGACAGGTCGTGCGGATCTCGGGCGACGTGAAGTGGATCGGCCGCGGTCTGCAGTTCAGCCAGCCGAAGATCGAGCCTGCCGACCGCGAGGCCGTGCACACCGGCCGCATCGTCCCCGTCTACCGGCTCACCGAAGGCCTGAAGGAAGGGCACCTGCGGCGCTGGCTCCACACGGCGGTCGAAGGTGCGCGGGACCGGAGCGGCAAGCCGATCACGACCCCCCTCGTCGACCAGGTCCCGGATCCGCTGCCGGATCCGATCCGCGAGCGGCAGGCGCTGCCGACGATCGCCGAAGCGCTGAAGCAGGTGCACTTCCCGGACGCCCAGACGGATCTGTTCCGCGCGCGGCGGCGCCTCGCGTTCGACGAGCTGCTCACGCTCCAGCTCGCGACGGCGCAGCGCCGCGCGCGCTGGGCCGCGGAGGCCAAGGCGATCCCGCTCGCGGTCGACGACGATCGGCTGGAGGCGTGGATGTCGGAGCTGCCGTTCGCGCTCACGGCCGCGCAGCGCCGGTCGCTCGGCCAGATCCGCGCGGACCTGGGCGAGCGCGTCCCGATGTCGCGCCTGCTCGAGGGCGACGTCGGCTCGGGCAAGACGGTGGTCGCGGCGCTCGCGATGCGCATGGCCGTCGAGCGCGGCGCGCAGGCGGCGCTCATGGCCCCGACGGAGCTGCTCGCGGACCAGCACTTCGAGACGCTGCGGGCCCTGTACGAGCCGGGCGGGCCCAGGATCGAGAAGCTGACCTCCAGCGTCACCGGCGAGAAGCGGCGCCCGATCCTGGAGGGTCTGGCGAGCGGCGAGGTCGGCGTCGTCGTCGGCACGCACGCGCTCGTCGAGGAGGGCGTCGCGTTCCAGAAGCTCGCGCTCGCGGTCATCGACGAGCAGCACCGGTTCGGCGTCCAGCAGCGGTCGACGCTGCGCGAGAAGGGCGTCTACCCGCACGTCCTGCTCACGACCGCGACGCCGATCCCGCAGACGCTGTGGCAGACGCTGAACCGCGACCTCGACGTCTCGATCCTCGACGAGATGCCCGTGGGCCGGCAGGAGATCAAGACCGAGGTGCGCACGCCCGACGCGCTGCCGCGGATCTGGCCCTGGGCCAAGACCCGCGTGGAGCGCGCGGAGCAGATCTTCGTCGTGTGCCCGCGCATCGACCCGACCGACGACGGCGCCGACGCGCCACAGGGCGGGGTGCTGTTCGACGACCGGGAGCAGCAGTGGTCCCCGAGCGCGGTCGCCACCGAGGAGGAGCTGCGCCGCGGCCCGCTGAGCGACGTCCGTGTCGCGCTCGTCCACGGCCGCATGCCGCAGCGCGAGCGCGACGCGATCATGACGCGCTTCCGCGACCGCGAGATCGACGTGCTCGTGGCGACGACGGTCATCGAGGTCGGCATCGACATCCCGAACGCCACCGTGATGATCGTGCTCGGCGCCGAGCGCTTCGGCCTCGCGCAGCTGCACCAGCTCCGCGGGCGCGTGGGCCGCGGCACCGAGCGGTCGTTCTGCGTCCTCGTCAGCCCGATGAAGGACTCCGACCGCCTCGCCGCTCGCCGATCAGCTGCGCGTCGTCGACCTCATGGACATCGACCCGCGCCTCCTCGACGACGCGTCGGCCGAGGCCGACCGCATCGTCGCGGCCGATCCCGAGCTCGAGCGTCCGGAGCACCACGGCTTGCGTGAGGCCGTCGACGAGCTCTGGCGCCGCTACGCGTACGCGTGACGATGGGGGTGGAAGGGGGCCCGGGGGTGCGGGGGCCAGCGGCCCCTGCGACAAGAGCCCCCTGCGAGGAGTGAGAGTCGTCGCGGGTGCGCTGAAGGGGCGGCGGCTGGTCTCGCCGCCGGCCGCGACGACGCGCGCGGCGACGGAGCGGATCCGGGAGAGCCTCTTCGCGATCCTCGAGCCGGTCATCGCGGACGCGCGCGTCCTCGACCTCTTCGCCGGCGCGGGCTCACTGGGGATCGAGGCGCTCTCGCGCGGGGCCGCGCACGCCACGTTCGTCGAGCGCGATCGCAAGGCGCTCAGCGCCATCCGGGCCAACGTGGCGGCGACGGGGACGGGCGATCGCGCCCGCGTCGTGGCCGCGAGCGTCCTCACGTACCTCGGCGGCGCCACGGGCGCAGGGGGAGGGGCCCTTGCGAGCGAAGCGCGGTTCGACCTCGTCTTCTGCGACCCGCCGTTCGCGGAGGTCGAGGTCCTGTCGGCGACGCTCGCGCACGAGGGCCTGCGTGCCTCGCTCGCACCGGGCGCCCTCGTCGTGGCGCGTGTGCTGCGGAAGCACCGGCCCGCGCTCCCGGATGGCGTGCGGATCGAGCGCGACAAGCCGATCGGTGAGGAGGCCCTGCTGTTCCTGCGGTACGATGCCGCCCGCTAGCGGAGGAGGGACGCATCCCGTGGACATGCAGTTCCTGGTCGAGCGGCTCGAGACCCTCGTCGTGAACGCTCGCAAGCTCCCGATGACGAACAACATCGTGCTTGACCAGGCCGCGCTCCTCGACCTCATCGACCAGCTCCGCGTCGCGATCCCGGAAGAGGTGCGCCAGGCGCGCCGCATCAACCAAGAGAGCGATCGCGTCCTCGGTCACGCGCGCGAGGAGGCGGAGCGCATCATCGCCGCCGCGCAGGAGCAGGCGGCACTGCTCCTGCAGGACTCGTCGATCCTCAGGGATGCGGAGGCGCGCGCGGACGACATCGCGGCCCGCGCGCAGCAGCGTGCGGAGGAGACGATGCGCGGAGCGGACCAGTACGCGGCGGACGTCCTCCTGCGGCTCGAGGGTGACCTCGACAAGACGCTCTCGATCGTGAAGAAGAGCCTCGAGGTGTTGGAGGAGCGCAAGCCCGCGGCCGCGGAGGCGTGATCATGAAGGTGAGCGTCGCCCCGCTGCTGAAGCAGCCGATGGGCGAGAGCGTGGACTACAAGGTCGAGGAGCGGCCGATCGACCCGCGTGGCGAGAACGCCGAGCTGCTCGAAGCGCAGGTCACCGGGATCGACGCGGACATCACGGCCACGCACACGAACCCCGGCGCGCTCATCGCCGGCGACGCCCGCGCGACCGTGTCGGCCGAGTGCGTGCGCTGCCTGACGCCGATCGAGGCCCCTGTGCGCGCGCGCTTCGCGGAGCAGTACTACGCGACGCTGAACGTCGACACCGGCACGCCGATGCCCCAGGCGCCGCTCGACGCGAAGACCATCGGCCACGACTTCCGCATCGACCTCACGCCGCTCATCCGCGAGGAGGTGATCCTCGCCATGCCGCTGAAGCCGCTGTGCCGCCCGGACTGCAGAGGGCTGTGCCCCGTCTGCGGCACGGACCTCAACGTCTCTCCGCACGAGCACGAGCCGGGAACGGACGAGCGCTGGGCGGCGCTGAAGAGCCTGCGCGTCGTCGACGAGCGCGAGGACGACCGCAGGAGGGATGTGGAACACTAGAGCGCAGGCAGGGGGCTCCGCCCCCCGCCGACCCCCCGGAAGGAGCTCGACCTTGGCAGCTCATCCCAAGAAGAAACATTCCCACGCGAACCAGGGCAAGCGGCGCAGCCACCTGGCACTGACGGCGCCGAAGCTCGTGCCCTGCCCGCAATGCCGCTCGCCGAAGTGGCCGCACGAGGCGTGTCCTCGGTGCGGTACGTACCGCGGACGGCAGGTCATCACGATCAAGACGAAGAGGGCGGCGCCAGGCGCGGCCTAGCGAGGACCGCGTGCGCATCGCCATCGACGCGATGGGCGGCGATCACGCCCCGGACGAGATCGTCCGGGGCGCATTGCTGTACCGGGCATCCGGAGGCGAGGCCGAGCTCATCCTCGTGGGCGACCCGGCGCGTCTCGCCGGGACCGACGGGATCAGCGTCGTGCACGCGGCGGAGGTCGTCGCCATGGGCGAGCACCCGTCCACCGCGCTGCGGCGGCGCGGTGACACGTCGATCGGCGTCGCCACGCAGCTCGTGAAGGACGGCCACGCCGACGCCGTGGTCTCGGCCGGCAACACCGGCGCGACGATGGCCGCGGCCTTGCTCGTGCTCGGCCGCATCCGTGGCATCGACCGTCCGGCGCTCTGCGGGATGCTCCCGACGACGAAGGGCGGTCCCGCCTGCCTCCTCGACGCGGGCGCAACGATGGACGCGACCGCGAACAACCTCCTGCAGTACGCGCGCATGGCGTCGCGCTTCATGGAGAAGGTCCACGGTCTCGAGCGCCCGACGGTCGGGCTCCTCAACGTCGGCGAGGAGCCGGAGAAGGGCGGGCGGATGCAGCTCGAGGTGCATGCCCTTCTGGCGAACGCAACGGACATCCGCTTCTACGGCAACGTCGAGGGCCGCGACATCCTCCGGGGCACGACCGACATCGTCGTCACCGACGGCTTCACCGGGAACGTCGTTGCCAAGGCGATGGAGGGCGTGCTCGACGTCATGACCGAGGGGATCCGCCGCGACATCTTCGGCGGGCCGCTCGGCACGGCCGCGGGGCTGCTCGCGATGCCCGGCATCCGGACCTTCCGGAAGCATATGGACTACGAGCCATACGTGTCCGCGCCCCTGCTCGGCGTGAACGGCGTGTCCGTCGTCACACATGGCCGCGCGCGGGCGCGCATGATGAAGCTCGCGATCGACGTCGCCGAGCGCGCCGTGTCCTCGGGACTGATCGGCGCGATCGGCAGCGGCGCGGCGGCCGCGTGACCGAGCGGCCGACGTGGCGCCGCCCGCGCGAGCCGCGCGGCGGACGGCATCCGGCCCGGCGCCTCGCCCTGCAGACGCTCTTCGAGATCGACCTCAATCGCGGCGCCGACGCCAAGGCGACGTGGGAGCGCGGCGTGTTCCGCGCGGGCTTGAACGAGGCGGCCGGCGCCTTCGCGTGGGAGATCGTGCAGGGCGTGACGGAGCATCGGAAGGAGCTCGACGAGGAGATCGGCGAGCTCGCGCCCGAGTTCCCGATCGACCAGATGCCGCGCATCGACCGCAACGTCCTGCGCATCGCGCTGTACGAGCTGCGCTACGCGGGCGACGCTCCGGCGAGCGTGATCATCGACGAGGCCGTCGAGCTGGCGAAGATGTTCGGGTCGGAGGCCTCGGCGAAGTTCGTGAACGGCGTCCTGGCGACGGCGGTGGGCGGGAAGGACGAGGGCTCTTAGCGCACCGTCGGCGGGGAAGGCGGCCTGCCAGCGGCCCCGGCCATTCACTCTGCCCTTGGTAACGTCCCGAGGCGCCCGGGGTTCCTGCCGACCGACCCCATCGGGCCCCAGAATTGACGCATTTCCCGGTGGCGGTGACACTTGCGCGGCACTTCCAGGCCGGTGGGCCTGGACCGAGGAGGACTCATTTGGCCGAGGGACCGTCCTACGACCGCCTGAAGAGGATCATCGTCGAGCAGCTCGGCGTGGACGAGGCCGAGGTCAAGCCGGAAGCTTCCTTCGTCGACGA
>JACPEQ010000002.1 GCA_016183435.1 Chloroflexota bacterium
AGCCGCGCCGCTCGAACCGCGCGAGCAGCTCGCCGACGATCCCGCGCTGCACCGCGTCCGGCTTGAAGACGATCAGCGTGCGCTGGACGTTCGAGGCGTCGCTCATGAGGCCATCTCCATGATCTGCGGCTGCGGCGCCGAAATGCCGCCGACCGCGGCACGTGGGCCGATGGCGGCGACGTACGCGAGCTCCGGGCGAAGGTACTGGCGCGCGACGCGCTGGATGTCCGCGGCGGTGATGCCGTCGACGATCGTGCCGATCTCCTCGGCGCTCCGCACGCGGTCGTAGAACATCTCCTGGCCGGCGAGCCATGCGGCGACGCCGCCGGTCCCCTCGAGGCGCAGGTCGATCCGGCCCTTCACGAAGTCACGGATCCGGGCGAGCTCGGCGTCCCCGACGGACTCATCGCGCAGCCGCGCGACCTCGCGCAGGGCGGCGGCGATCGCCTCCGTCGCGCGCTCCGGTGCGACGCCGGCGTAGATGACGAGGTGACCCACGTCGCTGTAGTTCGACTCGTACGAGTGGACGTCGTACGCGAGCGCCTGGCGCTCCCGCAGCTCGAGGAACAGGCGGCTCGACATGCCCTCCCCGAGGATCGCGTTGAGGATGTCGAACGTCCACTTGTCGGGATGCTGCTGATGCACTCCGCGCCAGGCGATGCACACGTGCACCTGCTCGCCGCGCTTGGCCAGCACCTTCGACCGCGCCCGCGCGGGCTTCGGGGGCCGCGCGAACGGCAGGCCCGGGCGAGGGGCGAGGTCGCCGAGGTGCTGCTCGACCGCGGTCCGCGCCTCAGCCAGATCGAGCTTCCCGGCCAGCGCGAGCACCGTGCGCCCCGGCGCATACCCCGCCTCCATGAAGCCGCGCAGGTCGCCGGAGGTGAGCGCGCGCACGACGGGCTCGCGCCCGGCGATCTCCCAGCCGAGCGGGTGCGCCGGGTAGAGCAGCTCGTCGACGAGCGTGTGCACCCGGTCCTGCGGCTGATCGCGGTACATGCGGATCTCCTCGACGACGACGTTCCGCTCCGAGGTGATGTCCTCGTCCCGCAGGAGCGGCGCGCGGATCATGTCGGCGACGACGTCGAGCGCCACCAGGTAGTGACGCGCGGGCACGCGCGAGCTGAAGAGCGTGACCTCGCGGTCGGTCGAGGCGTTCACCGACCCGCCGAGCGCCTCGACGGCGTACGAGATCTCGGCGGCGCTCGGCCGCTTCGCGGTGCCCTTGAAGAGCATGTGCTCGAGGAAGTGGCTCGTCCCCGCGTTGGCCTTGCTCTCGGCGCGTGAGCCGACGCCGACGTACATCGTGAGCGAGACCGATCGGGTCTCCGGCATCGGCGCGATGAGCACGCGCATGCCGTTGGCGAGCTGCGTTCTGGTGTAGTCCAGGCCGCTCTGGAAGTCCCCAACGCTCCGTGACCCGGGGCTTCGATCCGCTGCTGCGCTACACAAGCGTCAACGCACCATGCGCGATCACGAGCTCGGCGCCGGCGCGCCGCGACGCCGCGAGCATCTCGCGCTCGGCCGCGTGACCGTCGACGTCGGTCTCCGCGCTGAAGAGCGTGTGCTCGTCGGCGGTGTGGTGCGCGACGACCGGGCGATCGCAGGTCGCCGCGAGCGACGCGACCAGATCGAGCGCGAGCATCGCGGGCTTCACGATGACGAGGTCGGCGCCCGCGGCGACGTCGCGCCGCACGCGCGCCTCCCCCGCGGATCGATCGGTCGGATCGAGGAGCGGGACCGCGCGCTCGGCTATCGGCGTCGCGCCGAGGGCGATGCGAAGCATCTCGTAGAGCGCGCTCTCGACCTTCGCCATCGCCGCGACGGGGAGGCTCCCGTGCTCGCCGGACAGCGCGGCCCGGATCGCGGCGACGGTCCCGTCGAGCATCCCGGACGGCACGATCAGGTCCGCGCCGGCGTCGGCATGGACCGCCGCGATCTCCGCCAGGCGCGCGTGCGTGCCGGCGATGTCCGCACCACCCGAGGCGAAGAGGACGCATTGACCGTGGGTCGTGTACGCGCAGACGCACACGTCGGTCGCGACGGCAAGGTCCGGGACGGCGTCCTTGACCGCACGAACGGCGCGCGGAACGACGTGATCGCGCTGGCTCGCGATCATCGCGCTCTCGTCCTTGCGCTCGGGAGCCCCGAAGACCAGCAGGCCGGCGATCCCGGCCGCGGCGGCGGCGCGCGCTTCGCGGACCGCCTCCGTGATCGAGATCCGCCACAGCCCGCCCGCGTCCGAGACGCGCTCGCGGTCCTCGACCGCGTCCGAGACGATGACCGGGAGCACGAGGCGGGCGGCGAGCTCGTCCGCCGCCAGGGCCTTTCGCCATACGGGATGGTCGGCGAGTCGGCCGCGGGCGAGCAGGCCCGGGAACATGTCCCGATCCTAGTGGGTATGGACGAAAGACCGATGACACACGGACGTCCGCGCTCGCTAAGATGCCTGGCGGGTATGGGGGGACCGGTCCGCGTCGTCGGGCTGATCGTCATCGTGGCCGCCGTGCTGGCGAGCTGTGGGCTCGCGCCGGTGGGCACGTCTGTCCTCGTCCCCGCTGCGCCGGCGCCGTACCGCGCGGACACGCTGATGCCGTTCGAGCTCCCCTCCATCGCCGCGACCGCCGCCGCGCCCGTGCACGAGCCGGCGCTGCTGCAGAAGGTGGTGCTGCCGGAGCCCGCGGTCGTCCCGGCCCCCGCGCTCAGTGCGGGTGGACTGAAGATGAAGCATGTCTGGCAGTCCCTGAACAACTGCGGCCCCGCGTCGGTCGTGATGATCCTGTCCTCGCTCGGCATCGAGGCCGACCAGGAGAGCGCACGCCTCGCGCTGCGCGGGCCGAATTGGGCCCGCGGCATGGGACCGACCCCGGTCGATGCCTGGGTGAAGGAGCAGTTCGGCGTGCGCGCGACGTGGCGGAACAACGGCACGAACGCGCTGATGAAGGCCCTCATCAGCAACGGCTTCGCCCCGATGGTCACGCAGTGGCTCGAGGATCCCTGGGTCTCGCGCATCTCGCACTGGCGCGCCGTGCAGGGCTACGACGACGCGCGCGGCGTCTTCAACGTCTACGACCCGCTGCGCGGGCGCATCTCGCTGAGCTACGAGTGGTTCGACCGGAACTGGCAGCCGTTCGCGTACCGCTACCTCGTGGTCCACACGCCCGAGCAGGAGCCGCTCCTGCGCGCGATCCTCGGCGCGGAGTGGTCGGAGCGGACGGTCCGCGAGCGGCTCTTCCTGCGCGCGCGCACCGAGGCGATCGGGCGCAACGACTCGGCTTCGTGGCTCGCGTACGGCGAGGCCGCGTACGGGTACGGCCTGTACGCCGAAGCGGTGTCCGCGTTCGAGAAGGGTCTCGCGCTGGGCTCGGCGCAGGGGGTGTTCACGTTGCGCTCGAGCTACGCGCAGGCGCTCCGGGCGCTCGGCCGATCGCAGGACGCCGATCGGGTCCAGCGGCAGTTCAGCACCAGCGCGCCGCAGCCGGCAGTGGTCCCGGCCGCGGAGATCATGGCGCAGGAGCAGGCGCTCGAGCTCGCGCGCTCGGAGCAGATCAGCTTCAGCGAGTAACGGCCCGCGCGAGCTCCTCCGTGCGCCGGAGACGCTCCCCCGCCTCGCGCAGCAGCGCCTCCGTCTTGCAGAACGTGAACCGGATGAGGTGCCGCCCCAGCTCCCGCCGCGAATAGAAGGACGAGCCGGGCACACCGGCGACGCCGGCCTCGCGGACCAGCCAGTGGGCGAAGGCGGTGTCGTCGGGGAAGCCGAAGCGCGAGATGTCGCAGAGCATGTAGTAGGCGCCTTCAGGGAGGCTCGGTGAGAACCCCGCCACCACGAGGGCGGCGTGGAGGATGTCGCGGCGCTCGCGGTACTCCCGCGCGAGCTTGGCGCGGTACGACGGGCCGAGGGCCAGCGCCACCGCGACGGCCTCCTGCAGCGGCGCGGGCGCGCCCACCGTGACGAAGTCGTGCACCTTGCGGATCCCCGCCGTGAGCTCGGGCGGCGCCACGATCCACCCGACGCGCCAGCCCGTCACGGAGAACGTCTTGCTCGCTCCCGAGATCGTCACGGTCCGCTCGGCCATGCCCGGCAGCGTCGCGATCGGGACGTGCTCGCCGTCGTAGCGGATGTGCTCGTAGATCTCGTCGGTGATGGCGATGGCGCCGTGCTCGCGGCACAGGTCGGCGATGATCGCGAGCTCGTCGCGGCGCAGCACGCGGCCGGTCGGGTTGTTCGGCGTGTTCACGACGATCGCCTTCGTCCGCGGAGAGAAGGCGCGGCGGAGCTCGTCAGGATCGAAGACGTTGTCGGGCGGCCTCAAGGGCACGTACACCGGCACCGCTCCGCAGATCGCGGTGTCCGGTCCGTAGTTCTCGTAGAAGGGCTCGAGGACGACGACCTCGTCGCCGGGATCGACGATCGCGAGCAGCGTCGAGATCATCGCCTCGGTCGCGCCGCAGGTCACCGTCAGCATCGTCTCCGGGTCCACGTCCATGGCGTAGAGCTCGCGGTACGAGGCCGCGATCGCGCGGCGCAGCGACGGCGCGCCCCAGGTGATCGCGTACTGATTCACGTCGGCGTCGATGGCGCGCTTCGCCGCCTCCTTGATCTCCGCCGGCGCCGCGAAGTCGGGGAACCCCTGCGCAAGGTTGATGCCGCCGTGCCGCGCGTTCAGCCGCGTCATCTCACGGATGACGGACTCGGTGAAGCCGGCGGTGCGACGCGCGAGCGCGGGGCGCGTGACGCGCATCAGTAGCCGGCGTGCACGTCGACGACGTTGAGGAGCGGCTCGCGCGCCTTCCAGCGCCTCAGGTTCTCGAGGAACAGGCCGAGCGTGCGCTCGCGGATGTGCGGCGAGCTGTGGGAGGCGTGCGGCGTGGCGATGACGTTCGGCAGCGACCACCACTCGCTGTCCGGCGGCAGCGGCTCCGTCCACCAGGCGTCGATCGCCGCGCCGCCGATACGGCGCTCCTTGAGCGCCTCGAGCAGCGCAGATCCGTCGACGATCGCGCCGCGCGCGACGTTCACGATCCACGCCGTCGGCCGCATGCGCGCGATGACCTCGCGCGACACGACCCCGCGCGTCGCCGGCGTCAGCGGCGCCGTGATGGCGAGGAAGTCGGCCTCCCCGGCGACGTCGGCGAGGCGCTCGGGCGGTACGACCTCGGTGACGCCCGGGACGCCGGGGAGGTCGAGGCGGCGGCGCACCCCGATGACGCGCATGCCGAACGCCGATGCGAGCCGCGCCACCTCGCCGCCGATGCTGCCGAGCCCGAGGATGACCACGGTGGAGCCGCGGAGCTCGATGTGCTGCGGCTCCTTCGCCCACCGCGACCGCTCCTGCGCGCGCTGGTGCTCGGGCAGGCGCTTCGCCGCGGCGAGCATGGCGGCCATCACGAACTCGGCGATGGGGACGTCGTACGGGCCGCTGTTGTTCGTGAGCGTGAGGTCGCGCCGCCCGACGAGCTCGGGGATGAGCACGCGCTCCACGCCGGCGGACATCGTATGCAGCCAGCGCAGCCGCGGCGCCTCCGCCAGGAACTCGCGGATGAGGTCGGGCGCCGGCGCGCCGAGCGCGACCTCGATGTCAGCGGCACCGGTGAACGGACCGCGGCGCTCGAAGTGCACGATCCGATCGTCGGGCACGTGCCGCGCGAGCTCCTCGGGCATAGAAGGGAACCATCCCAGAACGGCGATGGTCGTCATCGACCGAGCGGGGACCGGCCGAGGACAGCGATGGTCGTCATGGGATGGGCCGGATGGTACGGCCGTGCGCGCGTGCGCAACGGTATGCTCGGCGCGTTGAGCAAGCTCCTCGAATTCCGCAGCGACACCTTCACCAAGCCGACTCCCGCGATGCGCAAAGCGATGGCGGAGGCCGAGGTCGGCGACGACCAGTACGGCGAGGACCCGACGGTGAACCGGCTCGAGGAGCGCGCGGCGGCGGTCGTCGGCAAGGCCGCGGCGGTGTACGTCGCGAGCGGCATGCTCGGGAACCTCTGCGGCGTGCTCTCGCAAGCGCAGCGCGGCGAGGAGGTCATCCTCGGCGACCTCGCGCACATCTACCAGAACGAGATGGGCGCGTTCGCCACCCTGGGCTCGCTGCACGGGCGGATCGTCCCGAACCGCGACGGCATGCCGGCGCTCGAGGACATCGAGGCCGCGATACGCCCGACGGCCGGTGCGTTCCCTCGCACCGCGCTCCTGTGCCTCGAGAACTCGCACAACAACTGCGGCGGCTCGGTCCTCACGCCGGAGCAGACCAGGGCGGCCGCGGACCTCGCGCACTCGCGCGGCGTCCGCGTCCACCTCGACGGCGCGCGCATCTTCAACGCCGCCATCGCGCTCGGCGTCGATGCGCGGGAGCTGACCGCCGCGGTCGACACGGTGCAGTTCTGCTTCTCGAAGGGGCTGTCCGCCCCGGTCGGCTCGGTCCTCTGCGGGGACGCCGAGACCGTCGCGAAGGCGCGCAAGATCCGCAAGCTGCTCGGCGGCGCGATGCGGCAGGCCGGCGTCGTCGCGGCCGCGGCCCTCGTCGCGCTCGAGACGATGCGCGACCGGCTCGGGCAGGACCACGCGAACGCGCGCGCGCTCGCAGAGGGCCTCGCCGCGATCGCCGGCATCCGCATCGACCCGCGGCGCGTGGTCACCAACATCGTTTCGTTCGAGCTCGACCCCGCGCGCATGGACGCCGGGATGTTCCAGCGGTCCTGCGCCGAGCGGGACCTGCGCATCTCGCGCTACCTCGGGAACTCGCCGCGGCTACGGATGGTCACGCACAACGACGTGTCCCGGGCCGACGTCGACGCCGCGCTGGCGGTGATGGCCGCCATTCTCCAGAGCCAGCGAGTCGCAACGCCGGCCTCGGTACTGGGCCCTTCGTACTAGCCGCTGCGAGGCGGATCGGTGTCCTGGCACGCAAGCGACCGACGTGTTCGTCACGGTCTCGTTTCGTCTTGGTGTCCATGCATCGTACGAAGTGGTGACGGGAGCGCCTGTCAGCGTTCCATCCAGGTAGATGGGGTCGCGGGCGCTCCTGCGCGCCATGCACGCGGACGAGGCCGGTCAGAGCGTGGTCATCGTGGCGCTGTCGTTCACGCTCCTCCTGGGGTTCGCCGGGCTCGCCATCGATGGCGGCCGCTACTACGCGGAGCGGCGATTCCTCCAGAGCGCGGTGGACGCGGCCGCCCTGGGCTGCGTGCAGAAGCTGACCGTCGGAGGCACCCAGCAGCAGGCGGAGGACCAGGGCGAGCTGATCCTGAGAACGTACAACCTCCCGGGGGATCCGACCGGGACGGGCGTCGTCGTGAACGACGATCCCCAGTACGACACCTGGTTCAACGCCTCCGGCTCCGCCGACAAGCGGAACCTGTACGACGGCGTGTACGCCGGCAGCACCGACTGCCGCGTCGCGGTGCGGGCGTCGATGCAGACCCTCTTCATCCGCCTCTTCGGCCTGCAGGCGATCTCCGTCCCTGCCAACGCCCACGCCGTGGCGAAGGGCGGCATGTACCCGGTCATCGTGAACCGATACAAGGACCCACCCGGCCCCTCGAGCACGTTCGTCGATCACATCAAGCAGGACGCGTATCAGAGCGCGAACCCGAACACATGCTCCGAGAACGGCGGTGGCGGCTGCCCGGACGCGGCAGCGGAGGTCTACAGCGTCGACGGCAGCGGCGTCGTCACGTGCTCCGTCTGCCTCTGGGGGCCCGAGACGGTGATCGCCGGGCAGGGCTATCAGTCGTCGGACTCCGACTTCCGGGGGTTCATCGCCCTCGACGTCCGCGACTTCTCGACGTCCCCCACGGGAGCGTCGCTCTTCTACAACGGCGTGACCGCAGGCACGCAGACGAACACGCTCAAGGACATCGAGGCGTCGTACGTCAACGGCGGCTATCCCGGGCCGGATCTCGAGACGTACGTCCCGGGCTCGAATCCCCTCCAGGCCGGGCTCCAGGTCGGGATCATGTCGGGCAACTCGAGCGGCGTCGTCGTGTCGAACTTCGACAGGTACTTCCAAGAGGGCGACAAGGTGCTGATCCAGCTCTTCGACGGGCAGGTGCGCGAGATCCCGGAGTACACGATCAACGCGCCGTCGTCCATCGGCATCCCGAGCACGACGTACGGTCCGGCGGACGGCACGACGTTCCGTGTCGGCGCGAACCAGCGGTTCCGCGACGCGGGCGACAAGGTCGTGCTCGAGATGGTGCGTGACACGTTCAATGGGACCGAGACCGACACACCCACGCAGCTCGCGGACATGCACTTCGACCCGGGCAGCGAGCCGAGCCCGCCCTACACCGGCCGGTTCACGCCCGCCGGTGGATCCGGAACGCAGGTGCGGATCAGGGATCTCCAGCTCACGGGAGGCAGCGCGGGCATCTACTCCGTCATCATCAAGGGGCAGGCGTATGAGGTCGACGGCACACAGCTCTCGACGAAGAAGGCCTACGTCCCGCTCAACGTCGGCGGCGTGACCGGCGACTTCGCGATGAGCTTCGACGCGACCGCGGCGGAGTTCCCCCTGAACGGCACGGCCACGTTCACGTTCTCGCTCTCCACGGGCTCCGCCGGAGGGGCCTTTGGCAACAGCAACGTGAGCTTCGCGCTCGACAGCACCGGATGCACGATCGGATACGTCGCGCTCGTGAGCGCCATCCCGACCGAGCCACTCGTCTGCACAACGGCGACGATCTCGCCGAACCCCGCTGTGCCCTCCAAGAACGACCCGCCGACCGTGACGGTGGCCATCCCGTTGACCGGCGTCCCCCAGGGCACGTACACGCTGGTCCTCCGCGGTCGTGGGGTCAACAGCGCGTCGCAGCCCGGGGTCCACGTACAGCCGCTGACGCTCGCGGTCGGCACGGCCGCCGGCGGCGCGACGAAGTACGTCAACGTCCAGGGGTACTCGGTCTTCGTGATCACGTCGGTGACCTCGAATTCCGTGAGCGGGCGCGCGATCAGCGGCTCCTACGCCGACCCGCGGGATCCGAACCTGAACGTCGCCCTGAAGCCCGGGCTCATCCCCTGGGAGGCCGCCCCCTACTAGGTCCCCGGGACCCTCTCCTGGCCGTGACCATCCTGATACGACCCCGTCCCTAGACTGCTTGCTCGGTATGGGTGGAAAGACGGGGCTCCCGTCGCGGCGTCCGTCCGCCTTCGCAGCCGACGACGATGGCCAGACGGTCGTCCTCATGGCGCTGATGTTCACCATGATGCTGGGCTTCGCCGCCCTCGCCGTGGACGTCGGCCTGTACTACGCGGAGCGCCGGAACCTCCAGGACGCGGTCGATGCCGCGGCGCTCGCCTGCGTGCGTGCCTACTCCGAGGCGAACGCCACGAGCGCGACCGCATGGGCCGCCGCCGAGACGATCCTCGAGAACTACAACCTCAAGCGGTCACCCGGCAACCTGTACACGAGCTACCAGGTCCCCGCGCAGGGCAGCGAGACCTACTACGACAGCATCGTCTCGGGCCAGACCCTGAAGAACGGCGTCCTGCCGCAGCTCTCGCCCTACACCGGATGCCGCGTCGCCGTCTACGTCGACGTCCCGACGACGCTCCTGAAGATCGCGAACCCCGGCCTGCAGACGCTCGCACTGAACGCCCGCGCCTACGCCATCGCCAAGGGCGGCATGATCCCGATCGTCGTCCCGAAGTACTCCAACGGACCGGGTCCGGGCAACGGCGACACCTCGAACTTCATCCACCACACGATGGCCGAGAACCAGGACTATCAGTGCACCACCTCAAGCGACTCGGGCTGCACGGCCGCGAGCACGACGACGAAGGGCCGCGAATTCGTCCTGTTCGGCGCCAGCCAGAAGGCGACGAACGACAACTCGTTCCGCGGCTACATCGCGCCGGACGTGCGCGACTTCCAGACCCAGGTCAACGACCAGTACCAGCACACGTCGTACAACGGGGTCGCGGCCGACGCGAGCATCAACACGCTCAAGGACTTCGAGGCCAACTGGATCCTCGAGGGATACCCCGGTCCGGACATCTGCACCGTCTCGACGACCTCCTTCCTCCCGTGCGCGGAGGTCGCGGTCATCAACGG
>JACPEQ010000075.1 GCA_016183435.1 Chloroflexota bacterium
ATGAGCTTGTTGATCGTCTCCACCATGTGGACCGGGATGCGGATCGTGCGCGCCTGGTCCGCGATCGCGCGAGTGATCGCCTGCCGGATCCACCACGTCGCGTAGGTCGAGAACTTATAGCCCTTGCGGTAGTCGAACTTCTCGACGGCGCGGATGAGCCCGATGTTCCCCTCCTGGATGAGGTCGAGGAAGCCCATCCCGCGGCCGATGTACTTCTTCGCGATGGACACGACGAGGCGCAGGTTCGCCTCGGTGAGGTTGTGCCGCGCGTCGTCGCCCTTCTGGATGAGCTCGTCGGCGGTGCGGCGCAGCGCGCGCTGCTCGTCGGGGTCGCCCTGGACGAGCTTGTCGAGGTACTTCACGAGCATCGTGCGGATCTCGACGCCGAGCGCGACGAGCGCCGCGAGCTGCTCCGCTCCCTCGGCCGCCCCGTGCACCTTCGAGTACGCGGGGAGGATCCGGAACGCGAGTCGGTGCGGATCGCGCTTGGCGTTGTCGATGATCAGGACGATCTCCTCGATCAGGACGCGCGCCTCGTTCGAGATCTCCTTGCTGTTCGCCTCGGCGTGCAGCGGGTCGCGGAGGCGAAGGAGCCGGTTCGTGAGCTTCTTCATCTCCTTGCCGCCCTCGTCGTCGTTGAGGGTGTGCTGCAGCGCCTTCAGCGTGAAGCGGGTCGCCTCGTCCACGAGGTCCTTCGGGCGGCCGAGGGCCATCCGCTTCTTGACCTCGACGCCCAGCTCGTACAGGTGGATCGCCGCGAGCGACGGCGACTCGAGCGCCTGCTCGCCGAGCTCGATCGACTTCGCGAGGTTGACCTCTTCCTCTGCATTGAGGAGCGGGACCTTGCCGATCTCCTTGAGGTACATCCGGACGGGGTCATCGACGCTGATGAGGTCGCTGGCGAGGACCGCTGAGATGGCGTCCTCGCGCTGCATCTCCTCGGTCTCTTCTTCTTCCTCCTTGACCTGGGACCAGGTCGGCCCGCGCTCGGCCTCGAGGATCTCGATGTTGTTGTCGTCGAGCGCGAGGAGGACCTCCTCGATCTCGGCCGCATCGGCATCCGGCAGCGCGCGAGCGATCTCCTCCTGGGTGAGGTAACCCTGCTGTCGCCCTCGGGCGAGCAGACGGTCAGCCGCTTCGCGATGCTCCGGATGGATGGCCGAGCCGGCCCGCTCGGGCGCCTTCATCGGCGCCGCGTGGGCGGCCTTGGTGGTGACGGACCCTCGGGGGGTCCTCGGGGGGCGGAGCCCCCCGGTGGTCTCCTTGACGTTCGCCTTCATTCGTCCTCGTTCTCTGCTGTTCGCAGAACCGTGTCGCGCTCCTGTGTCCGCATGAGCCAGGCGAGCTGGTCCCGAAGGATCGTCAGCTCGTCCATGAGCGCGCCGACCTCCCCGCTCCCTCGGAGCAGCTCCGCTTGGACCTCCCCCATCCGCCGCCGCACGTTCTCTGCCCGAAGGCGCAGCGCCAGCATCTCGATGGCCCTGGCGGCGTGGTCCTCATCCACCGGCTCCGGCGTCGATGCGCCGAGGGCTGCGACGACGGCAGCCAGGCGGGCCGGGTAGCGAGGGCCGGGACGCTCGCCAGCGCGAAGCATCGCGAGGATGGCGCGGTGGTCTGGGTCGACGAGCTCATCGGGGTCGAGGTCGAGGCGGGCCGCTTCCTCGGGGAACTGGATCAATTGTGCCATTAGGTAACGCTCCGTCGCGCGGTTTCGTTCCCTAGCGGGCTCCGGCCGGGGCTCGGGCGCTGCTGGGGCCGTTCCGGCGGCCCCCCGGTCCGTCGCGGAGGCCCGCGCGGCCGAAGCGCCCGCCGCGACCTGCTCCCGCAGCGACGCTTCCGGAACGCCCGTCAGGCGAGACAGCGTCCCCATGTACAGCTCCCGCGTCAGCGGGTCCGGCTCGTCGGCGAGCAGCGGCATCGTCTCAGCGAGGAAGTGCCGTCGTCCGTCGGGTGATACGAGATCGGACCGCTTCCGGATCTGCTCGATGACGAAGGCGAGGACGGGCTCGGCCCCCGCGAGCAGCTCGCGCAGACGCGCCACGTCGGAGCGCGCAAGCTGGTCCGGATCCATGCCCTCAGGCAGGGCGGCGACGTACACGCCGAGGCCGGTCCGCGTGGCCACGCTCCCGCGCCGTCCGGCCCGCGACACGTGGCGCTGGACGATCGCCGCGAGCTCGCGCCCTCGCTTCTCGGCGCTCGCCGTCCCCGCGGCGTCGCCGTCGAAGGCCACGATCGCCTTGTCGATCTTCAGGTCGTCGAGGATCCGGTACTGGCCCGCCGTGAGCGCGGTCCCCATCGACGCCACGGCGTTGTCGAGGCCGGCCTGGTGGCAGGAGATCGCGTCGAACTGGCCCTCGACGATCACTGCCTCGCTCTTGCGGCGCACCTGCGCCTTCGCGACGTCCAGCGCGAAGAGCGTGGCGCTCTTGTCGAACAGCGGGGTCGACGGCGAGTTCATGTACTTCGCGGGCTGCGCCGCGCGCATCGCGCGGCCGGCGAACGCGATGACCCGGCCCTTGCCGTCGCGGATCGGGATCATGAGGCGGTCGCGGAAGCGGTCGAAGAGGCCGCGCTCGTGGTCGATGACCAGACCCGATGCGACGGCCTCGGCGTCGGTGTAGCCCTTCTTGCGCAGGTACCCAAGGAGGCCGTCCGGGAACGACGGCGCGTAGCCGAGGCCGAACTTCTCGACGGTCTCCAGCTTGATCCCACGTCCGGCGAGGTACCCCGCGGCGGCCTTGCCCGCCTCCGTACCGCGCAGCGCTTGGCGGAAGTAGAAGTGCGCGGCCTCGTGCGCCGCGAGGAGCTTCTTCTCGTGCTCGCGCTCCTGCGGCGCTCGCTGGGTCAGCTCGACCCCGGCGCGCTCCGCGAGGACGCGGAGGGCCTCAACGGGCTCGAGACCGTCCTGTTTCTCGAGCCACGTGAAGCAATCTCCTCCGGCCCCGCATCCGAAACACTTGTACGTGCGTCGCTCAGGGTCCACGGTGAACGAGGGCGTCTTCTCAGCGTGGAATGGGCACAGTCCCTTGTACGTCCGTCCCGCCCGCTTCAGGGGGACCTTCTCCCCGATCAGCTGGACGAGGTCGATGCGCTCCTTGACTGTGTCGAAGTCGCCGGGCGTTTAGCGTCGTCCCCAGGCCGCCGGGATGAACAGCTCCTCGAACATGTCGAGGGCGTACCCGTCGGTCATTCCCGCGATGTAGTCGGCCACAGCGCGCTTCGTGCCGTCGCGCTCCGCATTGCGCTGGTGCTCCGCCGGCATGCGCTCCGGACGCGCCTCGTAGTACTGGAGCAGCTGCCAGAGCATTCCTTGCGCCTTGTCGTCCTCGGTCTTCGCGGCGCCGGAGAGGTAGACGCTGTCGAACATGAACTTGCGCAGCGCGTTCGTCGCCTCGAGCGCCTCGTCGCTCATCGTGAGCTGGGCCTTGCCGAAGCTCGTGACGATGACGTCGTAGACCATGGTGTCGAGCCGCTCCTCCCGCGTGGCGCCGAGCGACGTGCGGACCTCCGGAGGGATGTCCTCGTCGTCGATGATCCCGGCGCGCACGGCGTCGTCCACGTCGTGATGGAGGTACGCGATCTTGTCGGCGTAGCGGACCGCCCAGCCCTCCGGCGTCTCGGGCTCGCCCCACGCGGCGTCCTCCAGGCCGCCGGTCGTCGGCGCGCTGTGCTTGAGGATCCCGTCGCGCGTCTGCACCGTCAGGTTGAGCCCTCGTCCGCCCTTCTCGAGCTTCTCCACGATCCGCACGCTCTGCTGGTTGTGACGGAAGCCGTCGGGCAGGAACCTCGCGAGCAGCTCCTCGCCGATGTGGCCGAACGGCGTGTGCCCGATGTCGTGGCCGAGCGCCATGGCCTCGACCAGGTCTTGATTCAGGCCGAGCGCGGCCGCGACGGACCGGCCGATCTGGCTCACCTCGAGGATGTGCGTCAGCCGTGTGCGGTAGTGGTCACCGATCGGCGCGAGGAAGACCTGCGTCTTGTGCTTCGTGCGGCGGAACGGCTTGCTGTGGACGATCCGGTCGCGGTCGACCTGGAAGGCGGTCCGCGTGGGCGACGGCTCCTCGGCGCGGTCGCGCACGGCCTGCGTCGAGCGCGTCGCCTTCGCGTCGAGGATGCCGTCCTCGCTGCGCTCGAGCCGCTCGCGGATACGCAGCGCCGTGACCTGTCGCGTGCGGGAAAGGGCGGCGGTCAGGCTGGTCTGCGTCGCCATGGGGATACAGCCTAATGCGCATACATTCGGGCCCGATGCGGATCGGCGTGCAGCTCCC
Organism: Chloroflexota bacterium; assembly: GCA_016183435.1. Lineage (GTDB taxonomy): Bacteria > Chloroflexota > Limnocylindria > P2-11E > P2-11E > JACPOT01. The sequence continues at coordinate 4,269 of JACPEQ010000075.1, forward strand.
CGAGGTCGAGCGCGTCGTCCGCTGGGCGGAGGTCGTCGCCATCGCAAGCGCAGCGGAGCGGTCCGGATACGCCTCCGTCTGGCTCGGCGATCACATGTTGTATCGCGGCGACAATGGGCCCGAGCGTGGCCCGTGGGACGTCTGGACGCAGCTCGCCGCACTTGCGGCGGCCACCTCGCGCGTGACCCTCGGGCCGCTCGTGGCCTGCACCGCGTTCCACCCGCCCGGCGTCCTGGCGCGGATGGCGGCGTCGATCGACGAGATCAGCGGCGGCCGCTGCGTGCTCGGCCTGGGCGCCGGCTGGAACGAGGCTGACTTCCGGGCGTTCGGCTATCCCTTCGACCGGCTCGTGTCCCGCTTCGCGGAGGCGTTCGAGATCGCCCGCCGCCTGCTCGCGGGCGAGCGTGTCACCTTCGGCGGCCGCTTCTACCGGGTCGACGACGCCGTGCTGCTGCCGCCGCCGGCCAGACGCATGCCGCTCATGATCGGCAGTGACGGCGCGCGGATGCTCTCGCTCACGCTTCCGCACGTCGATGCCTGGAACGCCTGGTACCCCACGTACGGCAACACCGCCGCGGGATTCGCCAGGCGCAACGCCGAGATCGACGCGAGGTGCCGCGATGTCGGTCGTGTTCTCGGCGAAGTGCGGCGTAGCGCGTGCGTCCTCGTCGCGTTCGGTGGTGGCGGCGAGCGGCCTCATGAGGCGCCGCCCATCGCTCCGGACCGCCTGCGCGCGCACCTGCGGGAGCTCGCCGACGCCGGCGCGGACGAGGCGATCCTGGTGGTGGATCCGATCACCGAACGGAGCGTCCTGGAGCTCGCCGACAACATCGCCTGAGCGCCGTCTCGCGGGCGCGCAGACCGAGGCGCCGCGGCGACGAGGTCGAGCACCCGGGCCCGAGCGAGGGTCGGAATGGCGTCAGGCCGTCACGGCCTCCCGCGCCAGGAGCGCCTGCTCCGCCGCGGCCGCGCCGCTGCCGAGCCGGACCGGCACGCCGCTCTCGGCGAGCGCCATCTCGACGCCGCCGATCGTGGCGAGGACCTCGAGCTCGTTGAGCGCGCCGAGGTGCCCGATGCGGAGCAGTGTGCCCTTCACCTTTCCCAGCCCGCCACCGAGCGAGAGGCCGAAGCGCTCGCGCGCGGTGCGGATCACATCGGCGCTGTCGACGCGCTCCGGGGTGACGACCGCCGTCAGCGTGTCGGAGCACGCGGCCTCCTCGACGCAGTACACGTCGAGCTCCCAGGCGCGGGCCGCGGCGCGCACGGCTCCGGCGAGCCGCCGGTGGCGGGCGTACACGTTCGGCAGGCCCTCCTCGAACAGCATGTCCAGCGCGGCGCGCAAGCCGTAGAGCGTCAGGGTCGCGGGCGTGTACGGGAAGAAGCCGGCCTCGTTCTCGCGCAGGACCGGCCGCCAGTCGAAGAAGCTGCGCGGGCTGCCGCCGCGCTCGCTCGCCGCGAGGGCGCGCGGGCCGATGCACAGCAGGCCGAGGCCCGGCGGCAGCATGAGCCCCTTCTGGCTGCCCGTGAGCGCGACGTCCACGCGCCACTCGTCGAAGCGGAACTCGGTGCTCGCGAGGCTGCTCACGGTGTCGACGATCAGCAGCGCTTCGCTCCCCGCAGCGTCCATCGCACGGCGGATCGCCGCGATGTCGTTGCGCACACCGGTGGACGTCTCGTTGTGCACCACCAGCACAGCGCGTAGCGCACGGCCGGCGTCACCGCGCAGGACGCCCTGGACGACATCGGCCGGGATCGGCCGCCGCCAGTCCACCGGGACCTCCTCCACGCGCATGCCCAGGTTCGACGCGGTGCGCGTGAACTGGTTCGCGAAGTGCCCGTGGTCGAACGCGAGGACGCGGTCGCCGGGCGCGAGCGTGTTGACGAGCGCCGCTTCCGACGCGCCGGTGCCCGAGGTCGGGAAGATGACGACGTGCCCGCGCTGGGTCCCGAACACGCGCGCGACGTCGGGGAGCAGGCCGCGCACGAAGGACCCGAACTCCGGCCCGCGATGGTCGACGATCGGACGGTCCATCGCGCGCAGCACCCGGTCCGGGACGTTCGTCGGGCCGGGGATCTGCAGGAAGTCCCGTCCGGGCATCAGCGGTCCCGTTCCAGCCCTGCTCGGGCTCCGCCCTCGCGGGGGCCCATCTGCGTCGTGCCCGCGATCGCTGCCTGGGCCGCCGCGAGGCGGGCGCTCGGCACGCGGAAGGTCGACGGCGACACGTACGTGAGCCCGGCGCGGTGGAAGAAGTCGATCGACGCGGGGTCGCCGCCGTGCTCGCCGCAGATGCCGATCTTCAGGTCCGGCTTGGTCTTCCGCCCGCGCTCGACGCCCATGCGGACCATCGCGCCGACGCCCTCCTGGTCGATGCTCACGAACGGGTCGGTCGGGATGATCTTCTCCTCCACGTACCGCGTGAGGAAAGACTTCTGGGCGTCGTCGCGCGAGATGCCGAGGACCGTTTGCGTCAGGTCGTTCGTCCCAAAGGAGAAGAACTCGGTCTGCCTCGCGATCTCGTCGGCGATGACGCACGCGCGCGGGATCTCGATCATCGTGCCGAACTTGAAGGGGATCTTCGTGCCGCGCTCCTTCTCGACCGCGGCCGCGACCTCGAAGACCTGCGTCCGCAGGCGCTCCAGCTCCCCCATCGTGCCGACGAGCGGCATCATGATCTCGGGCTTTGCGACCACGCCCTTCGCCGCGACGTCCGCCGCGGCGCCGAGGATCGCGCGGATCTGCATCTCGAGGATCTCCGGGAAGACGAGGAGCAGCCGGCACCCGCGCAGGCCGAGCATCGGGTTCTCCTCCTCCAGCTGCGCGCGCCGGCTTTCGACGTGCTGCCGCGCCTTCGTCGGCGTGAGCCCCGTGATGCGGGCGAGCTCCTTGATGTCGATCTCGCGCAGGAACTCGTGCAGCGGCGGGTCGATGAGGCGGATGACGACCGGCAGGCCGTCCATCGCCTTGTAGATCTCGCGGAAGTCCTTCGTCTGGAACGGCAGCAGCTTCTTCAGGTGCTTGCGCCGCTCCTTCTGGTCGGCGGCGAGGATCATCGCCTGCACGTATGGGAGACGCTCGGCCTCGCGGAACATGTGTTCCGTGCGGGCGAGCCCGACGCCCTCGGCGCCGAAGCGGCGGGCGCGCACGCACTCCTCCGGCGTGTCCGCGTTCACCCACACGCCGAGGGTGCGGATCCCATCGGCCCACGCGAGGATCTGGTGGAGCTCCTTCTCCTTCTCGTAATCCGCGACGATCGTCGGGAGCTCGCCGAGGAAGACCTCGCCGGTGGTTCCGTCGATCGAGATCGTCCCGCCCTCCTTCAGCGTCTTGTCGCCGACCTTCATCGTCCGTTTCGCGAGATCGACAGTGAGCTCGCCCATGCCGACGACGCAGGGCAGGCCGAGGCCGCGTGCGACGACGGCCGCATGGCTCGTCGACCCGCCGCGTGAGGTCAGGATCCCCGCGGCCGCGACCATGCCGTGGAAGTCGTCGGGCGACGTCTCAGGCCGCACGAGCAGTACGATCTCGCCCTTGCCCTTCCACTCGACAGCGCGGTCCGCCTCGAAGACGGCCCGCCCCGTGGCCGCTCCGGGCGACGCGTTCAGGCCTTTCCCGAGGTAGCGGCCTTCCTCGCGCGCCTTCTCGACCGCCTTCTCGTCGAAGTGCGGCAGCAGCAGCTGGTCGACGTGGATCGGCTCGACGCGCTTCACGGCCTCCTTCTTGTCGATGAGGCCCTCGCGCACCATGTCGACCGCGATCTTCACGGCGGCGCGCGCGGTGCGCTTGGCGCTCCGCGCCTGGAGCATGTAGAGCTTCCCGCGCTCGATCGTGAACTCGAGATCCTGCACCTCGCGGTAGTGCTTCTCGAGCCGCTGCGCGATCTCGTTGAACTGCTTGTAGGCCTTGGGCTGATCGCGCTGGAGGTCGGCGAGCTTGTGCGGCGTGCGGATGCCCGCGACGACGTCCTCACCCTGCGCGTTCAGGAGGTACTCGCCGAAGATCGCGCGCTCGCCGGTGTTCGGGTCGCGCGTGAACGCCACTCCCGTGCCCGAGTCGTCGCCCATGTTCCCGAAGACCATCGTCACGACCGAGACCGCCGTCCCCAGGTCGTCCGGGATCTTGTTCACCTTTCGATAGTCGACAGCTCGCTTGCCGGACCACGAGCGGAACACGGCCTCGATCGCGAGGCGTAGCTGCTCCTTCGGATCGCTCGGGAAGTCGCGGCCCTTCTCGTTGCGGACGATCTTGCGGAACCCGTCGACCACGCCGCGCAGTCGATCGGCCGTGAGGTCGGTGTCCGCCTTCGCGCGCGCCTTCTTCTTCGCCGCCTCGAGCGCGTGCTCGAACTTCGAGCCGTCGATCTCGAGCACGATCCGTCCGAACATCTGGATGAAGCGGCGGTACGCATCCCA
>JACPEQ010000076.1 GCA_016183435.1 Chloroflexota bacterium
CTCATCCGACCGTTCTCCGGGCGCGACGTCATCCTGCTCGGCGGAGGTCTCGTCCTGATCGCGAAGGCGACCTGGGAGATCTACGACAAGCTCGAGGCGGTCCATGAAGAGCACCCCAGGGCCGGCACGAGGGGCGCGTTCGCGATGGTGATCGGTCAGATCCTCGTGATGGACATCGTGTTCTCGCTCGACTCGGTCATCACGGCCGTCGGTATGGCGAACGAGATCTGGGTCATGGTGACGGCCATGGTCATCGCGGTCGGCGTGATGCTCGTGTCGGCGGGGCCCATCAGCCGCTTCGTCGAGACGCATCCGAGCGTGAAGATCCTCGCCCTCGCGTTCCTGCTGCTGATCGGAGTGATGCTCGTGGCGGAGGGGACCGGCCAGCACGTCGGCAAGGGCTACATCTACGCCGCGATGACGTTCTCGCTCTTCGTCGAGATGCTCAACCTCAGGTACCGGCAGAAGCGCGCGCCGCTCGAGCTGCACGGGAGGTTCGAGGCCGAGCGCGGCCGCGCCGGCTAGCCGCCCTTCGTGCGGCGGCGGATCGCCGCCTCCATCTCGCGGGCGGCCTCGCGTTCCTTGATCACCTGGCGCTTCTCGTACTGTCGCTTGCCCTTCGCCAGGCCGAGCTCCACCTTGGCCATCCCGCCCTTGATGTACATGCGCAGGGGCACGAGCGTGTAGCCGCGCTGCGAGACAGCTCCCGCCAGGTGATCGATCTCCTCGCGGTGGAGCAGCAGCTTGCGGACCCGCATCGGATCGTCCGGCTCCCAGGCCGAAGCCTGGGGCCATCTCGGGATGCGGACGTTCCGGAGCCAGGCCTCGCCGCGGTCGACCCGCGCGTATCCGTCGCGGAGATCGACGCGGCCTTCGCGTACGGACTTGATCTCGCTGCCGGTGAGCGCGACGCCCGCCTCGACCCGCTCGTCGATCGAGTAGTTGAAGAACGCGCGCCGATTGTCGGCGACGAGCTTGAACTTCTCCCCCTCGGGCTCGGGCTCCGCCCTGCGTTGCCTCACCGGCTCTCTCGTCCGTGGCATCGGGCTGAGGGTAGTCGTCTCCCGGGCGCGCAGACCGAGGCTCGTACCCACCGCGCGCAGATCGAAGTCGTACCCCGGGCGCGCAGACCGAGGCCCGTACCCACCGCGCGCAGACCGACGGGTGCCCCCGGGCGCGCAGCCGGAGAAAAGAAGAGCGGCGGCATCTCTGCCGCCGCTCGTCCGGGGTCGCCAATGACCCGCTAGAAAGCGCTCACCTCATTTGACAAGGAGTCAAGAAGTGCGTCGCCGCGGGTCATTGGTTTCCCACTGGCATCCGGCACTTCACATCACCTCCTTTCCTACGCCGCCCATGCTGTCACCGGGCCCAGGGGCCGTCAATGTCAGGGCGGATACATGGCCGCCGCGGGCGGTCCGGCTCAGAAGGCCAGCGTCGCGGCGTCGGCGATGGTGAGCGCGGCGAAGACGACGCTCAGGACGGCGACGATGAACGAGAGGAGCGTCGTCGAGCGCGTCATGGGAGGTACCCCGCCGGGTCCACGGCCCGGCCGTTGACGATCGTCATGAAATGCGCGTGCGGGCCGGTGGTCCAGCCGGTCATGCCGACGTAGGCGATCGTCGTGCCCGCGGTGACGAACTGGCCGACCCTCACCACCGGCGGCCGCGTGCGGTCGTCGAGGTGCCCGTAGAGCGTCGAGAAGTTGCTGCCGTGGGCGATGATCACGACGGTCGCGGTGTCGCCGTACGCGAGGTACGGCTTGCCGACGGTGACGACCTGGCCCGCGGCGCCCGCCTTCACCGGCGTGTACATCGGCGCGGCGATGTCGAGCCCGTTGTGGAACCCGCCCCAGCGGGCACCGAAGCGTGACGTGACCACACCCGCGACGGGCCACACGACCATGCGGCCGGTGAAAACGGCGAGGCCGGAGCGCGCCGCGAGCTGCGCGGCGAGCGCGGCGTACGCCGCCTCGGTCTGCTCGAGCCGCCGGTTCAGGGACGCGGCCTCGGCGTTCGCCTGCTGCGTCGCCCCGACCGCGCTGTTGCGGTTCACCGCGGCGTCGTAGCGCAGGCCGTCCTGCGACACGATCGACGCGGCCTTCGCGCGCACGATCTCCTCGTAGTCGGCCTTCTTCTTCGCGAGCGACGCGCGCTGAGAGGTGATCTGCGCCTGGAGACCCGCGATCTCGGTCTCCTTCTGCGCGACGTCGTCCTGCTTCTTCGCGGTCGAGGTCTGCAGCGCCTTCATCTCGCCGACGATCTGCTTGTCCTGACGGTCGATGAGGATCAGCGCCTGCACGCGGTTCACGAAGTCCGCGAGCGACCGCGACGAGAGCAGCATCTCGAGCGGGCTGACGCGCGACTGCACGTACGTCGTGCGCAGGTGGATCGCGTAGATCTCCTCGCGCTTTCCGAGCTGCTTCGTCTGCTCCGCGGCCTGCGCCTTCAGCGACCCGATGAGCGCCTGCGTCTCGTTCAGCTGGAACGCGACGAGGGCGAGCTGCTCCTCGGCGATGGCGATGTCGATCCTCAGGGCGTCGGCCTCGTTCTGCGCGCGCGCCTGCTCCTGCGACAGCTGCGCGATCCGGGCGTTCGCCGAGTCGACGGCGGCCTGGAAGCGGTTCGCCTCCTGCCGGTAGCGCTCGGCGTTCTGGCGCGAGACCTGGATGGCGCGCTCGAGCTCCTGCTTCTCGCGGGCGAGCTGCGCCAGCCGCTGCTCGTCCTCCGGATCTGCCGCCGCCGGCATCGTCTGGACGACGAGGAGCGACAGCACCACGAGCGCGGCGAACAGCACGCGCCAGCGGCGCACCCCACCTCCCCGGCCGGACCGGGGAGCTCCCATCGGCCGCGGATCGTTGCACCCGAAGCGGGTCGCGGTCAAGAGGCTGCTCACGTGGCAGCGCCTGCGCCTCACCTGGACAGGTGCGTCCGGATCGAGATCGTGGCGCCGCCCGCGCCCATCAACAGGGCCAAACCGAACACTCCGGCCGCCAATCGGGCCAGGAAGTTCGGCCCAAGTGATACCGGAAGGATGTCCAGGAACTTCACCAGCGAGGTCGTCACCGGGCCGGCCGCCCCGATGAGCACCAGCAGCGCGAGCGCCGCTCCGAAGATGCCCACGAGCATCCCCTCGAGGACGAACGGCGCGGAGATGAGCTGGTCGGTGGCGCCGACGAGCTGCATGATCTCGATCTCGTCGCGGCGCGCGTGCACCGCGATCCGGATCGTGTTGACGATGATGAACAGCGTGACGAACAGCATCATGCCGAGGACGACGAGCCCGCCGATCGAGAGAACGCGTGTGATCGTGAGCAGCTGGTCCACGACCTCGGGGTTGTCGACGACCTCCGTGACGATGCCGCCGCCGACCTCGGCGCGAAGCTCGCTCGCGACGCGGCGGCTCTCCTGCGCCTTGGCGAGCTTGATCTCCAGCGACGCGGGCAGCGGGTTCGACCCGATCTCCTCGATCGGACCGATGTCGGCGCGGGTCGCGGCGAGCTCCTTGAGGCGCTGCAACGCATCGTCCTTGCTGACGTAGTCGACGCGCGAGACGGCGGGATCCTTCTCGACGCGCGCGCGGAGGTCGAGGATCTGCGAGATCTTCGCGTCGTCGGAGAGGTAGAGGACGAGCTCGACCTTCTGCTCGAGGAGCGCGACCGCCGACTGCAGCCCGCGGTCGGTGACGACGAAGAACGCCAGCAGCACCAGCATCAGCGCGACGGTGAGCGTCGAGGCGACGCTCATGAACGGGTTGCGGGAGAACCCGTGCCAGGCCGCCGCGAGCACGTACAGCAGGCGCGTCACGCGGCGTACAGGCCCTCGCGCTCGTCACGGATGACGCGCCCGTGATCCAGGTGCACGACGCGGCGCCGGAGCGCGTTCACGATCTCCGCGTTGTGCGTCGCGACGAGCACGGTCGTGCCGAGCTCGTTGACGCGGACGAGGAGCTTGATGATCTCCCATGTCGTCACCGGGTCGAGGTTGCCCGTGGGCTCGTCGGCGACGAGCACCTTCGGTCGCATGACGAGGGCACGCGCGATCGCGGTGCGCTGCTGCTCGCCACCCGAGAGCTCGCGCGGAAAGTGGTGGCGACGCGGGAGCAGGCCGACCAGCGCGAGCGCGCGATCGGTCTCCTCGCGGACGGTCGTCCCGTCGTGGCCCGTGACGATCAGAGCGAAGGCCACGTTCTCGTAGACGGTCTTCGTGGGGAGGAGCTTGAAGTCCTGGAACACGACGCCGACCTTGCGGCGAAGGAGCGGGACCTTCGAACGTCGCAGGCGGGCGACGTCCTGACCGTCGACGACGACGTGTCCGGTGGTGGGCAGCTCCTCGCGGATCAGGAGGCGGTTCAGGGTCGACTTGCCGGCGCCCGACGATCCGACGATGAAGACGAAGTCACCCGCGGGTATGTGGAGGTCGATGTCGCGGAGCGCGTATGTGCCGTTGGGATAACGCTTGCTGACGTCCTCGAGCGTGATCAACGTGCCCTTCCCCTGTCCGACGCTCGGTCGGGCCGAGCCCTCCCTCGCGCCACCGTGCTCGACCTCGTCGCTGCGGCGCCTCGGTCTGCGCGCGGTGGGTACGTCGGTGCCGGCGCCACCGTAGCAGCGCCGGCCTGTTCGGGACAACGCCGGGCGAGCGTGATCGCTATGGCCTAGCGAGGACGAGGGCGACGGCCCGCAGGCCGTGCGCCTGTCCGGCGGGCCCGCTACCCCTTGAGCTTCAGCTCGGTCTGCGAGGCCCGCGTCCCGCCGAAGGTCGCGATCGAGGCGATCGAGGCGTCCCCGGTGGCCATCACCTTCACGCCCTGCGTCGCGCGGGAGAGCGGCCTGATCTGGCCGAGCGGGGTCCGGATGACGACGCCGGTCGTCGTGATGAGCAGGATCTCCTGCGTCGCCTCGTCGACCATCTCGGTCGCCGCGACGTCTCCCGTCTTCGCGCTGATCGCCGCGAGGATGACGCCCTGCCCGCCGCGTCCCTGGACCGGGAACTCCTCGACGTCGGTGCGCTTCCCGAACCCGCGCTCGGTGACCGACAGGACCTGCGCGCGTGGGCGGACGATGCCCATGCCGATGACCTCGTCTCCCTTGCGCAGGCGGATCCCGGTCACGCCCTGGGTCGGGCGGCCCATGGGTCTTGCATCCGTCGCCTTGAAGACGATGCCCTTGCCCTTCTTCGTGGCGAGGAGGATGGCGTCCTTGTTCGTGCACGGCGCGACCCAGGCGAGCATGTCGCCCTTGCGGAGCGCGATCGCGATGAGCCCCGCGCGACGCACGTTCGCGTACTCGGAGCGCGGCGTCTTCTTCACGAATCCCTTGCGCGTCGCCATGACGAGGTGCTCCGCCGCCGACGGCTCGCGGAGCGCGACGAGCGCGGAGACGCGCTCACCGCCCTGCATGGCCTCGAGGATGTTCTGGATCGGCGTGCCCTTCGCGGTGCGGCTGGCATCCGGGAGCTCGTGGGCCTTGAGCGCGAAGACGCGACCACGGTCGGTGAAGACGAGGAGCCGGTCGTGGGTGCTCGCGACGAGGAGGTGCTCGACGTCGTCCTCCTCGCGCGTCTGCATCCCGATGACGCCGCGCCCGCCGCGGTGCTGCGCGCGGTACGTGGACAGCGGGATGCGCTTCACGTAGTTGCGGCTCGACACCGTGATGACCACGTCCTCGTCGGCGACGAGGTCGTCGTCGGAGAGCTCGCGGACGGTGTCGTCGATGATCTTCGTGCGGCGATCGTCGCCGTAGGTCTCCGCGAGATCGTCGAGGTCGGCCTTGATCAGACCGAGGATCTTGCGCGGGCTGGCGAGGATGGACTCGAGCTCCGCGATGAGCTTGATCGTCGCCTCGTATTCCTCCTCGACCTTGGCGCGCTCCAGGCCGGTGAGGCGGCGCAGCTGCATGTCGAGGATGGCTTTGGCCTGGATCTCGGAGAGGCCGAACTTCCTCTGCAGGTCCTCGAGTGCCCTTTCCGGCGTCCGCGCCGCCCGGATCGTCTTGATGACCGCGTCGATCTGGTCGAGGGCGATCTTGAATCCCTCGAGGATGTGCGCCCGGTCCTTCGCCTTCCCGAGGTCGAATTCGGTGCGGCGGCGGATGACCTGGCGGCGGTAGTCGATGTGGTGCTGGAGGATGTCCTTCAGCGACAGCGTCCGCGGCTGCTGGTCGACGATCGCGAGCATGTTGAAGTTGAACGCCGACTGCATGGCGGTGTGCTTGTACAGCGCGTTCAGCACGCGCTGAGGGTCGTCGTCCCGCTTCACCTCGATGTGGATGCGCATGCCCTCGCGGTCGCTCTCGTCGCGGAGATCGGAGATGCCGGCGAGGCGCTTCGACTGGACGAGCTCGGCGATCTTCTCGATGAGCGACGCCTTGTTCACGGCGTACGGCAGCTCGGTCACGATGATCGCGGTCCGGCCGCCGCGGATCTCCTCGAGGTGGGCGCGCGCGCGCATGAGCACGCGGCCGCGGCCGGTGGCGTAGGCGCGCCGGATGGCGTCGACCCGCTCGGCCTTGCCGGTCTCGACGTTGCGCTGCTCCTCGAAGCGGTACACGAGCGCCCCACCCGGGAAGTCGGGCCCGGTGATGATCTCGGAGAGGTCGTCGATCGTGAGCTCGGGGTCGTCGATCAGGCGCTTGGTCGCGGCCACCACCTCGCGGAGGTCGTGCGATGGGATGTTGGTCGCCATGCCCACGGCGATGCCCGACGAGCCGTTGACGATGAGGTTCGGAAGCCGGGCCGGCAGCACCGTCGGCTCCTGCTCGCGCCCGTCGTAGTTGGGGCGCCAGTCGACCGTGTTCTTGTCGATGTCCGCGAGGAGCTCGAGCGCGATGGCCGGGAGCCGCGCCTCCGTGTATCGCTGCGCGGCGGGCGGGTCGTCGTCGATCGAGTTGTGGACGAAGACGCCGGCGGACAGCGCGAAGTTCTGGGTGACGTCGACGGTGAGGTCGTACACGTCGGCCCGTCCCGCGGGTTCGACCTTGTCGACACGGACCTGCAGGCTCGCGGGGATCGGGAACGCGCCGGTGCGGTGCAGCCGCTCCGGGATCGCCGTCCGGGCGAACGGCATGAGCTGGTCCTTCGGCCGCAGCGACTGCGCCTCGCGGTACGTGCCGTCGCGCAGCATGAACCGGTGGTCGGGCGTGCAGGTGATGGTGTTGCCGGTCGACAGCGTCACCTTCACGACCGGATCGTTGCGGCGCACGAGGCGCGGCGCGCGTACCGGCTTCAGGCGCACGTTGCGGTGCTGGTCCACGGTGAAGATGTCGCCGCGGAGGCCGTGGCGGACCATGTCGATGAGCTCGATGAAGGTCTTCTGATCGCCGTTGGTGAGCTCCACCTTCGTATCGCCCGCGAAGCACCCGAAGTTCCCCTGGCCCTGGATGAGCGGGTAGCGCACGGAGAAGTCCTGTGCCAGTCGCACGAGCGCGTCATAGATCGGCGCCTCGCCGTGCGGGTGGTACTTCCCCATCGTCTCGCCCACGATCGCGGCCGACTTCCGGAACGGCCGGTCCGGGCGCAGGCCGAGCGCGTTCATCGCATGGAGGATCCGCCGCTGGACGGGCTTGAGGCCGTCGCGCACGTCCGGGAGCGCGCGCGCGACGATGACGCTCATCGAATAGTCGAGGTAGGCCTGCCGCATCTCCGCCTGGAGATCGACGCCGATGATCCGCTCGTTCCCGCCCCTGTCGATCACGTCCGTCCGTGCTCCATTTCTTCCTCAGCCGCCACCGCGGCGCGCACGCGCGCGAACGCGTCGGTCGCGGACGAGTACCGCCGCTCCAGCCGGCGACGCGTCTCGTCCGGCATGCGCAGGAACAGGCCGTCCGCCTCCGCGAGCACCTCGCCGTCCGACGCGCGCGCCACCGTGCCGCGCAGCTCGATCGCGCGGCCGCGGTCGCGAACGACCTCGCCGGTGACGCGAAGCTCCTCCCCCACCGGGACCGGGCGGCGATACGTGACGCTCAGCTTCGCGGTCACGCCCCAGATGCCCTGGTGGAAGATGGCCCAGCCCATCGTCTCGTCGAGCAGGGCCGCCACCACCCCGCCGTGCAGCGTGCCGTCGTAGCCCTGGTGCCTCTGGGTCCCGATGTACCGCGTCTCGGCGCGGTCGCGGGAGACGTCGAAGTCGAGGTGCATGCCGGCAGGGTTCAGCCGGCCGCACGCGAAGCACCAGTGCTCGAAGTCGACGCCGAGCTCTGAGAGGCGAGCCAAATCAATCGTCCCCCAGGCGCGCAGACCGAGACCCCGCGTCCCGCGGGCGCGCAGACCGAGACGCGAAGCGGCGAGGTCGAGCCGCGCTTCGCGCGTGGGGGCCCCTACCCCCAGGCACTCGCGAGCGGGTCCCCCGCGAGCGAGGTCGGGAAGGGTCAGACATCAAGAGACGCTTTCTTCGCGTTCGCCATGATCCACTTCTTGCGGCCCTCGACCTCGGTGCCCATGAGCTCGTCGAAGCAGAGGTCGGCCTGCTCCGCGTCGTGCAGCGTCACGAGCTTCAGCGTGCGCGTCTCCGGGTTCAGCGTCGTGTCCCAGAGCTGCTCCGCGTTCATCTCGCCGAGACCCTTGTACCGCGCGATGGCGGGCTCGCGGCCGCCCTTGCCGTCATCGGTGCCCTCGTCGGTGTTCAGGGGCGCGGTCTCGGCCGGCTCGGGCTTGTCGCCCTTCTTGCGCGCCTCGCGCTTGGTCCTGGCGAGCGTCTTCAGCTCCTTGATCGCCTTGTCGCGCTCGTTGTCCGAGTAACCCCAGCGGACCTCCTTGCCGAGCTGGATGCGATAGAGGGGTGGCTGGCCGATGAAGATGCGCCCGTCCTCGATGAGCGGCCGGAAGTGCCGATAGAGCAGCGTCAGCAGGAGCGTGCGGATGTGCGACCCGTCGACGTCCGCGTCGGCGAGGAGGATCGTGCGCCCGTATCGCAGCTTCTTCGCGTCGAAGTACTCGCCGATGCCCGTGCCGAGCGCGGTGATGATCGCGCGGATGTACTCGTTGCCGAGCATCTTGTCGGCGCGTGACTTCTCGACGTTGAGGATCTTGCCTCGAAGCGGCAGGACCGCCTGGAAGCGCCGGTCGCGGCCCTGCTTCGCCGAGCCGCCAGCCGAGTCACCCTCGACGATGAACAGCTCGGCTCGCTCCGGGTCCCGCTCCTGGCAGTCAGCGAGCTTGCCGGGGAGCGAGAAGCCGTCGAGTGCGCCCTTGCGCAGCACGAGGTCGCGGGCCTTGCGCGCTGCCTCGCGCGCGCGGAACGCGGTCAGGCACTTCTCGATGATCCGGCGCGCGTCCGGGGGGTTCTCCTCGAGGAACTGGCCGAGCGCGTCGTTCACGGCCTGCGCGACCTGGCCCTGCACCTCGGCGTTGCCGAGGCGCGTCTTCGTCTGGCCCTCGAACTGGGGCTCCTTGATCTTCGCGCTGATCACGGCGGTGAGACCTTCGCGCACGTCGTCGCTCGTGAGGTTCGGGTCGGCCTCGCGCAGCAGGCCGATCTTCCGCGCGTGGAAGTTCAGCGTCCGCGTGAGCGCGGTGCGGAATCCGGTGAGGTGCGCCCCCCCGTCCATCGTGTTGATGTTGTTGGCGAAGGTGTAGACGCGCTCCGCGAAGCTGTCGTTGTACTGGATCGCGATCTCGGCGACCGTGTCGTTCTCGAACCGCCGCTCCACGTACACGGGCTTGTGCAGGACCTCGTGCGCCTTGTTCAGGTGGCGGACGAAGGAGACGATCCCGCCGTCGAAGTAGAAGCTCTCGCCAGCGCCGTTCCGCTCGTCCGAGAGCGACAGCCACAGCCCCTTGTTGAGGTACGCGGTCTCGCGAAGCCACTGGGAGATGATCTCCGCGTCCCACTGGATCACCGGGAAGACCTGCGGGTCGGCCGTGAACGTCGTGATCGTCCCGGTCAGACGCTCGCGCGGCTTCCACGTGAGGGTCGGCGGCTCGTATCCGTTCTTCGTGGCCGCGCGGACCGGACCCAACGGCTTGCCGCGCTCGTACTCCTGCATGAAGACCTTGCCGTCGCGGTGCACCTCGACGCGCAGGTGCGAGGAGAGCGCGTTCACGACGGACACGCCGACGCCGTGGAGACCTCCGGAGACCTTGTAGCCCGCGCCGCCGAACTTGCCGCCGGCGTGGAGGATGGTGTGGACGACCTCGAGCGCCGACTTCCCTGTCTGCTTCTGCTTCTCGACCGGGATGCCGCGGCCGTTGTCCATCACCGTGATGCGGTCGTCCTTGTGGATGATCACGTCGATGCGGTCGCAGACCCCGTTCATCGCCTCGTCGATCGAGTTGTCGAGGACCTCTCGCACCAGGTGATGGAGGCCGCGGAGGTCGGTGGCGCCGATGTACATGCCCGGACGGCGGCGGACCGCCTCGAGGCCCTCGAGGACCTGGATGTCCTCGGCGCCGTAGTGGAGACGCCTGTCGTCGCCGCCGCTGCGCCCGTCGTCGCCCTTCTTCACCGTGCCACGTCCGTCCTCATTCTTCGCGGCGGTCGCGCTTCGTGCGCCGCCTCCAGCCACAGGCGTCGTCTTCGCTGCCATGTCCCCTACTTCGTCGATCGCACGAGCTGCTCGTACAGCCGCTCGAACTCGTCATTCGAATAGAACTCGATCGTGATGCGGCCGCCCTTCCGGCCGCGCTGGATCTCCACCTTCGTGCCGAGCGCCGCGCGCAGGTCAGCCGTTCGTGCCTTCACCTCTGGGTCCACTCCTCGCGCGATACGGCCGTCGCGTTTCGCCCTCCGCCCTCCGAGGCGGCGCGCGAGCGTCTCGGCCTCGCGGACGGACAGGCGCTTGGCGATGACCTCGGCGAGCGCCGTCGCCGTGTCGGACGCCCTCAATGGGAGCAACGCGCGGAGGTGTCCCTCAGTGATCTTCCCATCAACGAGCGCGTCTTGCAGGATCTGAGGGGCTTCAAGAACCCGCAGCGTGTTCGCGATCGCCGGCTGCGACTTCCCCACCCGCTCGCCGAGCTGTTGCTGCGTGAGGCCATACGTCTCCATAAGCACGCGATAGGCGCGCGCTTCCTCCAGCGCATTGAGGTCGGTCCGCTGCAGGTTCTCGATCAACGCGAGCTCGAGACGGTCCGAGACGTCGTCGCGGACGACCGCTGGGATCGAGGCTCGGCCGGCAAGCCGCGCGGCGAGCACGCGTCGGTGACCCGCGACCACCTGATACGCCCCGTCCACGCGCGATACCACGATCGGCTGCAGCAGGCCATGACGCTTGATCGACGACGCCAGCTGTTGCAGCTCCTCCGCAGGGAATGTCTGACGCGGCTGCTGCGGATTCGGCGCGATCTGCTCCAGGGGGATCTCTGCGATGCCTGCCGGCGATGCATGCGATGACGTGGGTGATTGACCCAGCAAGACGTCAAGACCGCGTCCCAATCCGGTCCTCATCACGATGCCACCCCCGTCGCGACCCGTCGCCGACCGGCGAGGCGCGACTCGATCTCATGAGCGAACGCCGCATATGCCGCGCTCGCGCGCGAGGTCGGGTCATAGACGTCGATCGGCTTCCCGTGGCTCGGCGCTTCCGCAAGCCGTACCGAACGCGGGATCCGCGTGTGCGCGACGAGCTCGGGGAAGTGGCTCGTGACCTCGTCCGCGACCTGCATCGAGAGTCGGTTCCGTCGATCCTCCATGGTCAGCAGGATCGAAATGATCGACAGCGGCGGATTGAGCCGCGCTCGCACGGCATCGATCGTCGAGACCAGCTGCGCAAGCCCTTCCAGCGCGAGGTACTCACACTGCACGGGAACGATCACATGGTCGGCCGCGACGAGGGCGTTCAGCGTCAACAGGCCAAGTGAGGGCGGACAGTCGACGAGGATGACGTCGAAGCCTTGCAGCCCTGCTAAAGCTGCGCGCAGTCTTAGTTCCCGACCCATCAGCGGGACGAGCTCCAATTCAGCGGAGGCCATCTCCAGTGATGAGGGAAGCAGCCACAGGTCGGGAACGGATGTCTGCGTGACCGCGGCGGCCGCTGACTCCTCGCGAATGAGGATGCCGTGGACTGAGAGCGGTAATTCCTTGCTCGACCCGATAGCGCTCGTTGCGTTGCCTTGGGGGTCGAGGTCAACGAGAAGCGTGCGCCTACCGTCCTTCGCGAGTGCTGAGCCCAGACTCACGGCGGTGGCGCTCTTCCCAACGCCGCCCTTCTGGTTGGCGATGGCCAGCGTGACTGTCATTCGACCTCGTCCGACCCTGTCGGCAGCCAGTCCCACAAGTACCTGGTCGGTTCTCTTGGATCGAGCTTCGGCTCGGCTTGTCCTCGTGAAATATGCAGAAACCGTCGCGCCTGAGCCTGTCTTCGCGCTGAGAGCAGCGGGTAGGGGGTCCGAATGACGCCCCTCGCGCGAGGCCCACTGGCATGCCAGTAGTGGATGTACGGCTCACGCCTCCGCAGAGCGACCCGACCCCCGAGAAGCACACGGACACGATCCAGGATCTCTCGGTCCTCCTGGTAAATGCAGATCGTGCCCCTTTGAACGAACGCACCTTCGCCCCCGAACACGCCCGCGAGCCAGTAGATCTCCTCGAGTGACGGCTTCCGTGACGGCCATCGGTAAAGGTCCCAGATCTCGGGATCCGAGCGGAACTCACGCAGTTGGCGTGTCTCGGAGAGGGGGAGAACGTCGTAGGCGATCATGCCGTGGATGGTGACGGGGAGTGTGACGTTCGTCCCCGAAGTGTAGCCCAACTCCCGCAGATCAGCACGTCCGTTCTAGTCGGTCGTGGCTTGCCGTGCGCCACGGCCAGCGTCGTGCCGGCGATACCGGTTTAGGCAGCTATCGAGCCCGATATTGGGTGCGGCGAGGCCGTCCCCTCGGACGGACGGAGGCGGCCTACCTATGATCGCGCCGTGTTGGAAGGGAACGGGCCCGCGACCCCGTATCGCTTCCGCTTGCGCTTCGTTCCGGGCTAGGAAGCCCCGGATGCGCATCGCTCTGGCGGTCGTCGTTCCGCTCGCGGCGGCGCTGCTCCAGGGGGCGGTGGCCGGGCTCATCACGGTCGGAGGTGCGTTCCCCAACTTGCCGGTGCTCGTCGCGGCGTCGTGGGCGGTCGCAGCCGGGGCGGGCGAGGCGCTCTGGTGGGCGTTCGTCGGCGGCCTCGCGATGG
>JACPEQ010000077.1 GCA_016183435.1 Chloroflexota bacterium
ATCCACGCGAAGCACGCGACGCCGATGCACGTCGTGGCCGCGGGCGTCGAGGTCCCCGAGGCGAAGCAGGGGAAGGGCTGGAAGATGCTCGAGGAGGTCGACTTCGAGGTGCTGCCGGAGCTGCACGATCTCGTCGCCGGCAGCGCGGAGGGGCGAACGTCAGCGGAGCAGGTCACGTGCTTCCTGAACAACATCGGCCGCGGCTACCAGTTCGCCGCGGTGGGCGGCGCGCTCTACCGGAAGGCGAAGGCGGCGGGAGCCGGCCGCGAGCTGCCGACCGAGTGGTTCACGCAGGACGTCCACCCCTGACCCTGCTTCTCTCGAACGAGGACGTCCTGCGCGTGCTGGATGCGCGCGCCTGCATCGACGCGCTCGAGGTCGCGTTCGGCGACCTCGCCGCGGGCGAGGCCGTGAACAGGCCGCGCTCGCACACCTACACGCCGCTCGGGGACGGGCACTGGTACCTCTTCAAGTCGATGGACGGCGCCGTGCCGAGGCTCGGCGTGCACGCGATCCGCCTCAGCAGCGATCACACGCACGAGTTCGCCACAGGGGGAGCGCGGCGGCGCGAGAAGCTGGCGCTCGCCTCCGGCGGCCGGTACGTGGGGCTCGTGCTCCTGTTCGACATCCGTACCCTGGAGCCGCTCGCGATCCTCCAGGACGGCGAGCTCCAGCGCATGCGCGTCGGCTGCACGAGCGCGCTCGCGGCGAAGCACCTCTCCCGCGCGGACGCGCGCGTCGTCGGGCTCATCGGGTCCGGCTGGCAGGCGGAGACGCAGCTCGTCGCACTGGCCGAGGTGCGCCCGATCGAGGAGGTGCGCGCGTACAGCACGAACGCCGAGCGCGTGGCCGCCTTCGCGGCCCGCGTCTCCGGTCGCATCGGCCGCCCGATCCGGGCCGTCGCCTCAGCGCGCGACGCCATCGACCGAGCGGACGTCGTCGTGTGCGCGACCAATGCGCACGATCCGGTGTTCGACGGCTCGTGGCTCGTCGGGGGCCAGCACGTCAACTCCGTGCAATCGCACGAGCTCGACCTGCGCACGCTCGAGCGTGCCGATGTGATC
Organism: Chloroflexota bacterium; assembly: GCA_016183435.1. GTDB lineage: Bacteria > Chloroflexota > Limnocylindria > P2-11E > P2-11E > JACPOT01. The sequence continues at coordinate 1,065 of JACPEQ010000077.1, forward strand.
GTCGTTCGCAGCCACGATCCCGCGACCTTCCATCACCCGCCCGGGAACGCTCCGGTGGAGGCGGCCGATGTGAAGCGGCTCGCCGAGCCGCTACGCGCGAAGACCGTCGAGCTGGGCGAGGTCGTCCGCGGACGCGCCGGCAGGCGGGCGCCGCAGGACATCACGCTCCTCACCGGAGGCGGGCTCGGCGCGTCGAGCGGCCTGGGCGTTCAGTTCGCGGCGGTCGGCCACGCTGTCTACGAGGCGGCGAAGGCGGCCGGTCTCGGCCGCGAGATCCCGACCGAGTGGCTCACGGAGAGCGCCAAGCCGTAGACATTCCGCGAAGCGGGATCGAGCCTTTCGACGGCCTTGGCAATGGTCTTACCATTCGGCGCTCGGACGCACCGGAGGGCGGACCCGCCGCGCGCAGACCGAGGTGCTGAGGCGAGCAGCCGAAGCGACGAGGTCGAGCACGGTGGCGCGAGGGAGGGCTTTGCCCGACCGAGCGTCGGAGGAGGAGGCTGGATGATGGGCCGAACGCTCGCGTTCCTCGTCGCGTCCACGCTTGTGATCGCCGCGTGTGGCGGGGCCACGCAGGCGCCGACCCCCACCACGGCGGCGACCGCCGCGCCGGCGAAGACCGCCGCCCCGACCGCCGCGCCGACGCAGGATCCGACGAAGGCCATCGCCGACTTCTACCGCGGCAAGACCATCCGCGTGATCGTCGGCCTCGAGGCCGGAGGCGGCTTCGACACCACCGCGCGCGTCCTGGCGCGGCACATGGGCAAGTACATCCCGGGGGAGCCGACGCTCGTCGTCGAGAACATGGTCGGCGCCGGCAGCCGCGTCGCGGCGAACTTCCTCTATGAGGCGGCGCCGAAGGACGGCACCGCGTTCGGCGTCTTCAACGAGCTGCAGGTGCTGCAGCAGGCGCTCGGTCAGGCGGACATCAAGTTCGACGCGAAGCAGTTCGGCTGGCTCGGCAGCGTCTTCTCCGCGACGATCGTCTGCATCGCGCGGAAGGACAGTGGCATCACGAAGGTCCAGGACGTCATGGGCGCGAGCGGGAAGCAGTTCATCGCCGGATCAACGGGCCCTGGCTCGAACACCGGTGACTTCCCGCAGACGCTGCGCACCGCCCTCGGCGCGAACATCAAGATCGTCTCCGGCTACAACGGGACGGCCGGGATCTCGCGTGCCGTCGACAGCAACGAGGTCATGGGCGGCTGCTGGACCTGGGAGAGCATGAGCGTGACGCAGGGCAAGAACCTCGCCGACGGCTCGATGGTCCCGCTCGTCCAGCAGGGCGACGAGAAGATCAAGGAGCTGGGCAGCACACCGACCGCCGCGGACCTCGCGACGAGCGACATCAACAAGAAGCTCATCCTCGCGATCACGACGCCGACCTCGATCAGCAAGTCGTTCACCGCCCCGCCGGGCGTGCCCGCCGAGCGCCTGAAGGCGCTCCAGGACGCCTTCACCAAGGCCTGGAACGACAAGGATCTGCTCGAGGAGGCGAAGAAGGCGAAGATCGACGTCGCCCCGAAGAAGGCCGAGGACACCAAGAAGGTCGTCGACCAGCTCCTCAGCTTCGACAAGGCGACCATCGACGCGCTCAAGGAAGCCCTGGGGAAGAAGTAGCCGTTCGTTGTTCGAAGCGCTGATCGCCGGCCTCGGCCAGATCCTGGCCTGGCCGGCGATCGGTCTCATGTTCGTGGGGATCGCCGCCGGGTTCGTGGTCGGGATCCTCCCCGGCATCGGCGGCGCGACCGCGCTGGCGCTGATGCTGCCGTTCATCTTCCACATGAAGCCCCCCGAGGCGTTCGCCTTCCTCCTCGGGATGGCGTCCGTCCTCGCGATGACCGGCGAGATCACCTCGATCCTCTTCGGCGTCCCGGGCGAGCCGGTGACGGCGGCGACGATCGTGGACGGTCACACCATGGCGAAACAGGGAGAGGCGGGTCGCGCGCTCGGGGCCGCGCTGTTCGGCGCGTTCGTCGGCGCCGTCGTCGGCTCGCTCAGCCTCATGCTGACCATCCCGATCATCCAGCCGTTCCTGCGGTCATTCGGGTCACCCGAGTTCCTCATGTTCGCGGTCGTGGGCATCGCGTTCGTCTCGAGCCTCACCGGCTCCTCGCCGGTGAAGGGCTTCATCGCGGCGGGGCTCGGGCTGCTCCTCTCGATGATCGGGCAGTCGCCCGGCACGGCCACGCTGCGCTACGTGTTCGGCCAGCTCTACCTGTGGGAAGGCATCCGCATCGTGCCCGCGGTGCTCGGGCTGTTCGCGATCCCGGAGCTCGTCGACCTCGCCGTGCACCGCACCTCGATCGCCCGGAGGGACGTCGGCGCGCTCGGCGGGCTGCGCCAGGGGTTCGCCGACGTCCTCCAGCACCGCTGGCTCGCGCTGCGGTGCTCGGTGATCGGGATCGTGACGGGCGTAGCCCCGGGGATCGGCGGCAACGGGGCGCAGTGGATCGCCTACGGCCACGCCGTCCAGAGCGCGGACGATCCGACGCGCTTCGGGCGCGGAGCGGTCGAGGGCGTGATCGCGCCCGCGATCGCGTCGGCGGGCGAGCGCACCAGCGCTCTCATCCCGACGGTCGCGTTCGGCATCCCCGGGAACGTCAGCACGGCCGTGCTGCTCGGCGCGTTCATCATCCAGGGCCTCGTCCCGGGGAAGGACATGCTCACGAAGGACCTGGCCATCACGTTCGGCATGGCGTGGACGATGATCATCGCGAACGTCATCGCGATCGCCGTGATCCTGCTGCTCGCGAAGCAGCTCGTCGCGATCACGCGCATCCGCGGGACGCTCCTGGTCCCGCCGATCATCCTGCTGGTCTTCCTGGGCTCGTACGCGGAGCGCAACACGATGTTCGACGTCGTCGTCATGCTCGTGTTCGGCGCGCTCGGCGTGCTGATGGTCGAGCTGGGCTGGCCGCGCGCTCCGCTCATCCTCGGCCTGGTCCTCGGAGGCGTGATCGAGAACTACCTGAACCTGTCGGTCGCGCGCTACGAGCTCGAGTGGACGCTGCGGCCGCTCGTCGCCGCGATGATCCTGCTGTCGGCGGGCGTGGCGCTCTCGCCGTACGTCCAGGCCGCGCGCCGCCGTGCGCGGAGGGCGGCGACATGAGGCGCGGCGTGGAGGTCGCCTTCGTCGCCTTCCTCGCGGTCGTGTTCGCCTGGGCCGCCTGGGAGGCGCGCGACTGGGCCGACAACGTACGCACCTTCCCGCTGGCCGTGGCCATCCCCGGCCTGGCGCTCGCGCTCGTTCAGGTCGTCTCCTCCGCGAGAGGGCGCGCACCCGAGGCGCCGGTCGACGAGACGCTGGCGCCCGACGAGCGCCTGCGCCGGAGCGCGCAGATCGCCGGCTGGATCGGTGGAATGTTCGTCGCGGTCCTGCTGCTCGGGTTCCTCGTGGCCGTACCGCTCGGGGCGTTCGCGTACCTGCGCGCGGCGCGCGAGCGCTGGCTGTCGAGCGTCGCGATCGCGGTCCTGTGCTGGGCGTTCGTCTACGGCATCTTCGACCGCGTGCTGCACGTACCGCTGCCGCCCGGCGAGCTGCTGAAGGCGCTCGGCGTCTCCTAGCGCTTCGGCTTGGCGCCTCCCAGCAGCCAGCCCCAGCGGTCCATCGCCTTCTGCCGCCACTCCGGCGTCGGCAGCTGCGACCGCGGGAACTGGTCCCGCCACTCCCACGGCCGTGTCGCGTCGATGATCGCGCGGGAGCTGAAGCCCTTCCTGTCCTGCGGGATGCGCGGGTCGAGCGGTCCGCTCCAGGCGCGCGGGATGATGTCGATCGACTCCGCGGGCTCGCTGCGCGTGCAGACGGCCCACATGACCTGCTCGAGGTCCATGGGGTCGATGTCGTCGTCGACGACGACGACGTAGCGCCCGAGGTACGCGCCGGTGTGGACGCTCGCGGCGGCGTGCCCGACCTGCCGCGCGTGGCCGGCGTACTTCTGCTCGATCGCGATGGCGTTGAAGAGGCGCGATCCGCCGACCTCGTGGCACCACACGCCCTTGATGCCGGGGATGCTCGCGGCCTCGAGGTCGCCCCGCAGCCGCGCCGAGCGCATGAAGGCGCGGTAGAAGGACTGCTCGTCGGGCGGCACCATCGGCGGCGATCCGAGGATGATCGGGTCGTTGCGGTGGTAGATCGCCTCGACGCGCATGACCGGCTCGGGCCGCTCCATGCTGGCGTAGTACCCCGTCCACTCGCCGAAGGGACCCTCGACCTCGCGCTCGTTGGGGTCGGCCCAGCCCTCGATGACGATCTCGGCGTCCGCCGGCATCGGCAGGCCGGTGACCGGTCCCGTGACGACGCGGTACGGATAGCCGCGCACGCCGCCGGCCCAGTCGTACTCGGTCAGGCCGAACTTGATCTCCGTGCACGCGGCCCAGAAGAGCAGCGGGTCGCCGCCGGCGACGAAGGCGACGGGCATGCGCTCGCCGCGCGCGAACCACTTGTCGCGGTGCTGG
>JACPEQ010000003.1 GCA_016183435.1 Chloroflexota bacterium
CCGACATGAGCTACCTCGATCCGACGCGGGCGATGCTCCGCTACGACATGCCGCTCAGCGAGGTCATCGTCGACTTCTACGACCAGCTCAAGAGCCGATCGCAGGGATACGCGTCCCTCGACTACGAGCTCGTCGGCTATCGCGCCGCGGAGGCCGTCCTTCTCGAGGTGCTCGTGGCGGGCCAGCCGGTCGACGCGCTCTCGACGATCGTCCACCGCGAGCGCGCGCAGTACACCGGGCGCGCGCTCGTCTCGAAGCTGCGCGAGCTCATCCCACGCCAGCAGTTCGACGTGCCCATCCAGGCGGCCATCGGCGGGAAGATCATCTCGCGCGAGACGGTGAAGGCGCTGCGCAAGAACGTCATCGCCAAGTGCTACGGCGGCGACATCACGCGCAAGCGCAAGCTCCTCGAGAAGCAGAAGGCCGGCAAGAAGCGGATGAAGATGGTCGGCCAGGTCGAGATCCCGCAGGAGGCGTTCCTCGCCGTCCTTCGCGCGGGCGAAGAGGCGTCGTGAAGATCAAGGCCGAGCTCGAGCATCCGGCGCAAGCGATCGCGTCGGCGTTCCTGCGCGCGCTCGCCGACGGCAACGCCGCGGCCGTGTTCGCGCGTCTCTCGCGCGGGACGCGTGGCCGGCTCGAGGGCCTGCACGCCGCCCGCAGCGGCATCGCCCTGCACGAGGTGGGGGACCGCCTGGGCGAGGTCGTGGAGCCGCTGCGCGCGTCGGCGCTCGCCGTGCTCGGCGGACGTGAGCGCGTCGGCCGCTTCGGCGTGTCCGGGGCGCGCGTCGTCGACCGCGAGACGGCGTACGTGCTGCTCATCCCGGACGTGGAGCGCGAGGGGCTGCTCAGCGCGGATCAGTGGCGCCCGGCGCACCTCCTCGCCCTCGTCCACGAGTCGCGCGAGTGGCTGATCGACCTCGAGCGCACGGCCGCCCTCTCGGCGGACGCGGAGCTGCCCGATCCGCTCGGGGAGATCCGATGAACGGGGGGTGGAAGGGGGGCGATGGCCCCCCTGCGATGAAGGGCATCTCGCTCTACGTGCACATCCCGTTCTGCGCGGCGCGATGCCCCTACTGCGACTTCGCGACCGCCCCGGCCACGTCGGCGCCGCGGGCTCGCTACATCGACGCGCTCGCGACGGAGATCGTGCGCGAGGGCACGGCGCTGGAGCGGCCGCGCCTGCGCACGATCTACGTCGGCGGCGGCACGCCGAGCCTCCTCGAGCCCGACGAGATCGCGCGCCTGGGCCGCGCGATCGACGACGTCTTCGTCCGCCGGCCGCGCGAGGTGACCGTCGAGGTGAACCCGGCGACCCTCGACCGCGGGCGTCTGGAGGCCTGGCGGGCGTTCGGCGTGACGCGGATCTCGCTCGGGGTGCAGTCCTTCTCCGAGGCCGGCCTGCGCGCGCTCGGCCGCACGCACCAGCCCGAGGACGTCGCTCCGGCGGTCGCCGCGGCGCGCGGCGCCGGGTGCGACGTCAGCCTCGACCTCATCTTCGGCTGGCCCGGCCAGGGTCCACGCGAGTGGCACGAGGATCTCGACCGCGCCGTCGCGCTGGCCCCCGACCACCTGTCCTGCTACCCGCTCGAGCTGGCGCTGGAGCCTGAGGACTCGGTCGCGAACTGGCCCGGCGGAGGGTGGCCGGTCGTCGAGCGCTGGCGGCGCGCCACCGCCGCGGCGCAGGCGGACGACCGCGGCCTCGCCCTTCTCTACGCCGTCGCGCACCGCCGGCTGGCGCGAGCGGGGTACCGCCACTACGAGATCGCGAACTGGGCGAGGGCCGGGAAGCGGTCCCTCCACAACGTCACGTACTGGCGGAACGGCGAGTGGCTCGGCGTCGGCGCCGGCGCGCACTCGCACCTCGCCGGCGTCCGCTCGCACCGGCCGGCGTGGCTGATCGCGTACGTCGACGCGATCGATCGGGCCAGCCCGCGCGTGGTCGATCCGAGCGCCGATCGCGTGTCCGAGGACGCGATCCTCGGGCTCCGTCTGGACACCGGGATCGACCTCGGTCGCTTTGCCGCCCGCTCCGGCAGCGCCGCGCGCGAGCGGATCGGATCCGCGCTGCGCGCGCTCGACGGTCGCGGTCTCGTGCATTGGACGGGTGATCGCGCGCGTCTGACGCCGCGCGGTCGGATCCTCGCGAACGAGGTGTTCGTCCGGCTGTTGTCCTGAAAGGTCATCACGCACCTTGCGTGAGTCGCGCGAACGCGATATGCCTTGCGCGCTACTGATCCGTCATTTCAGATGTGGGAGGCGACATGCGAGACGAGACGAGCGGGACGAACTGGGGTCAAGGGCAGCTGGAGCCGGGCTCGACGTGGCCGACGCCGCAGCCAGGCGCGCCCACGCCCCCGATGCCGGCGACGGGTGGCACGCCGGGCGGGGGTGGCGCCAAGAAGGCCGCGGGACGCAAGCGGGCCGGCGGTGGGCGGAAGAAGACCACGGCGCGCAGGTCGGCCGGTGGGAAGACGACCGCACGGAAGAAGACGACCGCACGCAAGGCGGCGGGCCGCAAGGCGACCGGGCGGAAGAAGACGACAGCGCGCAAGGCGACGCGCAAGAGCACTGCACGGAAGAGCGCGGGCCGCAAGGGCACCGCGCGGAAACGGACGACGCGCCGCAAGAAGTAAGGACGCGCGGGAAGCGCTAGTTGCGCTTCCCGCGCCCCATACCCGGCTTGCGCCCGTGGTTGGCACGCTTGGAGCGCCACCCGAGCTTGCCGACGGTCTTCCGCTTCTTTTGGCCTTTGCCCATGTGAGCCGCCTTCCGTCGTGATCACGACCATTGTGCGGTACCGTTCCGACCCGTGACGGACCCAGGGGTAGGGGCCCCTGTGCGCGAAGCGCCGATGGTCCAGCGCCTCCGACGTTTCCCGCTCTTCGCGCGGCTCTCCGACGAGGAGCTCGGCGACCTCGCGGGCCGGATCCGCCTCCGCCAGTTCCGCCGCACCGAGGTCATCTTCCGCAAGGACGATCCCGGCGCCCACCTCTACCTGGTGCTCGATGGCGCGGTCAAGATCGCCCTGCCGGGCGAGTTCGGGCAGGAGGCGCTCGTGGCGATCATGCGGCCGGGGGAGTTCTTCGGCGAGCTCGCGCTGTTCGACCGCACGCCGCGCTCGGCGAGCGCGGTCGCGCTGGAGGACACGCGCGCCGCGCTGCTCGCGAGCGACGACTTCCTGGCGTTCCTCGAGCACCACCCGACCGCGGTGCGCGTCGTGCTGGAGGCGCTGGCCCGCACCATCCGCCGGCTGTCCGGCCGGGTCGAGGACCTCACGTTCCTCGACGTCCCGAGCCGTGTCGCGAAGTACCTGCTCGACCTGACCCACGCCAACGAGGCGGCGACGCCGCTCGAGCTCAGCCTGACCCAGGACGAGCTCGCCGCGTTCGTCGGCGCCTCGCGCGTGTCCGTGAACCGCGTCCTCGGGGACCTCGAGCGCCGCGACATCGTCGCCGTGCACCGCCGCCGCATCACGATCAAGGACCCCGACCGCCTGGCCAAGGAGGTCCGCTTGTAGTGGCGGGGCCGCGCCCGCTGATCCTGATCGTCGAGGACGACAGCGACCTGGGCCTGTCGATCGTGGAGTACCTGAAGGAAGAGGGCCTCGAGGCAAAGCTGGCCCGCGACGGCGACCAGGCGATGCGGATGGTGGACTCGCTCTCCCCGGCGGCCGTCGTGCTCGACCTGATGATGCCCAGGCGCGACGGCTTCAGCGTCCTGCGCGAGCTGCGGTCCGACGGGCGGATCGCTTCGCTGCCGGTGATCGTCGTCACGGCGATCTTCGGCCTTTCGGAGCGGCTGTACGCGACCGAGCTCGGGGCCGCCGACTACATCACCAAGCCGTTCAAGCTCGAGGATCTGCTCGCCCGGATCGTCGCGCTCCTCCCGGCCGGCCAGCGCCCGCCCGGAGTGGCCGGCCAGCGCCGGCCGGAGGCCCCGAGGCGGGGCGGCTCGCCTTGACGCTCGTGCCGAGCGCCTGATAGCCTCGTTAGCACTCACGAGGTTAGAGTGCTAATGCAGCCTTTCGGCCACCTTCCCGAGCTCCGCCCGCGCCAGCGGGAGATCCTGCACGCCGTCATCCGGGAGCACATCTCGTCGGCGCGCCCGATCGCCTCCGCGGCGCTGGTCGCGCGCTACCGGATGGACGTTTCGACGGCGACTGTACGGAACGAGCTGGCCGGCCTGGAAGAGCTCGGGCTGCTCATGCACCCGCACACCTCCGCCGGACGCATCCCCACGGACCTCGGGTACCGCTACTTCATCGAGAGCCTCATGCCGCAGCCCGACCTGCGACCGGACGAGCAGGTGACGCTCAGTCACCAGTTCCGGCAGGTGCCCGCCGACGCGGTGCAGTGGCTGCGTCTGGCCGCATCGGCGCTCGCGCGGGTGACCGCCGAGGCCGCGCTCGCCACGTACGACCGCGCACTCGATCCGCACGAGGTCACTTGGACCCGCGAGATCCACTACGAGGGCATCGAGCAGATCCTCGTGCAGCCGGAGTTCGAGGTCCGCGAGCGCGTGCGCGCGGTCGTCTCGCTGCTGCACGACCGCGTCCGGCTGGCGCAGGTCCTGCCCGACACCCTCGACGAGGGCCAGGTCGCCGTCACCATCGGGAGCGAGCACGCCATCGAGCCGCTGCGCCCGTTCAGCCTCGTCATCGGCAGGTACGGCCGCGACGACGGCCCGATCGGGTTCATCGGCGTCGTCGGCCCGACCCGCATGGACTACCAGCGCACCATCGGCGCGGTGCGCTGCGTCGGCGCGCTGCTGAGCGATCTGGCGCGGGCATTGGGAGCCTGATGGTGAGCCAGGAAGACCAGGTCGCGCGCGAAGCGGATCAGGAAGCGGAGCGAAAAATGGCGCAGCTCACGCGGGATCTGCAGCGTGAGCGCGCCGACTTCGCCAACTACCGCCGCCGGAACGAGGCGGAGCGGACGGACTTCGCCCGCTTCGCGAAGACCGAGCTCATCACGAAGGTGCTCGAGATCCTGGACGGCTTCGACCGTGCCCTCGGGCACGTGCCGGAGGACCAAAAGGGTCAGCCGTGGGTCGAGGGGATCTGGCTCGTCGAGCGCAGGCTTCGCGACATCCTGGCGTCCGAAGGGCTCGAGGAGATCGGTTCTGTCGGGATGCCGTTCGATCCGTACATCCACGAGGCCATCGGACACGTCGACTCGGACGCGCCGGAAGGCACCGTCGTCGAGGAGATCCGCAAGGCCTACAAGCTTCACGACCGCGTTATCCGCCCGGCGCTCGTGACCGTGGCGAGCGGGACACCCGTACCCCCCGGCGCGCAGACCGAGACGCGTCGGAATGAAGAGGAGAACTGATATGGCAAAGGTCATCGGCATCGACCTTGGGACAACGAACTCGGCCGTCGCGTACATGGGGGCGGGTGAGCCGACGATCATCCCGAACGAGGAGGGCGGCCG
>JACPEQ010000004.1 GCA_016183435.1 Chloroflexota bacterium
GCGTCGGTCCTGCGCGATCTCGCGACGAGCGGCATGGAGCTCGTCGACCGCCACCCGCGTCAGGGGGTCGAGGGCATGGTCGCGTTCCTGCACCCTCGCGCGACGGACGGCGTGCTCATCGAGCTGATCGACCGCGCATCGTTGAGCGACCACATTCGCTGACCGCGATACTGGGATCGTGACCGCTCGATCGCGGATCGCCGTGACCCTCTGTGGCCACGACGCGCGCCGCTGCTCCGTCGCGCGCGAGCAGTACCTGGCCTCCGTGCGTCGGGCCGGCGGTGAGCCTGTCGCGCTCGGTCCGGAAGGTACCCGCCCGCACTTCGACTTCGACGCGCTGTGCCTGACCGGTGGCGGTGACATCGACCCGCATCGGTACCAGGAAGCGAACTCCGGTTCGACGGACATCGATCCGGCACGCGACGACCTCGAATCCGCCCTTCTCATACGGGCGCTCGAGCTCGACGTTCCGGTCCTCGGGATCTGCCGGGGCGCCCAGCTGTTGAACGTCCACTTCGGGGGAACGCTCCACCAGCATCGTGAGGGCCACTCACCGAAGTACCCGCCGCTTGGGCTGAGCCTGGCCGATGATCCTGCCGGCGCCGACGCCGTGCAGCACCGGGTCACGCCGGTCGCCGACAGCCTCCTGGCGCGAGCGTGCGGCAGCGGAGAGATGCTCGTGAACTCGAGCCATCACCAGGTCATCACCGCCGATCGACTCGCGAGCCCGCTCCGCGCGACGGCTTGGGTCGACGATGTCGTCGAAGGCGTGGAGTCACCTGCGCATAGCTGGGTCATCGGGGTGCAGTGGCATCCAGAGCGCGTGGCGCAGGTCGGCGAGCGGGCCACTCGGATCTTCGAGGCGTTCGTGAGAGCGGCGGAGCGCGTGCCCGCGCGGTGACCTCGACCGCGGCGGCGCTTGTCGACGTCGCGCACGGGCGTCCGCTCCGCGTCGCGACGCTCGCGGCACATCCGGGGTCGATGGAGCGAGCGACGCTGCGCGCGCTGCTCGCCGCGGGCGTCGAGGTCGTCATCGCGATGGGCGCGCGGGATCCGCGATCGTTCGGCGAACGCGCGCAGGCGCTCCGCGACGCGCGGCCCCACGTCGTCGTCATCGCGCTGGCCGATCGCGGCGAGACGGACCACCTCGCGCTGCTGGCGGAGGCCCTGCGATTCGGGTGCGCTGCGCAGCGGCCCGCGCCGCGCATCCTCGTCGCGAGCAGCGACGACGGTGCGGTCGCACGCGCGACCGCGCTCGCGACGCCGTTCGCGGCCGAGGTCGTCCCCGACCTGCGCACCGACGACGGCCGCCGCCGCGTCGTTACGCGGCTGCGCGCGCTACGGCGCGAGGGCGGCCTGCTGCGCGACGAGGCGCTCGAGACGCTCGCCCGCCGGATCGCCGAGGTCCGCCGCTCGCCCGCGCTCGTGGTCGACGTGACGAGCTCGTCAACGTCGCTCGTGCGTGCCGAGCCCCTCGTGCCGCTGCTCGCCGCGCACGGACGCCCGCTTGGCGTCGGCCGCGGCGCCGATCACGTGGTCGCCCGCGCCGGCCTGGAGCGCGTGCGGCGCTGGATCCCGTGGACGGTGGACCAGCCGACGCTTCTCGAGCGCGTCTTCAACCGGGCGCGCTGGCCCGACGCGGTCCCGACGGACCGCGAGTCCCTCGCCTTGGAGATCGCGCTCGCGCACGAGGCGCTGGCGCACCTGCTGGCCGACGCCGCCGCGGCCGGGCTCGGTGCCCCGCTGCGGACCGCGGCGACGATCCTGCTGACGGGACGGCTCGCTGCGCTGCCCGGGGCCGAGCACGCGCTGCTGATCGCCATCGACGCGCTCGAGCCGACGGAGCCGGCCTCCATCGCGCGTGACGAGGGCGACGCGCTGCTCGCCCTCGCGTCCGCGGTCGCGTCGGACGATCACGCGCCGCTCGACGCCAAGATCGGCGACGGCGTCGTCCCGGCCGCCGGGGTGATCCCCGTCACGACGTCGCGCCGCAGCCTCGTGCGGATCGCGAGCGCCGGATCGACGCGCGAGGAGCGCGTCGATCGCGGATCGTTCTTCGTCCTCCCGGTCGGGGACGCCGTCGAGGTGAGCGGGCCCGGTGTCACGCGAGCCCGCATCGCGTGCGGGCCGCTCGGCCTGGTCGTCGACGCGAGGCCGCGTCCCCTTGCGCTGCCGGTGCGTGACGCCGAGCGCGTGCCGGCCGTCTCACGGTGGTACGAGACGCTCGGCGTCCTCGCGCCGGAGGTCGCCGCCCGGTGAGCTGGCGATACGGCCGCTGGACCGTCGAGCACGCGCTGCCGGTCGGCCCGGCCCAGCGGATCGCGGAAGGCGAGCACGTCCGCGCCGGCGACGTCATCGCCAGCGGCGGCACCGTCACGCGAGTGCACCTCGTCGACGGCGCGCGCCGCGTCGGCGTCGCGCCCCGAGATCTCGACCGCGTGTTGCGCGTGCGACCGGTCGCCGACGTGCGCCGCGGCAGCATCCTGGCCCGCACGGGTCGCCGCTTCGCGCGCGCGGCGACGTCGCCGATCGACGGGCGGCTCGTGCATGTCACGGTCGACGGCGATCTCTGCATCTCGCCGGTCGTCGACGAGTGGCGTGTCCGCTCGACCATCGACGGCATCGTCACGCGGTCGGATGACGCGGCCGTCGCGGTGGAGGGGGACTGCTGGCGCCTTCAGGGGCTCGCGGCGTACGGCCCGGACGCGATCGGCGATCTCGCTCTCGCGGTCGACTCGCCCTCCGATCCGCTGGCGCCGACGCGCCTCGACGTCCGCCTGCGCGGCCGGATCCTCGTCGGCGGCGCGCGCATGGCGGCCGAAGCGGTCACGCGCGCGCACGCATGTGGCGTCGCCGGGATCGTTGCCGGCGCAGCTCCGGCCGGCGGCCTGCGGGTGGTCTACGGCGACGACGTCGACGCGAGCGGCCGGCCCACGTTCGACGACCGGCCCACGGTCCTGTGTCTCCTCGGCTTCGGATCCGGCCCGCTGCCGGCGGAGGTCTGGGACCCGCTCGTCGCGCTCGCCGGCGACCGCGCCGCCATCCACACCGCGTCTGCGCGGCTCTTCGTGCTGGCGCCCGCCGATCGCACCGCGCAGCCGACGACCGTACCGGCGCTCGCGCTGGCCGACGACCACGCGTCGGTGCGTCCCGTGGACGACGTCCGCGGGCCGAACGTGCTGCTGCTCGACGCCGAGCGCTGATATAGCCGCTAGCGTCTGGACGATGCCCTCACGACGCCGGCGGCGCGACCGCCGTGGCCGCCGCGACGATCATCCAGAGCCTGCGCAGCAGCCGAGGGCGGCGGCGCCCAAGCGCGCGGAGGCCATGAAGCGAGCCGCGTTCGAGGCGCGCATGGCGCGCATCCGGCGCACGCGCAGCATCGTCGGCCTGATCGGGTTCGTCCCGCTGCTGGCCTCGCTCTTCTGCTTCGGGATCCTGTGCGCCGTGCCGCGCGAGATCTATCTCGGGATCTGGGCAGCCGTGTTCGGCACCTTCCTCGGCCTGACGGTGCGCATGTGGCGCGAGCGCCGCGCGTTCGAGCGAACGGGCACGCTGACCGCGTGAAGAAGATGTCCACGCGCTCGCGAGGGGAGACCGAGTCGCTGGGTGTGGGCCTCGGGAAGGCCGCGCGTCCCGACGACGTCATCGCGCTGTGGGGCGAGCTCGGATCGGGAAAGACGACGCTGGTGCGGGGGATCGCCCGCGGCCTCGGCATCGACGAGCGCGAGGTGACGAGCCCGACGTTCGTCATCGTCCGCGAGCACGAGAGCGGACGGCTGCCGCTCTTCCACATCGACCTGTACCGCCTTGCGCCGGGCGACACGCCGTCGACCGGATGGGAGGAGGCGCTGTCGAGCGGCGGCGTCACCGCGATCGAGTGGCCTGACCGCGTGGAACGCCGGCTGCCCGAGGACCGTCTCGACGTGTACCTGGCGCACAAGGGCGGTGACGAGCGGCAGCTGCAGTTCGAGCCCAGAGGCCCCCGCGCGCGCCGGCTGCGCGATGAGGCTCTGCCCGGATGACCCTGCTCGCGATCGACACATCGACGGCCTTCGCGTCCGTCGCCCTGCACGACGGGCACACGGTGATCGCCGAGGGGACGTGGCACGCGCACCGGCGGCATGACGACCACCTGTTCCCCCAGATCGAGCGGCTGATCGCGCTGGCGGATGTCGCGCTCGAGGACGTCACGCGTATCGCGGTCGCGATCGGACCGGGCTCGTTCACCGGCCTTCGAGTGGCCATCGCGGCCGCGCAGGGCATCGCCCGTGCGTCCGGCGCCTTGTCCGTGGGCGTCCCGACCCTCGATGTCGCGGCGCATCCCTTCGCGGCGTCCCGCATCCGTGTGTGCGCGCTCATCCCGGCTGGACGCGGCGAGCACTATGCGGCGATGTACCGCGCCAGCCGCGGCACGTGGCAGCGCCGCTCGGAGATCATGACCTGCTCGGTGGACGACCTCGCGCGCACCATCGCGATGGACACGCTCTTCGTCGGGGAGATCGACGATGCGACGGCCGCGCGGCTGCGCGGATGTCTCGGTCCCCGCGCGACCTTCCCACCGGCGAGCGCGAGCGTGCGCCGCGCCGGCCATCTCGCGGAGATCGGGTGGACGCGCCTGGAGAGAGGCGAGGGGGTCGCGGCGGAGTCCCTCGAGCCGCTGTACATCCGCGCGCCCCTCATCCGCGGCCGCGCCGGTGAGCTCGTCTGATGGTCTCGACCGCCCCCACGCTCATCGAGGACATGACGCCCGACGACATCGCCGGCGTGCAGGAGGTGGAGCGCTCCTCGTTCCCCGTGCCGTGGCCCGCGAACGCGTTCCGCCACGAGCTGACGCAGAACAAGAACGCGCGCTACATCGTCGCGCGCGAGGGCGACACGATCGTCGGGTACGCGGGCCTCTGGCTCATGGTCGACGAGGCCCACATCACCACCTTCGCCGTCCTGCCGGAGCATCGCCGTCGCAGGATCGGGGAGCGGCTCCTCCAGCGCCTCTTCGACATCGCGGACGAGATGGGTGCGGAGTGGCTGACGCTCGAGGTGCGCGTCTCGAACATCGGTGCGCAGCGGCTGTACGAGAAGTACGGCTTCCGGCGCGCCGGCGTGCGCCGCCGGTACTACTCGGACAACAACGAGGATGCGCTCATCATGTGGACGGACCGCATCAAGGACCGCGCCGTCCGGGAGATGCTCGCGAAGCTGAAGCGCGAGCTGGACCAACAGGAATGAGCCGGGGGGTCGGCGGGGGGGTATCCCCCCCGCCTCGCGTCGTCCTCTCCGTCGAGACGAGCTGCGACGAGACGGGCGTCGCGATCGTGGAGGACGGCCGCCGCATCCTCTCGAACGTCGTCGCGTCACAAACGGTGCACGAGCGTACCGGCGGGATCGTCCCGGAGGTCGCCGCGCGCGAGCACCTGCGGCAGGTGGACCCGGTCGCGCGGGAGGCGCTCGCGCGCGCGGGGATGACGCTCGACCGGGTCGACGCGGTCGCGGCCACCGTCGGCCCGGGGCTCATCGGCGCGCTCCTTGTCGGCGCCAACTACGCCCGCGGGCTCGCGTTCGCCGCGGGAAAGCCGTTCGTCGGCGTGAATCATCTCGAGGGCCACGTGTACGCGAACTGGCTCTATCAGCCGGCAGAGCCGGCTGATAGAGCCGCGGCGCCTTCTTCGCAGGGGGCTCCGCGCCTGGCGGCACAGCCGCCTTTTCCCTCGCAGGGGGCTTCGCCCCCTTCCACCCCCAGCGCCACCCTCCCGGAAGATGTACCAGCAGAGCCGGAGCTGCCCGCCGTCGTTCTCGTCGTGAGCGGCGCGCACAGCGACCTCGTGCTGATGGAGGACCACCGCCGCTTCCGCCTGCTCGGCCGGACCATCGACGACGCCGCCGGCGAGGCCTACGACAAGGTCGCGCGCCTCCTCGGCCTCGGTTTCCCCGGTGGTCCGCTCATCGAGCGCGCCGCGCGCGACGGCGACGCGAAGGCCTTCCCGCTCCCGAAGGCCGACCTCGCCTCCCGCTACGACGTCTCGTTCAGCGGCCTCAAGACGGCAGTGCTCCGTCTCGTCCGCGAGCTCGAGAGGCGCGGCGCCGTCCCCACGAGCGACGTCGCGGCGTCCTTCCAGCGCACGATCAACGAGATGCTCGCCGAGCGCGTCGCGCGCGCGGCGGGGGAGTTCGACGTCCGCACGGTCATGCTCGGTGGCGGCGTGGCCGCGAACCTCGCGCTGCGCGAGGAGATCAGCAGGCGCGTGTCGCTGCCGCTGCGCGTCCCGCCGCCGAAGCTGTGCATCGACAACGGCGCGATGATCGGGGCGGCCGCGTACTTCTCGATGCGGCACCGCGCGGAGGGCATCCCCATGTTCGTGCGCTCGAACATGACGCTCGCCCATTGAGCAGAGCGGAGCTCATCGCCGCGCTGGACGCTGCCGCCGCGCGGGCGGCGCGCACGGACCCGGACGCGTCCGCGGTCGCACCGCTCCTGCTGCGCATCCTCGCGGCAGCGGGCGCGACGAAGGAGGTCACGGACGCGCTGGCCGACGTGGCGCCGGCACGCGCGCTCCTGCGTATCACCGACGCCGACACGGCCATCGAGTTCCAGGCCGGCGAGGGGCGGCTCCACGTCGAGGCCGCCGCGACGAGAGGAAAGGGCCCGAAGGTGGACGCGACCGCCGCGACCTGGCTCGGGCTCCTCGGCGGGACGCTCAAGCCGTGGCTCGCGTTCACGCGCGGCCTCGTCGTGTGCCGCGCCGGGCTGAACGAGCTGCGCTGGATCCAGACCGTCGCCGAGCGGCTGCAGCGCGGATACGACGCGGCTCGCACGGCGGAGACGCGGCGGTAGTGCGGTGCTAGCGTCGCGACGATGAGCGAAGCGGCATCCGCCCCGCGGCCGGGTGGCGAGCGACCCGACGCGGCGGTCGACACCCGTGCCAAGGTGCACCGGACGGAGACCAAGACCAAGACGCCGGCCGAGGCCAAGCGCCAGGGCCCCACGCTCGACGTCGTCCGTGCCGATCACCGCGTGAAGACCTTCATCCGCTCCGCGAACCAGCAGACCGGAGCGATCGGCTACACCGAGCACGGGGAGCGCCACGCGAACACATGCGCCGACGGCGCGCGCTTCATCCTGCGGTCGCTCGGTCACGAGGCGCGACGCTGCGAGCTCGCGGCGATCGCGGCCTACCTGCACGACATCGGCAACGTGGTCACGCGCGAGAAGCACGGCCAGACGGGCGCGCTCATCGCGAAGGACATCCTCGCGGACCTCGGGTTCGACTACGAGGAGATCGCGACCGTCATGGGCGCCATCGCGAACCACGAGGAGGAAGAGGGCGGGACGGCGATCAGCGCCATTTCCGCCGCGGTGATCCTCGCCGACAAGAGCGACGTGCACCGCAGCCGCGTGCGGAACCCGAAGTCGACGGCGTTCGACATCCACGACCGCGTGAACTACGCCGCGACGTCCGCCGAGATCAAGGTGAGCCGCAAGGAGAAGCAGATCGCGCTCTACCTCACGATCGACACGGAGACGGCGCCGCTGATGGAGTACTTCGAGATCTTCCTCTCGCGCATGATCCTGTGCCGCCGCGCCGCCGAGTTCCTGCATTGCACGTTCGCGCTGGTCATCAACGACACCCGGCTCTTGTAGGGGTCCAGCGCTCGGCCGGGTGACGTTGCGCGCTTCGCGCACAGGGGCCCCTACCCCTGGGTCGCGGGTCTCGCCCTCGGCGGCCAATGCTCGTGGCGTGACCAGTGGCCGCCTCGTTCGAGACCCGGCTCCCCTCGACCTCACCCGGCCTCACGCTGATCGGCTATCGCCCGCTCTCCCTCCTTGTCGTCTTCTTTCCGCGACAATGCGGACATGCCGAAACGTCCCCCCCGGCGTATCCGAGACGCGGTCGCGGCGGGCGGCGTCGTCATCCGTGCGGGCGACCGCGGACGGGAGGTCGTCATCGCCGGGAGGGAAGGCATGTGGGTCCTCCCGAAGGGCACGCCCGACCGGGACGAGCGCATCGAGGAGACGGCGACCCGCGAGGTCCGCGAGGAGACCGGGCTCGACGTGCGCATCGTCCGTCCGCTCGGAACGATCGAGTACTGGTTCGCGTTGCCCCGGCAGCGCGTGCACAAGACGGTGCACTTCTTCCTGATGGAGGCCCTCGGGGGCGACACCTCGCGGCACGACCACGAGTACGAGGAGGTCCGCTGGGTCCCGGTCGAGGACGCGAAGCGGCTCCTGACCTTCGACACGTACCGCGAGATGCTCGAGCGCGCGCTCACGAGCTCTCTTGATCCCGGGGCCCCTGCCCCGGGGGCGGCCGCGTGACGGCAACGATCCTCCTGCGGACGCCGCTGTACGGCGAGCACGTCGCCCTCGGCGCGAAGCTCGTCCCGTTCGCGGGATGGGAGATGCCGATCCAGTACCCGGCGGGCATCGTGAACGAGCACCGCGCGGTGCGGTCGGCGGCAGGCATCTTCGACCTCTCGCATATGGGCGAGGTGTACGTGCGCGGACGTGACGCCGGCGCGGCGGTCGACCGTCTCGTCTCCAGCGACGTCGCCGGTCTCGAGACGGGCAAGGCGCGGTACGGCCTGCTGTGCAACGAGCAGGGCACGATCGTCGACGACGTGATCGTGTACCGCCTCGACGCGGAGGCGTATCTGATCGTCGTGAACGCGTCGAACGTCGCGAAGGACCTCGCGCACATCCGCAGGCACGTGGGATCCGCCGCGGAGATCGAGGACGCGTCGATGAACACGGCCCTCATCGCGGTCCAGGGCCCGCGCGCGAGCGTGATCATGTCGGCGATCACGGACCTCGACGTCCGTGAGGCGAGCATCGAGGACCTCCCGCCATTCGGCGTCGTCGCCGCCCGGGTCGCCGGCGCCCGCGCGCACGTCGCCCGCACCGGCTACACGGGAGAGGACGGCTTTGAGGTGTTCGTGCCGTGGGACCGGGCTATCGGACCCTGGACGCGGCTGCTCGCGGCGGGCGGCGCGCTCGGCCTGACGCCGATCGGCCTCGGGGCGCGGGACACGCTGCGCCTGGAGGCGCGCTTCTCGCTGTACGGGAACGAGATCGACGAGACGACCGATCCGATCGAGGCCGGCCTGGGCTGGACGTGCAAGCTCGACAAGGACTTCGTCGGGCGCGACGCGATCGCGAACGCCAAGGAGCGCGGCCCGTCGCGCAGGATCGTCGGGCTCGTGGTCGAGGGCGGCGTCGCGCGGCATGGCCACGCCGTCGTCCACCAGGGCGCGGCCGTCGGTCGGGTCACGAGCGGGACGTTCGGCCCTACCGTCGGGAAGAACATCGCGCTCGCCTATGTGCCGGTCGCGCTGTCGAAGGTCGGAACGGAGCTCGGGGTCCGCATCCGCGAACGCGATGTCGCCGCTAGGGTAGTGAAGACGCCTTTCTACAAGAGGGAGGCGATAGGGGAGTGAGCATGGTCCCGGAAGAGCTGAAGTATTCGAAGGAGCACGAGTGGGTCCGCGTGGACGATGACGTCGCCACGATCGGCATCACGGATTTCGCGCAGGATCAGCTCGGCGACATCGTCTTCGTCGAGCTCCCCGCGGCGGCGTCCCGGGTGCGGCAGTACGCGAGCCTCGGCGTCGTCGAATCGGTCAAGGCGGCCTCCGACGTCTACGCGCCCGTGTCGGGCGAGGTCGTCGAGC